>JANXTO010000121.1 GCA_025352365.1 Undibacterium sp. | reverse complement strand
CGATGCGCCGGATAATTCGCCCGGGATGGCAGCTGTGGTCGATAACCGCAGCGGTTTTCCATTTATTTATGGCAGCGACTCAGGTCAGCCAGACGCTAATTATTACGGCAAACTGCCGTACAGCCCTTATCTCGATGAACTAACGCTGGACTTTGCCCGCGCTGCCATTGATGGCGAAAAATTAGGTCACAATCCCGCTGGTGTACCCGATGTATTGGGTATCAGCTTGTCTAGCCACGACTACATCAATCATAGTTTTGGCCCAGAAAGCCGTATGTCCCACGACCATCTGCAACGCCTGGATCGTCTGCTCGCCAGCTTTTTTGATGATGTAGAAAAACGTGTAGGACTGGAAAATACGCTGATTGTGTTAACCGCCGATCATGGTTTCCCTAATGTGCCAGAATTTTCTCAGTCACAAAAGCGCGATGCGCAGCGTCTGAATACAGCCAAACTGATGAGCGACGTCAACGACCATGTAGCAGAAAAATTCGGGCTGAAGAATCTGGTCGTCAAATTTTCATTCCCTAGCTTGATGCTGGATTACCCAAGCATCGATCAAAAAGGCCTAAAACGGGAAGATGTAGAAAACGCGATCGCCCGCTTTTTATCTAACTACCCGGGCGTAGCAAATACCTACACCCGCACGCAGTTGAGTAACGGCAATTTACCTAACTCGCGCCAAGCCAAGCTGATGCAACGCGGCTGGAATCAGCAAGTGTCTGGCGACGTCATGATCGTTACCAAACCATATTGGTACTTCGGCAGCGGCACCACCGGCACATCACATGGATCGCCTTATAACTATGACACCAACGTACCACTGATGATCATGGGTAAGCGCTGGATTAAACCAGGTGCTTATGCGGACTATGCCGAAGTCGTCGATATCGCCCCAACACTGGCGCACCTGTTACATGTGCGCCCGCCTAGCGGCAGTGAGGGTCGGGTTTTAAACGAGATTATCAAGGCCGATGCCGTTAAATAAACGGTAACGTTGCCGAGGTCTGGTCGCTAGGGTCTGTTGATAATTAAATCGTGAGATTTATTTGTCAACAGACTGACAGGCCCTAGCCGTTTGCATGGATAATTCTTACGATTCATATCAATTTGTAAGCAAGCTTTTAGAATTGATGCGAATGGCTACAATGATGTTAAGCCCCGAATATCTGGGCGAAATGCAGGGAGTGATTAAGGATCAATCCGTCCCTCTTTTCAACATCAAACGCAAGGAGAATTAACATGCTTCCAGCAAGCAAAGTAAGCAACGGAGCTACAGCGATCTTGGGCGCGCTATTGGCGATCGGTCTGATGTTGACGGCGCAAACTGCCATGGCAGGCGAAGCCAAAGTCAATTGGATAGCACCAGAAAAATTTACCGACATCCGCAGCGCCAACGAGACGCAAGAGAACGCACAAGCCAACCTGATTAAAACATTTGATGGAATTTTTGCCGATCTGGCAAAACGATTACCCGATGGCTACCAGCTAGAAATCAATGTCACTGATCTGGATCTGGCAGGTGAAATCAGACATGGCTTTGCAGGTGGGCTACAAGATGTGCGGGTAGTCAAAGCCATCGACTGGCCAAAAATGTCATTCTCTTATTCACTCAAAAATGATAAGCAGGAAGTCGTCGCCTCTGGCAAAGAAGATTTGCGCGACATGGATTTTCAGTCCAAACCTGATTTCAGTTATAGCGGCTTTCGATATGAAGAGCAGATGCTGAAAGATTGGTTTAAACATCAGCAAAGAAAAGATGTGTTCCCGACCCGTGATAAGTGAGCCGCTAACTTTGTGATCGGGATTTCTTTTGACATTTTATGATCATTTTCAATATACTCCCCCTTATTTTATGAAAATATGGTCTATTGTCCAATGATTATATGGACAATTAAATATACACATCAGGAGTATATAAATATCCTATTTATGCAAAGCTGACTTCCATTGAGAGAATCTAGTCGTGCAGCAAACTCAAACATCAGCAACAACACCTGCAACAGCGTCATCAAAAGTCTAAGCAAAAACAAAAAGCCGTCCAGTCTAAACTGAACGGCTTTTTGTTTTTGATACTTCGGATTAGCTTTAATCCAAACCAACTGTGCTAGACACTAGCGCGTTTGCGGTGTACCAGGTACGCAAACCCTTTGATCAAAGAGCGGAACACAAAGCGCAATAAGGTCAAGGTCAACAAGGCTTCGATCAAGGTAACAAAGAAAGCAAAAATAGGATTCCAGCGACTGTTTCTATCCGCAAACTTGGCAAACATGCGGTCGCGTGCGATCTCAATACTGTCGTAGAAAGTCGGCACCACCAATAAGGTCAGCAAGGTAGAAGTGATCGTGCCGCCGATGATAGAAATCGCTAGCGGACGATAAAACTCACCGCCCTCGCCCATACCTATCGCCACCGGCAACATGCCTGCGATCAGGGCAAATGTCGTCATCAAAATAGGACGCAAACGCATACGGCCTGCATACATTAATGAGGCTTCTCTATCATCACCGGACCCTTCTTGCTCATGTTTGCGGGCGCAGTCCAGCAACAAGATGGCATTTTTTGCGACCAGCCCCATCAGCATAATGATGCCGATTAAGCTCATTAGATTAATGGTGGAGTGGGTCAATAGCAGTGCAATCATGACGCCGATCAAGCTTAAAGGGAGTGACAACATCACGGCCAAGGGCGCGGTAAATGAGCCGAATTGCATGACTAATATCAGATACATCAAGCCGATTCCCATGATCAGAGCGGTGATCATTTCGGTGAATAATTCCTTCTGATCTTTGGTCGAACCAGTTAATTCCAAGCCAAAGCCCGGCGGAAAGTTGATCGCTTTCGCAATCGCTAAGGCATCCGTCGTGACTTCACCAGGCGAACGCCCTTGTGTATTGGCAGATACGGTGATCGTGCGCTTACCATTAGAATGTTCAATCTTGGCCGGTCCTTTACCCATCGTAATTTTAGCGATCTGGTCGAGTGGCACCATCTTGTCGCTACCGCTGACTGCTACCGGCAAATGCTCGATGTTTTCGGCACTGACTCTGTCATCTGGATGCAAACGCACTGCCACGTCACGCGCCTCGCCAGTGGGATCTACCCAGTCGCCTACCTCAACTCCGGCAAACGCTACACGCAAAGCTTGTGCGGTGTCGTTGACAGAAATCCCCAAGGCATTGGCAAAGCCACGATTGAGTTCAATCTGCAATTCGTCCTTAGGATCTTGTTCAGACAAACCGACGTCGACCGCACCATTGACTGCGCGTAATTTCTCAATAAAGTCACCGGTAATCTGGAGTAATTTACGAGAATCCGTGCCGTAAAAATTGATCTGAACAGGCTTGCCGCCGCCATTGCTCAAGTCTTCTTGCACGACATATTCTGCACCGATCAGGCTAGCAACTAGCTTACGCAGTTCGGCACCGATTTCGACTGCAGATCGTTTGCGCAGTGTACTTTTGCCGATATCCACATACACACGTCCACCGGCTGAATTGACGTTGCTATTGGTGGCGACGGTCTCTTTAATCGTGCGTGCTAATGTCGCTGCGGCTTCTACTTTTAAGCGGGCATAATCAATGCTGGAGCTCGATGGTGTGCGTACATTAATGATGATCGTACCGTTGTCAGAGGCGGGGAAAAAGCTGGTGCCACCGTATTTTCCAAACAAGCCGATTGCCAGTACCAAACTCAGGATGGCGATCAAAGCCATCCAGATACGATGATGCAAAGCCCAGGCAATGATGCGGCCATAACGATCTGCCTGATGATCAAACCAGGTATTAAATTTGGCGAGTTGCAGACTCAATCCTGTCTTCGGTTTCTCATGATGACCGATAGGATCACCCCAATACGCCGACAACATCGGGTCCAGCGTAAAGGAGATAAACAGGCTGACCAACACCGAGCTGGTCACAGTCAGCGCAAAAGGG
>JANXTO010000078.1 GCA_025352365.1 Undibacterium sp. | reverse complement strand
CACCGTAACTGCCCGGCGGGTGCTGCTGGCCACTGGTGTGTCCGATATTCTGCCCGCGCTGCCGGGCTTTCGCGAGCTGTGGGGGCGGGGCGTGCTGCACTGCCCTTACTGCCACGGCTGGGAAGTGCGCAACCAGCCCCTGGCCGTGTACGGGCAGGGGCGCACCGTTACGGGCCTGGCGCTGCTGGTGAGCCGCTGGAGCCGCGACGTGGTGGTGCTCACCAACGGGCCGGGCCACCTCACGCCCAACGCCCGCCGCCGCCTGCGCCGCGAGAAAATCGGTATCCGCGAAGAGCCGCTGGCCCGGCTCATCGGCTCGAAAACCGGTGAACAAAAAAATGCTAAATGAAATGACATACTTCACTATTAATACAATAAAGACTTCTCGATTTTATTGCGTTACTACATGAAACTTAATGACTACTTCATCGGCAACTGTGCCGGTGTCTTTCCATTCGCCTTCACCGATATTGTAGGTGAGGCGTTTGATCGGTAGGCTGCCATCAAATACTTGATTAGTCCCGTCTTTTTTGACGGTGAGAGGGAAGCTGATATCGGTTGTTTTTCCCTTGATGGTGAGCTTGCCGCTGACGTTGAGCACGCCATTGGCGCCAGCCTTCATGCTTGTTGAGACAAAACTCGCCTTAGGGAATTGTGCTGCGTTAAACCAATCTTTTTTGAGTACTTCTGCGTTGTATTGCGCGTCACCTAAATCGAAGCTGGCAACATCAATATCGACCGTAGCGGTAGAGGCTTCTGGTTTTGCGGTGTTGTAATCGATCGCTGCTGAGAATTTTTTAAATTGCGCATCAACGGGGACATTCATTTGCTTAAATACGATAGTAACTTTGCTTTTAGCATTATCGATTTTTGCAATGGCTGCTAACACTGGCAAGCTTGCAGCAAGCAAAATACTTGCAGTAATAATTTTGGTCTTTTTAGAGAAAGAAATGGTCATAGCGGTGCAACCTCTATAGATTTATTGAGTCAATGTTTAGATAAATAAAATGTTATTTACCAGGCAGCATGCGCTGGAAAATACCGTCTTTGTTGATGATCAAATGCTTTAATGCTGCAGCTACATGCAAGCAAAATACGACGAATAAAATCTTCGTCAAAATCTCATGCAGATCTTTCAAAATCGGTTTGAGTTCAGGGTTAGGGCCAATAATCGTGGGGAGTTGGATTAAACCTAAATACACCACAGGGTAGCCCGCAGCGGATGTGTAGAAGTAACCCGACAACGGAATGGCAAACATCAATATGTACAGCAGACCATGCAAAGCGCTGGCCGATTTTTTTTGCCAGCCTGGCATGCTGTCTGGGTAAGCTGGCACAGTGCTAAAGAGGCGCGTCAATAAACGTATTGCAACTAGACCTAAGATGGTGACACCCAACCATTTATGCCACGAGAAATATTTTAATTTGGTCGGACTAAACGACATGTCTGCCATCACATTGCCTAAAATAAAAGCCGCGATGATCAAAATGGCGACTAACCAGTGTAAGAGAATGCTAGGACGGATATAGCGTTGCATTTCTGTTCCCTGTTTAAAAAAGCGATTATGGTAATGGAAATTAGTTCGGACTAGAACTAAGTTGGAGCTAATATATCAAAAAAAAGCGGAACGTGCAGAACGCTTGAATTATCTTGAGTAGATTAGTCGGCAAACCACTTTTTTTCTATGATTTTTTCTCCTCTTTGCCTCTTAAGTCATTTATCATTCCGACTTAATTGTTAATTAAATAATTACGCGTAAATTTAAAGATGAAGCCAAAGACACTTGAAAAAGCAATCGTAGATCCTGCCAGAGCCGTTATTAGTAATCTGAGTGGTGCAGTGAATGAGACAACGAATTTGCTGCATCAAAGCGGCCCTTTAAAACCTGGCACAGGGTTGGCGAGCGGCGTGATCGCGCTGAGCATTGCGTTTTTAAGCTTGCTGGGAGTGATCGCTTTCCATTTCCCTCAATATCTGACGACCCCAGAATTACGGCATCAATATTCTCCCGATCTGATCCGGCATATTTTGTTCGCGGGCTTGATTATTTCTGGCGTCATCAGTCTGCTCAATGTTTTATTCAAACAGCGCAGGGGACTGAATGCCGTCGCGGGTATGTTGGTTTTAATTGCAGTTGCGCTGGGTGGTTCGCATGTGCCTGTGGCTGATTTTCCAGACCATACACCGTATATCGGGCTGGATTGGTTTATTTTGGATTTGCTGGGATCAACGGTGATTTTTGTGGCGATTGAAAAACTGTTTCCTTTATACAAAGGACAGATGATTTTTCGTCGTGAATGGCAGACCGATATGGTGCATTTTGCGATGAACCACTTTATCGTCGGCCTAGCTTTGTTGACGGTCAATTTTGCGATTCATCGCTTGTTTGGCTGGATGGCACATGATTCTGTACGTGGATTTATTCAATCGATTTACTTTATTCCGCAACTATTGCTATGTATTTTGGCGGCGGATTTTGTGCAATATTGGACTCATCGAGCGTATCACGAGATTCCATTTTTATGGCGCTTCCATGCAGTACATCATTCGGCTAAAACCATGGATTGGTTAGCCGGTTCCCGTCAGCACATTCTGGAGCTGATTGTGACGCGTGTCGGTGTCTTGGGCGCGCTGTATGTACTTGGCTTTGAGAAGACCGTGATGGATGCCTACATCATCGTGGTAGGGTTTCAAGCGGTGTTCAATCATGCCAATGTGCATTTGCCTTGGGGTCCAATTAAATATCTGATCGTGACCCCAGACTTCCATCACTGGCATCACTCATCGGATGACGTGGCGATTGATAGAAATTACGCCGCGCACTACGCATTTTTAGACCATATTTTTGGTACCGCGATTAAGGGGCAAAAGGGTTTCCCGGAGAAATACGGCGTGCAAGGTGACTACATGCCAGATGGCTATGTGAAACAGTTGATGTTTCCGTTTAAATCTCAAAAATAGTTTTAAAAATTAAATGAAAAATGGCGCATTGCTTTTGCAAATGCGCCATTTTTTTGCCGTTTGTCGTACCTGTCTAAATCGCTTTCGCCAATTTCGCAGCAATACCAATGTAATTTGCTGGTGTCATTTCTAGCAATAAATCTTTAGCATCTTGTGGAATCGCCAGACCAGTCACAAACGCACGCAACGCCTTTTTAGAAATCCCTTTGCCGCGTGTCAATTCTTTCAATTGCTCGTAAGGATTTTCTACACCATAACGGCGCATGACCGTTTGCACTGGCTCCGCTAAAACTTCCCATGTTGCATCCAGATCGCTAGCCAACCGCTCGTGGTTGGTTTCTAGCTTGTTTAAGCCACGCAGGCAGCTATCGTAAGCGAGTAAGGTGTAACCAAGCGCCACGCCGATGTTGCGCAGGACGGTGGAATCCGTCAAGTCACGCTGCCAGCGAGAGACTGGGAGTTTTTCGGATAAATGTTTGAGTAGCGCATTCGCTAACCCCAAGTTACCTTCGGAATTTTCAAAATCAATCGGATTGACTTTGTGCGGCATGGTGGATGAGCCAATTTCGCCCGCCTTAGTTTTTTGCTTAAAATAGCCAACTGAAATGTAGCCCCAGATATCACGATTTAAATCCAGCAAAATCGTATTTGCACGTGCAAAGGCATCAAACATTTCTGCCATATAGTCATGCGGTTCGATCTGAATGGTGTAAGGGTTATAGACCAGACCTAGGCGTTGCTCAATCACGTTTTTTGAAAAACTCTCCCAGTCATGCTTGGGGTAGGCTGATAAATGTGCGTTGTAGTTGCCGACCGCGCCATTCATTTTGCCAAGGATTTCTACCTGGGCGATACGTTGCGCAGCGCGTTGTAAGCGGGCTACGACGTTTGCCATTTCTTTGCCTAATGTGGTCGGGCTGGCAGATTGGCCGTGGGTGCGGGATAACATCGGCACGTCGGCGTTGGTGTGCGCTAACTCCGTTAATCGTGTGATCAGATTTTGCAAAGCAGGTAGCATGACGCCGTCACGCGCACTCTTAAGCATCATGCCGTGCGAGGTGTTGTTGATATCCTCTGAGGTACAGGCAAAATGGATAAATTCTGCTGCCGCTTTTAATTCTTGTGTGATTGCCGCATCAATGGCCAGCGCGCGCACTGGCAGATGGTCGTAGCTGTTTGGTAAGGGTAGTCCTACCGACTCTTTCAGCCAGTATTCCACCGCTTTAACGTCATGATTGGTAATTGCTTCAATCGCTTTGATGCGCGCTGCATCTTCTTCAGAGAAATCGCTGACGATTTTTTCCAATAAAGCATTAGCCGCAGTCGAAAATGGTTTGATTTCAGCGAAGCCTGCTTGCGACAAAGCTTGTAACCAGGACACCTCAACTTTGACGCGATGATGCATGAAACCCGATTCGGACAAAGTGGCGCGCAGCGCATTAACCTTGCTTGCATAACGGCCATCAAGCGGGGAAAGGGCAGAGAGTGTGGAAAGAGGCATGATTTTGGGATCGAAGTAACGAATTAGGTGAAAAAGCGAAGAATAGGATATTGAATCGTCAAAAATAGATAATTGCATTGCGCAAAAAACAACAAAATGACGCGCTGGGCGATATAATCCAATTTTGTCGTTCGGGTGCCGAAACAGCAGATTTCTTAAGGATTTTTGCTATTTTTCGCGCAGAATGCCCGATTTTACCACTAGCCCGCACTCATTACACTGGTCTTGCAGTCACTGTCTATCTGCATCCTTGAGGGTATAGACAGACGGCAATGCTATAATTTAGCCTAATAAATTCACAAAGTGCCTATGAAACTGATTGGTTCCCTCGGAAGTCCCTATGTAAGAAAAGTCCGTGTAGTAATGGCGGAAAAAAAGCTCGACTACACGTTGGTATTGGAAAATGTCTGGGCAGCAGACACCACAATCCAGCAATCTAATCCCCTGGGCAAAGTACCTTGCCTGTTGATGGAAGATGGCGGCGCTATGTTTGATTCGCGCGTCATTGTTGAATATCTCGATACCCTGACACCTGTCGGCAAGCTGATTCCGGTCAACGGACGTGAGCGTGCTGAAGTCAAATGCTGGGAGGCTGTGGCGGATGGAATTGCCGATGCTGCGATTTTAATCCGTCTGGAAAAAACCCAGCGGCCAGAAGCCTTGCAAAGCGCCGATTGGATTGCACGCCAGATGAGCAAAGTGACAGAAGGCTTAAAATCAATGTCCACGGGCTTGGGCGATGCACCTTTTTGCCTGGGCACGCATTTGACCCTAGCGGATATTAGCGTTGCATGCACCTTGGGTTGGTTAAGTTTCCGTTTCCCAGAGATTGACTGGCGCGGTGATTATCCCAACTTAGCGAAATTATTTGATAAGTTATCGGAGCGTCCGTCATTTAAAGAGTCACTGCCGCAGTGAGCTAGTTTCTAAGTTACGTTAAAAAAACACGTATAAAAAAGGAGGTAAAGGCGTTTAAGCTTCTACCTCCTTTTTTTATAGCTTTAAAAATGTCTGCCGTCGACAAGTTTCGATAAGACATCCTAAAAATGACTTATTAAAACTAACTTACTCTGCGTCCAGCATTTGCGCTTGCAGATAGTTTTGCAGGCCAATTTTTTCGATCAACTCTTGTTGAGTCTCCAGCCAATCGATGTGTTCCTCGGTATCGTCGAGTATCGTTTGAAATAAGTCGCGCGACACATAATCGCCAACTAATTCGCAAGTTGCAATACCTTCTTTAACGGTCTTTTGCGCTGCAGTTTCTAGCTTCAGATCACATTGCAGCATCTCTGGCGTGTCTTCGCCTATCATTAGCTTGTGCAAGGCTTGTAAGTTTGGCAGGCCACCTAACATCAGGATACGGTCTATCAATTTATCAGCATGTTTCATTTCGCCAATCGATTCTTGATATTCCTTCTTGGCGATTTTTTCAAAACCCCAATTCTTGTACATACGCGCATGCAAAAAATATTGATTAATTGCGCTGAGTTCATTGGTTAGCTGCGCATTGAGCAGCTTAATAACCTTGGCGTCACCTTTCATTGGGACCTCGAAATAGTTTGTTTGCAGGAGTTTGCAGTATAAGCGTATGTACAACGTTTGTACGCTAGTTCTGATTTTTTTAACCCAGATTTTTCATTGTGACAGTAATAAGTATAGCTTTGAACGATGCATGTCATTTACGTTGCTACGAAATGATAGCGATCTAATAGAAAATCTGAATTTTATTATACTCATGGTGAGTATATTTTAATTGTCCATATATTACATGGATAATAAGATGTTTTTATGAAAAATAATGGGGAGTATCTTGATATGTAGGAGATTGCGCTGGCGGATATTGACATGAATATCGGCATTAAACAGATTTGCCGTGATGCAAACCCGACGCGAGGCGAGGGCGCAAATTAACTGTTTAGTGAGAAGCTAATCACGGCTGTTGCCAGCATCATTAATGGTTTGCCGTCTTCTACATAGGGTTTAAACAAGGCGCGCGAAATAGCGACTCGTGCTGCTTCGTCAAGGCGATTGGAGCCTGACGATTTTTGAATCTCCACTTTTTCTGCACGTCCTTTTTCGTTTACTAAAACACGTAAAACGACCTTACCTTCTTCGCCCATTCTTCTGGACAGTGGCGGGTAATCGGCTTGCGGCGCTTGTATATATTCCACTCCGGTTACTACTTTAGGTAATGCAGGTGTGATCGGAGCGACCGGTGCGCTGGTTTCTGCTGCGACTTGGGTATGTTCTTGCGCCGGGGGGATGTTGGTGGTCTGAACTGATGGTGCCGTACTCGTCGCTACCACCACCTCAGGCGTTGGTGCGAAAACAGCTTGGTATGGCATGAGTTTAGGCATGCTGACTTTAGGTTTAGGTTGCTCCGGTGCTGGTTCATTCGTCGCCACCAGACTCACCATCAGCTCTTTTGGCAGAATCTGCACCGCGTTATTGAGCAAACCTGCATTCAACGCATAGATTAATCCGAGGTGTGCCAATACGATGCCAAGGATTGGCAACATGCGACTGAGCGGTCGTTGACTTGGATTGGAATACTCCATAAACATGGTTGGCGTGTTGCTAAACATTCATATCTCGTTTAATTGGGAATTACGCATTACCGCAGAAATGTTAAGCCGCCAGCGCCTGCGGCTGAAAGCGTACTGGATGAAGCTGTTGCGCTTTGTTGATCGACGAAACCACGCCAGAGGATTGGCATTCACGCAGAATACTGCGCGCGCAACTGGCGCATTTGCCGCAGCAAGTGCCAACATCTAAATGCGTACGCAGCTCAGACATCGTGGTTAAACCCGCTGCCACTGCATTGCGCACTTTCTTTTCAGAGACGTTATTACAAACACAAACGATCATGAAAACCTCTGGTAATAAAAATGGTAAAAATGAATCTACTAAGTTCAAACTGTGGCACTGAATCTGAATCTCTACGAATAAGTTGGTAAAAAATTCTTTTATCTGCTACCGGCCACCAGACGCGTGAACAAATTCAGTCGTCCTTGCGGTGGCAAACTTCTTTCAACCAAGCCCGCCCATTGCTCTGACAATTGCTGGCAAGTCGCTCTTAATACCGGTGCCAGATCAGGTAATTCTGCCAGCACCTTTAAATGTCGTTCTATTACCGATGCCAACTTCAGGCACGCACCGCCATCTTTATTTTGTGCTGAACTCACCGTGTAATGCGACATCAGGTGCAACACGGCAGAGACTAATAATTCTGGCTGGGCCGGTTTGCTGGCAATCTCAAAAAAATCTGGATTTATGCTGGACATCAAACGCTCCTCGTAAGGTTTGCTTGGCTTGCTTTGCATGTCATCCGGCATCGCTGGCTAAAATCGAATTAATCTTGAAATGCTGAGTTAGCTATTACTTGACTAGCGACCTAATAAAAAATTACGCCGTCAAGATCAATTTGTTCAACTGCGTTACACGTAAGCGATAAATTCTGCCTTCGTGATCAATTTCGACTTCACGCATCTGATGCATGAGTTCCCGACTTTTCAGGCGGACGATTTGTTTTCCATCTGTGCCGATGTTGCCATTGGCGGGGACAGATGCAAGTCTGTTGTTTTCAGCTTGGTCAGCATAAGAGAATTCAGCCATTTTTTCCTCCGCAAATATTAATGAGAACAATTCTTATTTAGATTATTGTCCAGCCAATGAGAATTTGCAAGCTTTTTTAAAGAGATTGCCTATCTCAAGCATTGTATTTATTGAGGGCTTACACAAAATCGTCTCGGCAAAGGTGTAGCGATGACGACAGTACTTTGGTACGACTATTCGCTGTAATGCTTTAGGGAGGCGTAAGTCCTATGTTGATCAATAACTCAATATTTTGTCGTTCTATGCCTCATATTCCACATTTTGTCGGATGCTGCTTCGATCAATTTTGATGGCTTGTTACTATGTGTTCAACAACTAGCTAGTCTTATTCACATCCTTAGTTTGAACAATAATTTCATTCTCAAGAGCCATCATGCGCCGCCAGTTACTTAGTATTGCCGCACTTACTTTTAGCTTATGTGCTTACTCTCAGGCGACTTGGGCTGCATCGAGCGAGTCTTCTAGTAGCCCTTCAGTCAACATCACGATTAGTAAAGAATTGCTTTCTAAGCATGTCCATATCGAGCATAGAAAGAGCGATTTAAATTTTGCCTTGGTGCGCAACGCAGCTGGGGTTGATTCGATCTTTTATTGCGATTCTAGCGACGTTAGAAGAGTAGAAAAATTGAAGTCATCGAAGAAAATCGACTTCCTCTGGTTTAAACAAGCAGGCAAAACTTATCTGGTACAAGACCCCACCATATTGACTGCTGCCAACAGCACGCTAAAAGACGTTTATCTATATAGCGGCCAGATGACGCAGTTAGGTCTGGAGATGGGTGCGCAAGGCGCAAGCATGGGTGCTTTGGGCGTCAAAATGGCGGCTTCTGTATTTATGACTGACTCGGGCAAAAAGATGGATGCCATTGGCAAGCAGATGGACGACATGGGTAAGCAAATGGATGTTTTTGGCAAAAAGATGGAGAACTTAAATACTCAGGAAGAAGCTGCCGCCAACGCTGCCGTACCTGGCATGCTCAGCATTATTCAGGATGCACTGACGTCCGGCAAAGCGACTGCACTTTAAGGTCTTGTGATTACGGTTGAATGCGTTTAATGCACTTAACGATTTTTGAGCAGCTTAGCGTTAACAGGATGGTCTGGAGTTTTACATGTTGATAAATATACTCTCCATGAGTATATTTAAACGTCCAGAGAATCATTGGGCTATAAGGAATTTTATTGAAAATAGCAGGGGAGTATATTGATTTTTATGGTTTTACTGCTCGATTTTAACTACTACAAATAAAAACTCGTTCTGAGCTGACCCCATGAACGAGTTTTTTATTTACATCCTTCAGCTTGTAGTCCGTGCAGTTCTATGAGGGATCGATTGATGCCCTGATCTTATTCCCCATCATTTCTCCCATATTCACCGCGCCGGCAGATTGCCAGCCAGAATTAAATTCAATCGCATTTTCCGGGAACAATAAGACCACGGTAGAACCGAGCAAGAAGCGCCCCATCTCTTCGCCTTTTTTGAATTGAATATTTTTATCTGCATAAGTCCACTCACGCACTTGTTTGGTTCGCGGCGGATTCACCACACCATGCCAGACGGTAGACATGCTGCCTGTGATCGCTGCACCGACTAAGGTCAGGATAAACGTGCCATGAGCTGATTCAAATACGCAGACGACCCGCTCGTTCCGCGCAAACAGGCCAGGCACACCCGCTGCCATCACCGGATTAACAGAGAACAAATCACCCGGCACGTAAATCATGCGCGTTAGGCGACCGTCGCAAGGCATATGAATCCGGTGATAGTCGCGCGGACTGAGATAAATCGTTGCGAAGCTCCCTTTGTTGAAAGCTGCCGCTAATTGACCATCGCCGCCGACCAGCGCCGTCGCAGAATAGCTATGACCTTTCGCTTGAAAGATTTGCCCCTGTGCAACTGGCCCAAATTGACTTATCGTGCCATCCACCGGACAAACCCAGGCAGCGTCGGCGATAGGGCGCACGCCATCACGCAGCGGGCGTGTAAAAAACTGATTAAAGCTAGCGTAGCTGCTGATGTCGGGATTAACTGCCTCGCTCATATTCACTTTGTACTTACCGACAAACCAGCGAATGATGCCTGTCGTGATGCGACCCGCTTTGGCATTGGCAACATGGCTGCCAAACTCGGTAATCGCCTTTTTAGGCAATAAATATTGTAATAAGACGGCGAGACGATCAGGCACGATAAATCAACCATAGCAAATAAGATGGGGGATTATAGCGGTGACTGCGCTGTAAGTGAGCATAAAGTGAGCATAACTTAATCTAAAGTCAGCTTCGCGTAAACCGTCATCCGTATGATTTTGGTTTTTAAGCACCTGGAGAATGATTCCTCTGATGCCAAGAGATTGTCACGCGCATGTCTTGTGGCGTGCCTAACGTTACAAACGTTTTAGCTAATTGATGTTTAGTTAAAATCTATTGAATATTTAAAATTCATAGCGATATGCTGCATCGCACTATGACTAAAACATTTCGTTTAGACATTTTTTACACTACCAATCAGGAGAAAGTTATGAAAACTGTAGGTCAAAAACTCGACGCATTCAGCGTACCAGCAGCTAAGCCAGGTTTTAACCATCATGAAGAAAACGGCGTATCCGCTTTCGAAACGATTACTGAAGCTTCCTTCCCAGGTAAATGGAAAATCATCTACTTCTACCCAAAAGATTTCACATTTGTCTGCCCGACAGAAATCGTTGAATTCGGCAAACTGACAAATGACTTCGCTGATCGTGATGCGATTTTGCTGGGCGGTTCTACTGATAACGAATTCTGCAAATTAGCATGGCGCCGTGAGCACAAAGATCTGGACAAATTGAATCACTACTCTTTCGGTGATTCCACAGGTTCTTTGGTAGACATGCTGGGTGTACGTGATGTCAACGCTGGCGTTGCTTTGCGCGCTACTTTCATCGTTGATCCAGACAATGTCATTCAACACGTTTCTGTCAATAATCTGAACGTTGGCCGTAACCCGACAGAAATCCTGCGTATTCTGGATGGTCTGCAAACAGACGAACTGTGCCCATGCAATCGCACAGTTGGCGGTTCTACACTGTAAATTGAACGAGGACATCTTTGCGTCCACGATCATCCATAAAACCCGCTGCGGCGGGTTTTAAAATCATTGAATAATAGAAAAATACTATGGAATTTCTTAATCTAATTAAAAATGCCATTCCCGATTATGCGAAAGACATTCGTCTGAACATTGATGGCACAATCGCCCGCTCCAGTTTGGAAGGCAATGATGCAGTCGGCGTCGCTCTGGCCGCTGCATTTTCTGCAAAAAGTAAGTTCATCATCGATGCAATCAAAGGCAGTGGCGCGATTACGCCAGAAGAACTCAATGCAGCGCTGACTGCATCTGCGTTGATGGGCATGAACAACATCTGGTATCCCTATCTGGAGATGGCCGATGATGCAGATTTGAAGACGCAACCGGCGCAACTCCGTATGAACGCTTACGCCACCAATGGCGGCGTGGATAAGCGCCGTTTCGAAATGTACGCACTGGCAGCCTCAATCGTCGGCAAATGTCATTTCTGTGTGAAATCACATTTTGAATTGCTGAAAAAAGAAGGCATGTCCGCCGTACAGTTGCGTGATGTTGGCCGTATTGCCGCCGTCATTAATGCCGCTGCTTTGGTGATTGCCGCTGAGTAATTAGTTGGTTTTATAAATAAAAATGGCAGCCGATATGGCTGCCATTTTTATTTGGCACAGGAATTCTACATACGTGTTATCCCAATACAACTGGACAATTGCTCAGCCTTGTTACAAGCAGAATCAAAAAATCTCCATGATTGGACGGAGCTGTCAGCTTTGTATAGGTAGAATCTGTCTCTCGGCATTTCTGCTAAACGTAGGAGAAATCTGTCTTACCGTGTATGTTGATGTTTGAGTTTAATCACCCGATGCAGTTTGTTTTATTTTTTTGAAAAATAAGCTAATCCGATAGGTGAGCCCAATAAGTTCATCCAATAAGCAAGCCCTCTAAGTTAGTCCAACACAGTTCACCGCTACCGCCAATGCCAAAGTCTTTTTGTTTTTCGATGTCACGATTATTTAGCCCTGATGCGATCTCCAAGTTAATAGCAGCGTCACTCGCTATTTTCTGTATTTCTGCAGCGGCGCAAAGTCCCTTGCCAACGGCGGTGGAGCTTGCTTTAAAAAAAGCAGGAATACCTTCGACTGCTCTGAGTATTGTCGTAATGCCTGCCAGCGGCGGCCCGGCGACAATGGTGCAATTTGCTGATACGCCTGTCAGTCCGGCCTCTACGATTAAATTGGTGACGACACTTGTCGCACTGGAAGAATTAGGGCCGACGTTTCGCTGGAAAACACAAATTCTCAGTGAGACGCCGATCAAACAAAGCGGATTGCAAGGCGATTTAAATGGCGGATTATTTGGGGATATTTATCTGCGTGGCGGAGGTGATCCCAACTTTACCTGGGATAAATTAGCATTGATGTTGCGTAGTTTGCGGTCGCAGGGCGTGCGCAATATCGTCGGTGATATTGTGCTGGATCGCCATTATTTTCAGCCAAGTCGTATGGATACCGATGCAGTACAATTTGATGAAAAACCGGATACCTATTACAACGTGATACCGGATGCGCTGCTGGTGAATGGTAATTTGTCGACCTTCGATATTGAGTCCAGCACAGACAGCATCAAATTACAAAGCTCACCTCCGATGGCTCAAGTAGTGATTAAAAATCAGCTGCGTCTGGACAACAAACCATGCACTAGTTGGGACAATACCTGGATGCCGCCTACGGTAGAAACCGATAGTAACTATACGACTAGCATCACGTTTTCTGGGAGTTTTCCACGTAATTGCAAAGCGACCAAATACACCAATCTGCTGGATCGCAATCGCTATATCGAACATCTAATCCGGCAATTGTGGCAAGAACTGGACGGCACCTGGATTGGCCGCGCCAGAGAGGGGATAACGCCAGCCACTGCGAATGTGTTGGTCGAGCGGCAATCAGAAACGCTCGCCGATACCATCAAGATCGTCAACAAACAATCAGATAATCTAATGGCACGTCTGCTATATCTGACTTTGGGGGTAGAGTTTTCTGATGCTAAAAATTATGCAACCAGTGCGCAGGCGGCAGATGCACATATACGCCGGTGGTTTGTAAGACAGGGTATTGGTACGGAGGGTCTAATTCTTGACAATGGTTCTGGCTTATCCCGCGCAGAAAAAATAAGTCCAAAACAGTTAGCTGACTTATTGCAAGTAGCGGCACGCAGCAATTGGTTCCCGGAATTTGCGAGCAGTTTTCCCATCGTTGCAGTTGACGGCACCATGCGCAAACGTCTGAAAGAAAGCGCATTAGACGGAAGGGCGCGTATTAAAACAGGTAGTTTAAAAGATGTCGTGGCGATTGCTGGTTATGTCAAAGACCGGCAAGACAAACTGTGGATTATCGTCGCTATCATTAACGATAAAAAAGCTGATAAAGCGCGTCCTGTCCTGGATGAATTGATTCTATGGATCGCGTTATAACAGCATGCTGAAGCATCCTTGTAAGAGACGGAATTAGCCAGAATCCGACCTTGTAATCTTTGCGATACTTGCGAGAGTGCGCCGCATCTGCTTGGTAAAAGCTGCAATTAATTCAATCGTCTAGAGAAGTAAATGGGAGCAAATGTAACCTCAGCGCTTCTGTTCCTCGCCTAAA
>JANXTO010000062.1 GCA_025352365.1 Undibacterium sp. | reverse complement strand
TAAAGTACCTGTGATTGCCACTGTTTCGGGATTAACTGCTGGTTCATTGTATTTGTACAATAATGCTAACGTTAATTTTGATGCGTTGACCTACACCACGAATATCGCGAACACGTTCCCGTTCTACATCCCAGATGGCACTCCTTACGCAGTTACGATTGGTTTGCAACCTGCAGCGCAAACTTGCACTGTTCAAAACGGGACGGGCACAGCGAGCATTACTAACCCACAACCTGCTGCTAGTGTGCTGGTGAACTGCGTGCCGAGCGTACCAGTTTCCGTTGTATTGACTGGTTTAGCGGCGGGCAAGACGGTTGTTGTTACCAACGGTTTAGATCCTTTGTTCCTGACTTTAGGTGCTAACGGTACTTTTACTTTCTCTAACTCCGTATTGGATGGCCAGCCGTATGCTGTAACAGTGACCACACAACCTGTCGGACAAACTTGTACCGTAGTTGGTGGTACTGGTACTGCACAATTGAGCAACCCGACCGGTGCAAGCAATATCCAGATTAATTGTATTTAAAGTCTGACTCTAAGCGCGCATAGACCTTAGCAGGTGGTCGCTAGCTAAGCTCTGTAAGCGAAGTTCTATAGCTGAGTTATACGATTAAGCTTAATAAAGAACTCTCGCAAAAGTAAAAAGCCGATGTCTGCAAAGATATCGGCTTTTTTTATGAAGCAGGTTAGCTTTTATACGCTTTCGAGTGCGCCGTCCTGATTGAAGAAAAACATATCCTCATGTTTAAATCCCCAGCGCCCACCTTTAAGCCTGACAAAAGGCTCGAAGGTAAAAAATGGTACATCTCCCAAACACAGAGTATTGCTGGTCTGGATAAATTGTCGTTCATCCCGATTAGTGGCAACGCTGTGGCCTACATTGCCGCGGTAATCTAAGTTCACAAAACCACTCTCGCGTATGCGCACGTTGGCCCATTCGAACAACTGTTCAAACGTGGTGTTCGGTTTTACGAAGCGCGGCATTTGCTGGTGTAGCTGGTGCAAAAAATGTAAGCCATTTTTAAATTCAAGCTGCTTAGGCTTTTCGCTGAGCTTGCCATCTTCGATGACAAATGACCGAGCGTAATCTCCCCAGCAATTATCTTTGACTGGACTGAGGTCTATCGTAATCAGGTTGGACATGCCAATAGCTTCTTCGCTGGCGCTGTAGTTGTTGCCAGCAATAGATACGCAACTTCTGGACCCCAATAACACTAGGGCAGGGCATTGGTAATACCAGGTTTCCGGGTAACCAGATTCAGATAACAGGGCGTGTGCTTTTGCCGCAAGACTCTGCTCGGTATCTTCTGGCGTAATTAAGGATCCCAAACGCGCCAAAGCGAACTTAGCCGCATGTTGCGCTTTACGGTGCTCTGCAATTTGCAGTTCGGTTGGCATGGGCTAGCTCTTAATGATGTTGAGTTGCGGGTTGATGTACCAAGTGAGGGGCCAGATGGTGTATTGGCCAGATAGTGTGATGCGTCAGCAGATTAAAAACAGGATTTGATTTTCCTTACTTATTTTTTGCCGCTGCCAGTCACCGCGTGTACGCCAGCCGCCGTCACATCAACCGCTGTGCCGACCACCGCACTACCTACTTTGACAGTGGTAGATACTGCCGCGTCTGCAATTGCGATTACGGTGCATCCACTGGCACTCAGACTGCCAAGCAATATGCTGAGGCAACATAGTAAGCGAGAGGAAAAAAGAAGAATAGGGTTTCGCATCATCATGCCCGAAAATAAAATTGCACCGTATTGATCGTTGGTATACGACATGGTATTCGCATAGTAAGGTGCTGTACGCGGCAAAGCTATAATAATTTTGCAACAGCCTGTAATTTATTTGTACTAATCATGAGTACATAGTTTGTTTTTTACCCTGACGCGCTTACATCCAGATTGCGCGCCACGCAATCACGAACCAATCACTTTTTCCTATGGATGGACGGTGCCGAAAAACATCGCCATGAACAGCGTCAATTCGTTCCAAGATACGTAATCCGCCTTGTACAACAAGACGTAATTCCCAACCTATCCTACCTTTTAAACGCTTACATAGCGGGCTTCCGCTTAACATCATCGTACGTGCTCTGTCGGTTTGAAATCGCATCATTTGTTGCCAATTTTTATCCGTTTGTCCGTTTGCTAATTGTTGTTCGGTAATACCAAATTGCGTCAGGTCATCCAGGGGCAGATAGATTCTTTGTTTATGCCAATCGACAGCAACATCTTGCCAAAAATTAATCAGTTGCAGCGCAGAGCAGATTGCTGCGGAGTCTTGCAGATTGGCTGGGGTTGTCGCTTTATATAGATGCAACATGAGCGTTCCGACAGGATTGGCAGAGCGTCTGCAATAATCTAATAACTCAGTAAAGCTTTGATAGCGGGTAATCACCACATCTTGTTTAAATGCGGACAGCAAATCCCGAAACGCTTGTAAAGGCAGGCGATGTTGCCCAATATAATAATTAAGCTTTTGAAACAAGCCAATGTCACTTATTTCGTTTAATTCAATTTTGGTCAATTCCGTTTCATATTGGTTAAGCGCAAACAAACGTTGTTCTGCGGTTGTATCACCTTCATCGGCAATGTCGTCCGCCGTCCGAGCAAAAGCATAAATAGATTCGACTGCTGCACGTAAATGCTCAGGCAATAAAATTGAGGCGACTGGGAAGTTTTCGTAATGATCTACTGGCATGGCATTGGTTAAAATTGCAATAAAAAATAAATGACTCTAAAGTCATTGGCAAAAAAATGTTGCGCAACTATAATTACTAACCGTTTAGTCAGTAACTGATTGAATTACTTTAAATGATATTCAAATTGTCTACCCAAAGTATTTTGTCTATCCCTTAGCGGTCAGTAAGTGTTTTGTCATTCATTCCGTTAGAGCGTTTGAAAAAAAGCTGGAAGAAAATTAAATAAGATTTAGGCAAAACTTAACAGTAATAAATTTTGATTGCCATTCGGCAATCCCATATTCTTGGTATTTGCAGCCAGCATAGTAAAGGAAACCCCTCGTGCCAATCGTACAAAAAAACTATCTCAGTGAGTTCACTGATGCAAACAAAGCATCTGGCATACGTTTATCTATTGCAAAACATACTCTTGTACTGGGTGTGAGTACCGTACTATTGCTGACTGCATGCTCAAAGCCAGCAGAAAAAGTAGAAGATATTCGTCCAGTACGAGTCATTAAAGCTAGTGCCGATAGCGCTGACTCGGCTACGGAATTTTCTGGCGAGGTGCGCCCACGGATAGAGTCACGCCTTGGTTTTAGAGTGGCAGGTAAAATCGTTCTCCGCAAAGTTGATGTGGGTAACTTAGTAAAACGTGGTCAAATATTAATGCAGCTTGATCCGCAAGATCTGGCGTTAGCGCAAACGCAGGCAAAAGCTGGATTAATGGCGGCGGAGAGCAATCGTGATTTGGCCAGAGCAGAACTCAAGCGTTATCAAGAATTGCGACAAAAGAATTTTGTCGCTGCTACTGTATTAGAGTCCAAAGAAACGACTTATAAAGCGGCTCAAGCGAGTTATGAGCAGGCGCAGGCATCATATAAAAATCAGGTCAATCAATCTGGTTACACGACCCTTATTTCTGACGTAGATGGCGTGGTTACCGGGATTGATGCGGAGGTAGGGCAGGTCGTTGCAGCAGGTACACCGGTAGTACGCGTCGCGCAATCCGGTGAGATGGATGTGGTCGTAGGTATTCCCGAGGATAAAGTAAATACGATACGCCAAATTTCTGATATCCGGGTACGTTTGTGGGCGAATCAAGGCGAAGTACTAGAGGCGAAGCTACGTGAATTGTCGCCAATTGCTGACGCGGTGACTCGCACTTATACAGCCAAAGTCGCTCTTCCGGCTAATTCTAAAGATGTCAGATTAGGCATGACTGCTTACGTCACTTTTTCTGCTAAAACGCCTAATGCAATGATACGTCTGCCGATGACGGCACTATTTAACGATAAAAATATGACTTCGGTATGGGTCGTTGAGAGTGGTGCGGTTAGATTAGTTCCAGTCACCATTGCGGGTTCTTCCGGACAAGATATATTGGTGGCCAAAGGTGTTGTAGCCGGACAAATGGTCGTAACAGCTGGTGTGAATTTATTAAAAGTCGGACAAAAAGTATCGATTCTTGGAGGCGAGCTTGCGAGTGCTAGTCCAACTACTGATTCCGTTAAAGCAGCTAGCGATGCAGCAGGAGTGGCTAAATGAGCGATTCCTCCCGAGGTTTTAATTTATCGCGGTGGGCTCTGGAACACATTCCATTAACACGTTACTTAATTGTGGTGCTGTTATTAGGCGGCATTTTGAGCTATGGACGGTTGGGGCAAGATGAAGATCCTCCATTCACTTTCCGTAATATGGTGGTTAGGGCCGTTTGGCCTGGTGCAACTGCTTTGCAGATGGCGGAGCAAGTAACCGATAAACTTGAGAAGAAACTACAAGAGACGCCGTATATAGACAAAATACGCAGCTACTCCAAGCCTGGTGAGACTCTCATCATTTTGCAATTACGCGAATCGACTCCACCAAAAGAAACCGCACAATCCTGGTATCAAGTCCGTAAAAAAATTGGAGATATCAGCAGTACTTTGCCATCTGGTGTTCTCGGTCCATTTTTTAATGATGAATTTGGTGATACCTACGGATCTATCTTTGCTCTGTCTGGCGATGGATTTACCTATGAGCAGGTCAAAGAATATGCGGACTTTGTTCGTCAGCAATTTTTGCGCATACCGACAGTTGCTAAGGTTGAGTTGTTTGGCGTGCAAGATGAGAAAATCAATATTGAATTTTCTCAAAAAAAGTTTTCTCAGTTAGGAGTTTCTTTTGACACGATTGTTAGTCAAATTAATTCCCAAAATACGATTAATGCAACAGGTATTCTAACGACCGCAGCAGATAATTTGCAGGTTAGGATTTCTGGTGCGTTAATGACAGTAAAAGATCTGGAAAATCTGCAATTACGCGCCAATGGAACCACTTTTCGTTTAGGTGATTTTGCGACAGTTAAGCGAGAGTATAAAAATCCTCCGCAGGATAAAATGCGCTTCAATGGTAAAGAAGTAATTGGTCTTGGTATTTCCATGGAGCGGGGCGGGAATATTATTGACTTAGGTAAAAATCTCGAAAAAGCGACAGCCGAGGTTAAGAGTAAATTACCTGTTGGTATTCAGATTGAACGCGTTTCTGATCAACCTAAAATGGTTGCGTCTTCTGTTGGCGAGTTTGTCCATACTTTAATTGAGGCCGTGGTCATTGTCTTGGCGGTGAGTTTCCTCGCTTTGGGTTTGCATACTAAACCATTCCGTTTAGATGTATGGCCTGGCTTAGTCGTCGGCTTGACTATTCCTTTGGTGCTGGCAGTGACTTTTTTGTTCATGCGGATATTTGATATCGATTTGCATAAAATTTCTTTAGGTGCCCTGATTATTGCGCTCGGACTGTTAGTCGACGACGCCATTATTGCCGTTGAGATGATGGTGCGCAAAATGGAAGAGGGCTTCTCTCGTTTTGATGCCGCGACTTTTGCTTACACTTCAACCGCGATGCCGATGTTGACGGGAACCTTGATTACAGCGGCAGGATTTTTGCCGATTGGTTTAGCTAAATCTGCCGCGGGGGAATACACATTTTCGATGTTCTCAGTAAACACGTTAGCTTTGATTATCTCTTGGTTGGCGGCGGTATTATTTACTCCTTACCTTGGTTACTTGCTACTCAAGGTGAAGCCATCCTCTAATGCTGACGGTCATCATGAATTATTTGACACACCATTTTATTCACGTTTCCGTAAGCTGGTTACCTGGTGTGTCGAATGGCGAAAAACCACCATCCTCATTACGCTTGGTGTCTTTGGCTTAGGTATTTTCGGTTTTAAATTTATTGAGCAGCAATTTTTTCCTGATTCTAGTCGCCCTGAACTGATGGTGGAGTTGTGGTTGCCAGAGGGAAGTTCCTTCGCGGCGACCGAGGCGCAGGCTAAAAAGTTTGAGCAGTTCATTCAAAAACAAGAAGGTGTTGAGAGCGTGACCAGCTATGTTGGTACTGGCAGTCCACGTTTTTATTTGCCGTTAGATCAAATTTTCCCTCAGACGAATGTGGCGCAAATCGTTGTACTGCCAAAAGATCTTGAGGCTAGAAACGCGCTACGTTTAAAAATCGTCAATGTGTTTAAAGTTGATTTTCCTGAAGTACGTGGACGCGTTAAGGTGTTGCCTAGTGGTCCACCTGTTCCTTATCCTGTGCAGTTCCGCGTGACAGGTTTAGAAGTCGCCAAGGTTCGTGAGGTGGCAGATCGGGTTAAAGATGTTATGCGCGCCAATCCTAATGCTATTGGCGTCAATGACAATTGGAATGAGTCAGTGAAGGTTGTGCGTATCGATTTGGACCAAGATAAATTGCGTGCCTTAGGTGTTACTTCACAATCAGTAATGCGGGCGGCGAATACTATTTTGACAGGTTCAACTGTTGGACAATTTAGGGATGGCAATAAGCTCATTGATATCGTGGTTCGGCAACCTGTTGATGAGCGATCCACTATCAATGCGTTAGGCGATGCAAATATTCCTACGGCAAGTGGCAAGTCTGTTCCCTTATCTCAAGTAGCAAGAATTAATCTGGTTTGGGAGCCTGGTGTAGTCTGGCGCGAGGGACGGGAGTGGGCAGTTACGGTTCAGTGTGACGTTGTCGATGGCATACAGGGTCCGACGGTTTCCAGCCAGATTTCGCCTAAGTTAGAGAAAATTCGCTCTGAGTTATTACCTGGCTACAAAATTGAATTGGCTGGTGCAGCGGCAGATAGTGGGAAAGCGCAAGAATCAATATCGGCAAATGTACCTTTAGTGATATTCATTATTTTTACTTTATTGATGTTGCAATTGCATAGCTTCTCACGTTCTTTATTGGTATTTTTGACTGGGCCACTTGGTATTGCCGGTGCAGCGATGGCTTTATTACTATTGCATAGACCGTTCGGCTTTGTTGCGCAGCTAGGAGTGATTGCCTTGTTTGGAATGATTATTCGCAATTCGATTATTTTGATTGATCAGATTGAGCAAGATATTCAAGCAGGCGCTCCCGCTTGGGACGCGATTGTGGAGTCGGCTGTGAGGCGTTTCCGTCCAATTATTTTGACAGCCGCCGCAGCAGTTTTAGCGATGATTCCGTTGTCCCGATCAGTTTTTTGGGGGCCAATGGCAGTCGCGATCATGGGTGGATTGATCATTGCGACAGCTTTAACTTTGCTATTTTTACCGGCTTTATATGCTGCATGGTTTAGGGTGAAAAGACCAGTTTGATAGGCGCTGATTGTGAGTGCGAGTCGGGCTTGCTACTGTTTATATAGTGAGCCTGACTAAATAATTGCAAAGCAAACTCTAAAAAAGAGCCACATCCGATTAAAATCCAGTAGAATACGCGGCTGGAGTTGAAATGCCACATGCAACAGTCTTGGGCGACACTTGAATTTCGGGTCGCCCTTTGCTTTTGTGCCAGTTTTTAATTTTGGCAAGTGTTCTCATCCCGCGAGGATGGCGAAATTGGTAGACGCACCAGGTTTAGGTCCTGACGCCAGTAATGGTGTGGGGGTTCGAGTCCCCCTCCTCGCACCACAGAATTTTTTTTATTTGGACGATTTTCATGGCAACTGCAGTCGAAACTTTAGATAAATTGGAACGCCGCCTTACTATTTCTTTTCCGATCGCCGATGTGCAATCTGAAGTGGAAAAGCGTTTGAAATTGCGCGCACGCACAGCGAAAGCCCCTGGCTTCCGCCCTGGAAAAGTGCCGATGAAAATGGTCGCCGCGCAGCACGGTTATCAAGTGGAAAATGAAGTCTTAAATGATAAAGTTGGCCAGGCATTTAATGCCGCTGCTAACGAGAATAAATTGCGCGTCGCTGGATATCCACGCATTGAACCAAAATCTGGTGAAGGCGTAGCCGAAGGTAGTTTAGCCTTCGACGCAACTTTTGAAATATATCCAGATGTTGTAGTTGGTGATTTGTCTTCTGCAGAAGTAGAACAAGTTAAAGTTGAAGTATCCGATGCGGAAATTGATAAAACTATCGATATTTTACGCAAGCAACGCGTTCACTTTCATGTCAAAGGTGAGCGAGGTGCTCATGGAGACGGTGGCGACTTATCGGCAAAAAACGGTGATCGTGCGACTTTAGACTTCGTTGGTAAAATTGATGGCGTAGAGTTTGCTAGCGGCAAAGCTGAAGATTTTGCTTTTGTGCTAGGCGAGGGTCGTATGTTGCCTGAATTTGAAGCTGCTACGTTGGGCATGAAATCTGGCGAGAGCAAAACATTCCCATTGTCGTTTCCAGCGGATTATCACGGTAAAGATGTAGCCGGTAAAACTGCAGAGTTCACTGTCACTCTGAAAAAACTAGAATGGGCACATCTCCCTGAGGTTGATGCTGAATTCGCGAAAAGTCTCGGTGTTGACGATGGCGATTTAGTAAAAATGCGCGCTGATATCAAGGAAAATCTTGAACGTGAAGTTAAAGGTCGCGTTAAAGCTAAAACTAAAGATAGTGTAATGGATGCTTTAGTTAAGGCCGTAGAGTTTGATGTGCCAAAATCCTTGGTAGAGCAAGATGGTCAACGCTTGGCAGAGATGACTCGCCAAGACATGGCTCAGCGCGGTATGAACGTGGCAGATGTTCCATTTCCACCAGAATTGTTTACTGCGCAAGCGGAACGTCGTGTTCGTTTAGGATTGATATTAGCTGAGTTAGTAAAGGCCAATAATTTGCAAGCAACTGCTGAGCAAATTAAAGCGCAAGTTGAAGATTTCGCTCAGAGCTATGAAGATCCTCAACAAGTCGTTAAATATTATTTTAGTGACCGTAATCGCTTAGCTGAAGTTGAAGCCCTTGTATTAGAAGAAAACGTCGTTAACTATGTCTTAGATAAGTCAAAAGTCACTGACAAGGTGTTACCTTTTGATGAATTAATGGGTAACAACGCGCAATAACTAAAGGAAAATCCAATGACAGGCATTATTCGTAGTTCAGCATTAGATACCAACATGCTCGGTATGGTGCCTATGGTCATAGAGCAAAGCGGTCGCGGCGAACGTGCTTACGACATTTATTCTCGATTGTTAAAAGAGCGTGTGATTTTTCTAGTTGGGCCAGTAAATGATCAAGCTGCAAATTTAATCGTGGCTCAGTTATTGTTTTTGGAAAGTGAAAATCCTGATAAGGATATTTCGCTTTACATTAATTCTCCGGGTGGCTCTGTCTCAGCTGGTATGGCGATTTACGATACCATGCAATTTATTAAGCCTGATGTATCTACTTTGTGTACAGGTTTGGCAGCGTCAATGGGTGCCTTTTTATTGGCTGCTGGTGCGAAAGGCAAACGTTTCTCGCTGCCAAATTCTCGTATTATGATTCACCAACCTTTGGGTGGTGCTCAAGGTCAAGCCTCTGACATAGAAATACAGGCGCGTGAAATTTTGTACCTGCGTGAACGTTTGAATGGAATCCTAGCTGACAAAACTGGTCAGACAGTTGAGCAAATTGCGAAAGATACTGATCGTGACAACTTTATGTCGGCCGAATCTGCTGCTGAATATGGTTTAATCGATAAAGTCTTAACGCATCGCGCCTGATATACTAAAAATATTGAGTAATTAGAAGACGTCCGCGCTTGTTAAGTGCGGACGTTTTTTATTGTGCTCTATAATTAAATTGCTCGCGGGTTTTATATTGATTTGTCATCTTCGTATTTTCGTGTCCTTCTTCAATGACATATAACGGATTTACGGTTAATATCAAAATTATCTCTCTTAATTTTTGCTTAATTCCTGTTAAAGATATACGTACTATGCCTGATAAAAAATCCTCCACTGGCGAAAAGCTTTTATATTGTTCTTTTTGTGGCAAAAGCCAACATGAGGTTAAAAAACTAATTGCAGGTCCGTCTGTTTTCATTTGCGATGAATGCATCGATCTGTGTAACGATATTATTCGTGACGAAGTTAGCAACTTGGAATCTATTTCTAGTGCAAAAACTGATCTGCCAACACCTTTAGAAATTACAGCTTTGCTTGATCAATATGTAATTGGTCAAGTAACAGCAAAACGTATTCTTGCTGTTGCTGTTTATAATCATTACAAGCGCTTAAAGCATCTTGGTAAAAAAGATGATATTGAGCTATCTAAGAGCAATATCCTTTTGGTCGGCCCAACTGGGTCAGGTAAAACTTTACTTGCACAAACCTTAGCACGTATGCTCAATGTGCCGTTTGTAATTGCTGATGCGACAACTTTGACTGAGGCTGGCTATGTAGGTGAAGACGTTGAAAATATTATTCAAAAGCTGCTTCAAAACTGCAACTATGAAGTTGAGCGAGCCCAAAAAGGGATCGTTTACATTGATGAAATCGATAAAATATCTCGTAAGTCAGATAATCCTTCAATTACCCGCGATGTTTCTGGAGAAGGCGTACAGCAAGCATTATTGAAATTGATTGAGGGTACGATGGCATCCGTGCCACCGCAGGGAGGGCGCAAACACCCTAATCAAGATTTCATTCAGATCGACACCACAAATATTATGTTTATTTGTGGCGGTGCATTTGATGGTTTGGCTAAGATTATTTCTGACCGCTCTGAACGCAGCGGCATAGGATTTTCTGCTAGCGTGAAAAGTCAGGCAGAGAAGAGTGCTAGCCAAGTTATGCAAGATGCAGAACCGCAAGATTTGATTCGTTTTGGTTTGATCCCTGAGCTTGTTGGTCGTTTGCCTGTGATTGCAACTCTCAACGAGCTTGATGAGACGGCATTAATTCAAATCTTGGTCGAGCCGAAGAATGCGCTGATCAAGCAATATTCTAAATTGCTTGAAATGGAGGGTGCTGAGCTTGAAATCAGGCCAGCAGCTTTGCAAGCAATTGCAAAAAAAGCAATAGCACGTAAAACAGGTGCACGAGGCTTAAGATCTATTCTTGAGCACGCGTTGCTAGATGTTATGTATGATTTGCCTAGCGAGCAAAATGTTTCTAAAGTGGTTATTGATGAAAATACTATTACCAATGGCGCAAAACCTTTGTTGATTTACGACGAGCAACCGAAGGTGTCAGGTATAAAATCTTAATCCTTTAAAATTGTGGGTGAATGTCATAATTGATCCACGATATTTGGAATAAGCAGTACAATTAATTACACAATAAAATTGAGCTTCAATCGAAAAGCTACCCGGAGTTTCTCTCTGAGTGGCTTTTTTTATTGTTTTTCGGATGACGGGCTTGAGATTTAGCCTAGTGCGCCAATCTATATACTAGAAATTTTGAATAAGGTGCGCCATGACAACTTCTATAATTACTGAACAAACCGAATTGCCTTTGTTGCCACTGCGCGATGTGGTTGTGTTTCCACACATGGTTATTCCTTTATTTGTGGGGCGTCCAAAGTCCATTAAAGCTTTGGAAGCAGCAATGGAGCAGGGCAAGAGCATCATGTTGGCGGCACAAAAAGCTGCAGCAAAAGATGAGCCATCTGCTGACGATATTTACGAAATCGGCTGCATTGCCAATATTTTACAAATGTTGAAATTGCCAGACGGCACTGTTAAGGTGCTGGTCGAGGGTGCACAGCGTGCACGTATTCACAAGATTACTGAAACAGAGTCTCACTTCGCAGCAGAGCTCACTCCTGTTGCGCCGGAAGAGGGTGATGACTCTGAAGTAGAGGCAATGCGCCGTGCAATCGTTCAGCAATTTGATCAATATGTAAAACTGAATAAAAAAATCCCACCTGAAATTTTGGCATCACTTTCAGGAATTGATGATGCGGGTAGGTTGGCCGATACGATCGCTGCACATTTGCCTTTGAAGCTAGAGCAAAAGCAAGTCATTCTGGAAATTTTTAGTGTTGCCAAACGTTTAGAGCATTTGCTTGGTCAATTGGAGGGTGAGCTTGATATTCTGCAAGTGGAAAAGCGTATCCGTGGCCGTGTTAAGCGTCAGATGGAAAAATCTCAGCGTGAATACTATTTGAATGAGCA
>JANXTO010000030.1 GCA_025352365.1 Undibacterium sp. | reverse complement strand
CCCTAAGCTGGTATTGACTCTCGAAGTAGGCTTAAATATATAATTGCGGAAATAATTTAAGCGTTAAGTGTATGATTTTAATGTGTTTGCCAGAGGACTCAAAATCCCGCGCTGCAAGGCGTGCCGGTTCGATTCCGGCTCTCGGCACCAGTAGTATGTTTAAGAAGTCCATTGACCCGTGTTACTCATCTTGAGAACGCGGGTTTTTGTTTTGTGTTACCGAATTTTCTGGCGAGTGTTTCACCTTGCCCGATAAGACTTACGCAAACTCCGAACTGCAGAACGCTAATGCGTTTACACAACTCACAAAAAATCCAACAACTCCAACCGCGATTATTTTCTATCATTTCCAGCAATACTTGCTGTACTGTTTAAGTCAAACAAGTGCTGTGGCTGGCAGTTACAACCAGAAATAAAATGATGCAATCGGCGTAGCAGTTTAACTGCCGCACTCATCAATGCATGCTTTAAAAAAGTATGCGCGCAGCCTGAAAAAACTTACTTGAGTGGCTGTAGTAAAATCAACAAGTAAGCTGACCTAATATCCTTTTTCCAGAAAAACAGCCTCTGCATTCTGCAACGTATTATCCGATGCGAAAAACGGAGATGGATGATCAGTATAGAAATTTTTTCCATTGAAAATTGACGAACTAAGGAGAGTTTTATCCATCAAAACTGATCGCTCTGTTAGTCAATGTTCTGTTAGCCAAATTAATCAATTTTGTTCTTTAGGAGGTCTTATGTTGAAACAACCTGAGTTTGAGTTATTTGCGTTCTGGCGCACATCGGCAACCTACCGTGTGCGTGTTGCCTTGAATCTGAAAGGTCTGGTCACGCACGAGAAGATCGTCAACATCGATGCAGGCGAACAACGCAGTGAGGCTTTTCTCAAGATCAATCCTATGGGGGCAATCCCCGCACTGATTGAGGCAGGACATCCGCCAATTACGCAATCGCTAGCGATTCTGGAATTTTTAGAGGAATATCAACCGTCCCCGGCATTACTACCAAAAGATTTGCATGCTCGTGCCCGCGTCCGCTCTCTGGCATCAATGCTGGTTGCCGACACGCATCCTTTAATCACCCCGCGAGTAAAAAAATATTTAGTTGGCACTAGCCATTTTGATGACGCAGCTTGGCGAGCTTGGCAAATTAACTGGTTTACCACTGGCCTGCAAGCGCTGGAACAACGTCTGGCGTCGGAACCAGGCACGGGGATATTTTGTCATAGCGATACACCGACCATCGCGGATATTTGCCTCGCAAGTATCATTGCCGTGATGCGCATTTTTAAAATTACTGTTAACGATATACCGACTGTTGACAGGATTATGGCTAGCTGTGAAGCACTGGATGCTTTTGCCAAAGCAGAGCCGCTACGACAAGTCGGTGCGCCGTCAGCAAATTAATTTTATGCAGAGTTGCCTAATTTGAGCCCATAGCGCTTTAGCTTGTAACCTGCAATGAGTGATCAGTTAATTCATCCATAAAACAATAATGTATTTTGCTTTTGCCGTTAGTGATAACGGAAAAATGGCCGCGACCAATAATTTAAAACTCGCGACAACCTTGTATCAACATTACCTCAAGGAGTTTTTAAATGCCTGTATTGAAAATTGAAAGTCTTCAACAAGCCCCGATCGATTTATATTATGAGGATCATGGCAGCGGCTTACCGATCGTCCTTATCCATGGTTGGCCACTAAGTGGACGCTCGTGGGAGGCACAAGTGCCCGCTCTGGTAGCAGCTGGCTATCGTGTAATAACCTATGATCGTCGCGGTTTTGGCTGGTCGTCACAACCCTGGTCCGGTTACGACTATGATCATTTTGCTGCTGACTTACATCAACTGATGACCCATCTCAATCTAAAAAAAGCCACACTCGTCGGTTTTTCTATGGGTGGGGGTGAAGTCGCTCGTTATATCAGCACATACGGCACTGAGCGGGTCGCCAAAGCGGTATTTGCCGGCGCTGTTCCACCGTATCTTTATAAGTCGGCTGACAATCCTGAAGGCGGATTGGATGATGCGACGATCAAGCAATTTCAGGGAGCCGTTGTCAGCGACCGTATTGGTTTTCTGGATGCGTTTGCGGCCAATTTTTTCAGCGTGAATGGTAAGTTGCTAGTTAGTGAAGCACAGCGCGTATATGCGCGTGAGATTGCGTCTTTCGCATCCCCCAAAGGGACATTAGATTGTATTGGTGCATTTTCTTATACTGATTTCCGTAGCGACTTGACCAAATGCACCATACCAACTTTGGTTATCCACGGCGATGCTGATGCTATCGTACCGTTGGAGATAAGCGGCGCAAGAACTCACAAAGCAATCAAGGGCAGTCAGTTATGCGTGATCAAAGGCGGCCCACATGGATTTAATTTGTCTCATGCAGCCGAATTCAACAAAGCTCTGATTGATTTTTTAGCGTCTT
>JANXTO010000011.1 GCA_025352365.1 Undibacterium sp. | reverse complement strand
GCAGATATTCGGATAACAACTACGACATAGTATGCTGATATTAAGTTCGCATCTTAGTAAGCGTGCCGGATAGTTTCTCTTTTAAATAGTACCTTCATCTTAATCACCTTACGCAAAACAAAAAACGCCGTCACAAGGACGGCGTTCATGTCGGAGAAAAAACGACTTATTTTTTTTGAGAAATCTGTGTCGCTTCAACTACTGGGCGCTGTGTTTTTGCTGGTGCAAAAGACACATATGCTTCGCCACCGACTGGCACACCAGCAGTACGTGCCTGGCTCAATTCTGCGACAACTTCTGCACGGGTTTTACCGTTGCTTACAGTGTCTGTCTTAGTTTTTGTCATGCTTGGAATAGGGAAACTGACATACGCTTCGCCGCCAACTTGGTGGTCCGCTGCGAAAGCAACAGAACCAGTTGTAACACCAGTAGCGATCAGGGCAACAGCAGCAATTAATTGTTTCGCGTTCATTTTAATTCTCCAAATAAGATAGATGATTAGGTTGATGACTCTAGGCTTGGGATACGTTGGATCTCTTCTGCCTCGGTGAGTCGCGCACTGTTTGTTTCTGTTACTGCGGTGTCGTGCTCATCGATGAAGCAAGTCTATACAAGCCAGATCAATCAATAAAGATGACTATAAGCAATAGATTGTTGCGAATAGAAGAATAATGCGATTCGACTGTGAAGAGTTTCTGCAAAATCATTTCCCTTACCGTATGATTTGGGCACTTATTCTAGAACGCGCTATTTCGCCTCGAAACACCTTGTAATAACAAGATACGAAACGGATATCCAATTGCAAAAAACATCCAAAATGGACGCTGGCCAGCTGCATATCTGGCTCGCCGGCGTCGCGCGAAAAGACGCAATCGCGTTTAGATCGCTTTATGATGCAACTTCTCCGAAACTGTTTGGCTTCGCGCTGCGTATATTAGTTAAGCGCGAATTGGCGGAAGAAGTGTTGCAAGAGAGTTTTGTCAACATTTGGAACAATGCTGCCAGCTATCAGGCCAGTTTGGCCGCGCCGATGACCTGGATGACGACCATTGTGCGTAACCGCGCTTTTGATCTGTTGCGCAGACTCGACCATGATGTAGAAATTGACGCGGATAACTTTGATATGGATGTCGTACACGCGCTAGAGAGCGGCGATCTCACCCCGATACAGTCACTGGAAATGACTCAGGATGCCAAAGCACTGGCGTCATGTATGTCACGTCTGGAAGGTTTGCATCGTCAGGCAATGGCGTTGGCGTTTTTTCACGATCTGTCACATAGCGAAGTAGCCGAACAAATGAAACTACCGATGGGCACTGTCAAGACCTGGATACGGCGCGGGCTGGATAAGCTACGCACCTGCCTTGGCAAAATGGAGATAGTATGAATATCCAAAATAAGCCCAACTTGCAGCAAAAACTGGCCGCGGAATATGTACTCGGCACTTTGCGCGGCGGCGCACGTCGTCGCTTTGAAGGCTGGCTCAACCGCGACGCACAATTACAGCAAGTGGTGCGCCAGTGGGAGGGCAATCTACTACCAATGGCAGAATTTGCCAAAACTGAACAACCAGCCACGAGCGTCTGGCAAAGCCTGGAAAAACGTCTGGGACTGAATCAAAGTGCCGACCGTTGGGTGTTCTGGCGCAATCTGCGCGAAGACCTCGCCTTCTGGCGTGGCTTGGGCATGTTCTCCACTGCGATGGCGCTGGTCATGGTATCCGTCTTGTTGAGCAAACAAGTCGACCAATCCCTGCCGCCAACCAATAGCTATGTAGCGACATTATCCAATGACAAAGCTGAACCAATAGCTGTGATCACCGGCGATATCAAACATAAGCAATTGATCGTGCATATCGTCAAAGCACAAAATATTGCGGCAGATAAGAGTTTGGAATTATGGGCTGTCAGCAAAGCCGGGACGGTTAAATCACTGGGATTGGTCGCAGACAACGGCAACATCACCCTACCTATGCCCGACAATATGAGCAGCGACAATGTGCCACTACTGGCGGTGACGCTGGAACCTAAAGGTGGTTCAGGCAATCCCGAGAAACCCAGCGGACCGATCATCTTTAAAGGCAACTGGTTGCTGATATAGGTATAGATCAATCGTCGCCAGTTAAACTGAAAAAGGAGTAAGTCGTCTTAACGGCTTGCTCCTTTTTGTTTTGAGTCGGCGGCTTCAAACACGAATAGCAAGATGTATAGAATGCGTTCAAGGAAGAAAAAGCATCGCTGCTTTTTAGCTGCTTGACGCTAAGTCGTTTAGAGATTTAATCACCCCATGATAAAATTTCAACATCAAAAAATTATCTAACAGGATTCTCCATGAACGTCGTTATTCTCGCTGCCGGTATGGGTAAACGTATGCAATCTGCTTTGCCTAAAGTCTTACATCCACTGGCGGGCAAACCCTTGTTATCGCATGTGATTGACACGGCGCGCAGTCTCACCACAGATACAGGTGCTCACAATATTTGCGTGATTTATGGTCATGGCGGCGATCAGGTGCCGAGCTTGATTGGCGCACCTGATTTACAGTTTGCCAAACAAGAACCGCAGCTTGGCACCGGACATGCCGTGGCGCAGGCCGCACCGGTATTGGATGGAAAAGTACCAACTCTGGTGCTATATGGCGACGTACCGCTGACCACAAGCGCTAGTTTGCAGCGACTGATTGCGGCGGCAGGTAGCGATAAGCTGGCGATTTTAACGGCCAACATGAACGACCCGACAGGCCTTGGCCGCATCGTGCGGGAAGGTGGCAAGATCGTGCGTATCGTCGAGCAAAAAGATGCCAGCGAAGCCGAGAAAGCCATTACCGAAATCAATACGGGCATCATCATCGCGCCGACTGCACAGCTAAAACAATGGCTGACCACGCTATCGAACAACAACGCGCAAGGCGAATACTATCTAACCGATATCGTCGCGCGTGCAGTCGCCGATGGTGTGCCCGTCGTATCAGCACAACCGGACGCCGTGTGGGAAACCCTGGGCGTAAATAGTAAAGTGCAATTAGCTGAACTGGAACGCATCTATCAGCGTAATCTGGCGCAAAAATTATTGGAGCAAGGTGTCACTTTGTTCGACCCGACCCGTATCGATATCCGTGGCAGCCTGACGTGCGGGCGCGACGTGACGATTGATGTCGGCTGCGTGTTTGAAGGAAAAGTCACGCTGGAAGACGGCGTGCAAATCGCAGCGCATTGTGTGATTAAAGATGCTCATATTGCGGCCGGTACGGTGATCAAACCGTTCTGCCATATTGAAGATGCGACAGTCGGCGCGCAATCGCATATCGGCCCGTATGCGCGACTGCGCCCCGGTACGACGCTGGCAGAAGATGTCCATGTAGGTAATTTTGTCGAGATCAAAAATAGCCAGGTTGCCGCGCACAGCAAGGCCAATCACCTTGCGTATATTGGCGATGCCACCATCGGCAGCCGCGTCAACATCGGTGCCGGTACGATCACCTGCAATTACGATGGCGTGAATAAATCCCGCACGATAATTGAGGACGACGCTTTTATCGGTAGTGACAGCCAACTAGTCGCACCAGTCCGCGTCGGCAAAGGTGCAACGCTGGCGGCTGGCACCACGCTGACCAAAGACGCGCCAGAAGGTAAATTGACGATGTCGCGAACAAAACAGATTACGCTGGAGAACTGGCAGCGTCCGGTGAAAATCAAGAAGTAAATTACGCCGAAACCTGATTCAAAACCATATACTCCCCTCGTAAATTGATAAATATGACCTATCGTCCAGACTTTCTCTGGACAATTAAAAATACTATATAGGAGTATATTATTTAGTCATAGTACAGTCCTGCGTTGATACTGCTGCTAAGCGCCAGAAGTTGACAGCAGCATGGCCGCGGATTATGGTGAATAGAATTGATTTTCCCCTGCAACTACGTATGCCGATAGCGAGCCTCCGATGAATGTTTTCCGCCCCCTTTTGCTCTGCGCTTTCATCCTGTCTGCCGTGTCTGCCCAACTGGCTAGGGCAGGTGATTTTGAAAATGGCGTTAGTTTTTATGCAGACCAAAACTACTCCGCTGCGCTTGCCGCGTTTAGCAAAGCGGCAGAGCAAGGCAATGCGAATGCGCAATTCAATCTGGGTTTGATGTATGTCAATGGCGAAGGTGTGCAGCGTGATTACGCCAAAGCGATGTCGCTCTACCAGCAAGCCGCTCAACAAGACAATGTGCGGGCCCAAGTCAATCTGGGACGCATGTATGCCAAAGGTCTAGGCGTGGTACAAGACTATGCCAAGGCGATGCAGTGGTATAAAAAAGCGGCGGAAGCGGGCTATGCCGATGCCCAATACAGTCTGGGCACGATGTTAGCTAGCGGGATTGGTACTCGCCAGGATTTTCGGCAAGCCAAATATTATTTACAGCTGGCAGCAGATCAGGGCAATGCCAGTGCCCAATACCAGCTTGGCTTGCTCTACCTCAAAGGGAATGGCGTGCCACAAAATAGTGTCGAGGCGTATAAATGGTTTAGCCTGGCAGGTGAATACGACGCTGCCGCGATGTACCGCCAATATGCTGAGAAAAAAATGAGCCAAGCGCAAATCGACAAGGCCAAACAATTAGCCGCAGAATGGAAGCCAGACGCCGAAAAATAGGCTGGCATTGAGACTTTTATCCATTCAGATTAAATTATCCTCCCAATTTATGTCGCTGATCAGCACAATAATCATGCGTGATCTTAGCGTAGCAAGACATGCAAACCACTACCCGTTAGCACAAAATAAATCCCAAATCGCGTAAACGGCCAGTATAAATTTTCATTGAACGACGCCTGTCTATCTACTCCATTATCTGCACGATAATTATCTGCGCAATAAAAAAGCCAGGCAAATAGGGTCTGCCTGGCTACTTACTCAGCAATGACAAAGCGGTATTTCTAATGCGGTCTGACCTCGTCCTTCAACGCCGCCATCGCCATCTTCTCGACCAGACCGGGTGCAATCAGTTTTAGCCAGCGTAGCAACTTGCCTTTGCCCGACATGACGACGTCGCGCTGTCTTTGCTCCATCCCTGCGATGATCAAACTGGCGCATTCTTCTACCGACATCGCATCGTCTTCCTTTAAGCCGCTGCTACCTGCTGCCACACCGGCTGCGTTATAGCCGCGATAACGGATTTGGGTGGCGACTACGCCCGGATAAGCGATGGTGACTGCGACGCCTGCGTTCTTAACTTCCAGACGTAAGCTTTCAAAAAAACCATTCATCGCAAATTTGCTGGTGCAATAGGCTGTACGTCCCGGAATGCCCATCAAGCCAGCCAGAGATGACACGGCGACGATATTGCCACGGCTTGCTTTGATATGCGGCAAGGCAGCGTGCGTGCACCAGATGCTGCCCCACAGATTGATGCGGAACAATTCTTCATACCAGCCCAGATCGCTGACATCGGACAACAAGGCTTGCGCAGATTTGCCTGCGTTATTGATAAGCGCATCAATCCTACCAAAGTGATCAACCGTGCGCTGTATCAGTTGCTGACATTGCACCTGATCGCCGACATCGGTTTTTACCACTAGCGTTGCACTGCCGAGCTGCTGACATTCTGCCGCGACCGCATCCAACATAGCCTCATTACGCGCAGCCAATACCAAGCCAAGTTTGCTGCCATAAGTTTTGGCAAGCTGCCTCGCCACTTCTGCACCAATGCCATCAGAGCTACCAGTAATGATGACGACTTTGGATGTGGAAGCTGACTTTGCAGCCCCGCTCATAACTTATAACTTTCATCCGTACGATCCAATTTGCGGATCAATGATGGCCAGACAAATGCACCGCCAAGACCGCCGGTTTGTACCCGCATGGCTTCTGCCACGCCTTTGACAATCAATGGATTGACTTGCGTCAACTCGCCACCTGCTTGTGCCGACAATTGAATCTGGCATGTGGCTTCAAACGTATACATGGAGAGGAAGGCATCCGCGATCGTTTTACCAGCAACCAGCAAACCGTGATTGCGCAACATGAGGAAATTTGCTCTACCCATGTCGGCTTGCAAACGCGGCTTTTCTTCATCACGGAAAGCGACGCCTTCGTATTCGTGATACGCCAATGATGCCAGCACAAAAGTTGATTGCTGCGAGATGGGCAGTACGCCGCATTTTTGCGCACTGACCGCCACACCGGCGCGGGTGTGCGTGTGCAAGACGCATTGCACATCGTCACGTGCTTCATGCACGGCACTGTGGATGACAAAACCGGCAGGGTTGACCGGGAAAGGTGAGTCAATAATTTTGTTGCATTGCTGATCGACTTTTACCAGCGACGACGCATTGATTTCATCAAACATCAAGCCATAAGGATTGATCAGAAAATGATGTTCCGGGCCAGGGATACGCGCAGTGATATGCGTAAATACCAGATCGCTCCAGCCATACATGGCGACCAGACGGTAGCAAGCGGCAAGATCAACACGGAGCTGCCATTCTTCTGCGCTGACTTGATCTTTAATTGAGGGAATATGCATGTGTGTCATTTTGATCTCCTAATTTTATGATGGAATTTTAAAACGGTACTGCTGCGGTTACTCTGTCAATGCCGCTTTGTAAATCGTGTTGCGTGGCTTGGCAAAAAAGCGCCTGAGCATGGGTTCAAATTCGCTGATGGGCAAGGTCTCTGCTGTAGCATCGAAAGCGGGATTATCGTACAGCTCGCAAAAGCTAGCGGTATGTTCAAAATGAGGATGGGTGCGAAATTGCTCGCGCATATCCTTATCCATACCAATATGGTGGAAAAAATAGTGTCCCTGAAAAATCCCATGATGCTGCACCATCCACAGATTAGCATCACTGGCAAAGGGCTTGAGAATCGCCGCTGCTATATCAGGGTGATTAAACGATCCCAGAGTGTCGCCGATGTCATGCAACAAAGCGCAGACGACGTAATCTTCATCACGCCCATCGCGCCAGGCGCGGGTAGCTGTTTGCAACGAGTGGGTGTAGCGGTCAATCGGAAAGCCACCGTAGTCGCCTTCCAGAATCTGCAAGTGCTTGATCACGCGATCCGACAAGCCTTTAGAAAACTGCATAAACTCGGCACCAATCACTTGCCAGTCTTGCTGCGTACTGTCCTGCATACGGACGAAATTTGCACGGGTAGTCATTTGTCTCACTCCAGTTAATTTTTCTTTGGTGCCTACACCATACAACCAGGCTACACTGCAAACTGTCAAATTATTTACAATTGGGATTTAAGTCCCATTCACCGATAACCACAACAAAACCACCATCGAGCCAGCATGAACTCGCATCTTGATTTGTTACCGCAACTATCCAATAACCCATGGTTTGGCTCTTTGCCCTTGCGTGATCGTAAGAGCATGCTCAGCGCGGTCGAGCTGCTGCGCTTGCGCCCGGGTGAAATGCTGTTCCGTCAAGGCGATGCGCCGGGCGGGTTTTATGCCGTGCTGTCCGGCACGATCAAAATGTCCACCTTGAGCGAGGCGGGTAAAGAAGCAATTTTGGTCGTGCTGGAAAGCGGCACTTGGTTTGGCGAAATCTCCTTAATTGATCACCAGCCACGTACGCATGATGCAACCGCGATGGGGCCAACCGAGATTTTGGTGCTACCGCGCAGCGTGTTTGCGAACTTATTGCAGCGGCCGGTTTTTGCTTTCGCAATTAGTAGTATGTTGGCAGCGAGAATCCGTTTGCTCTACGGCATAGTAGAAGACGCCACGCTGCGATCAACCCCAGCCCGCATCGCACGGCGATTATTACTG
>JANXTO010000314.1 GCA_025352365.1 Undibacterium sp. | reverse complement strand
TTCACTTTGGCAAGTTGTTACTCGCCCATCTGCATTACCATCTAGCATCTAGCACCACGCATCGGACAACATTCATGAAAAAGTTTAGCACAATCGCCTTGCTTCTCGCAGTTGCCTTCCCTGTTATTGGCACTTCACAGGCGATAGCACAAGAAGTTGGTAGTACTGCCCGTACCAATAAATGTGCTTTTTTACCGAATGCGCCAGATAAACATGTGGTGGTTAAGGGTGACACTTTGTGGGATATTTCCGGCAAGTTTTTGAGTAATCCTTGGTGCTGGCCAGAAGTCTGGGGTATGAACCGGGAAGAAATCCGTAATCCGCACTGGATTTATCCAAATCAGATCGTTTATTTTGACCGTGTCAATGGTCGTCTTCGCTTGGGTAATCCCATGGGTGGTACTGACTCTGACTTTGGTACCAATGGATCGAGCAGACTACAGCCACAAATTCGCAGCGAGTCGCTGGACGAGAATGCGATTACTTCAATCCCTTCCAATCTGATTGAACCTTTCTTGGTGCAACCATTAATCGTTGAAGAAAATACACTATTAACCGCACCACGGATTGTTGCAACCCAAGAGGGTAGAGTGAATGTGGGGAAAGGTGACAAGGCTTACGTGCGTGGTGATTTAAAAGGAGGCACAGCCTTCCAAGTATTCCGTCCTGGAAGGCCGCTGAAAGATCCTGAGACCAAGAAAGTGATCGCTTATGAAGCAACTTTCCTTGGTGCCGTGAAGTTGGATCGTGTTGCCAAAACATCGGATGGTGTGGATACCTTTATTGTCAGTAATTCCAAAGAAGAAATGACGGTCGGCGATCGTTTGGTACCGATTCCTCCAATGCCAATTCTGAATTACGTACCTCATCCACCTGAGCAATCTGTTAGCGCACGTGTAGTCTCAATTTATGGCGGCGTCAGTAATGCAGGTTCAAATCAGGTAATTAGCATTAATCGTGGTGCCAATGCCGGTCTAAATCTGGGCACGGTCTTGCAATTATCTCGTTATGGCAAAATCATACAAGATAGAACCGATGGTAAAAAATCAATACGTTTGCCAGATGAGCGATATGGTAGTTTGTTTGTCTTCCGTGTTTTTGACAATATTTCTTATGGTTTGATCATGGGAGTAACGGATGCGGTTGCCGTTGGCGATCTGGCTAGTTCGCCAGAATAAATCAGTTAAATAGTGCTTCACGCTGCGATGCTTTTACCTTCGTCAGAAATATCGTCAAAAACTGACGATGCGGATTGGCAAGATTGGCTCCGGCTAGAGCAAACTTCAGGTGTCGGGCCTGAAACTGCGCGCAAGCTCTTGGCCGCATTCGGATTGCCAGCGCAGATTTTTGTAGCAAGCTTTTCTGCGCTGACCCAAGTTGTATCGGAAAAAATTGCAAGGGCTTTAATACAGACGCCTTCCGATCAACTTCAACAACAAATCGATCTTACCCAGAGTTGGTGCGCATCGCCTGGTAATCAGGTAATGACCCTAGCTGATGCCAATTATCCGCGTGCCTTACTTGACATCCCTGATCCGCCGATTTTAATTTATGTCAAAGGCCGCGCTGCTTTATTGGATGCGCCAACCATTGCCGTTGTCGGTAGCAGAAATGCAACTACACAGGGCATTTTAAATGCCGAGCAATTTTCTGAAACCTTAAGCAAGGCAGGTTTAACAATTAGCTCTGGCATGGCTGCAGGCATTGATGCCGCTGCGCATCATGGCGCTCTGCGTGGCGCAGGATCGACAGTGGCTGTGATTGGTACTGGCGCTGACATTGTTTATCCGGCACGCAATCGCAGCCTTGCGCACTTGATTGCTGATGGTGGTTGTATTGTCAGTGAATATGCGCTTGGCATGCCAGCGATTGCCTCTAACTTCCCGCGTCGTAACCGGATTATTTCTGGCTTGGCAAAAGGGGTATTAGTCATTGAGGCAGCCGCGCAGTCAGGTTCATTGATCACCGCGCGCATGGCGGCAGAACAAGGGCGTGATGTATTTGCTATTCCTGGTTCGATTCATTCCCCTTTGGCTAAGGGCTGCCATCAACTGATTAAGCAAGGTGCAAAATTAGTCGATAACGCGCAGGATATTTTGGATGAGTTAGGATTTTTGCCACTGTTTTCAAGCGGTGTCGGTCGCCGTGATCGGTCGCTGGCTAATTCGGTTGCCCCAAACTTCGTACAAAATGCGGTAAGAGCCGATGTAAATGTCAGCGTGTCGGCCGCCGACAGCGAATTACTAAATGCGATTGGCTACGATCCCGTGCACATCGATATGCTGGCTGAGCGTGTTGGTATGGATGCCGGGAGTCTGAGCGCACAATTATTATCACTAGAGTTGGACGGGTATATTGAGCAGCTCGCCGGTGCCATGGTTAAACGCCTAGGGTAATTTTGCGTAACTTCTATAATTCCTAAAACTAAAATAGCCATTAAAAATTGGGGAGTATCGTCAAAATCTGGCATATTGAACAGGTAATACTTGGACATGTTAGAATACTACTACCTAGTATATATAATAAGGCAAGTTTCGCAGTGATTTTGTATTGTTGATGATGCAAAAAAGCAGTAACGCAGGACTTGTCTCGAATTCTCCTTGAGGCTACAGTAACGGCATGTTCGATATTCTTGTATACCTCTATGAAACCTACTACCGCCCTGACGCATGTCCGGACACGGTAGCTTTGGCTAAAAAACTTTCCGCAGTCGGCTTTGAAGAAGATGAAATTTCTGAAGCGCTGGACTGGCTCACCGTTCTGGCCGACACAACGAACGAAATCGATAAGCAGACCGAATCTGATGTTCTCGCATCTAAGGGTTTCCGTATCTACGCCGAGCGCGAAATTGCAGTTTTGGGTACGCCAGCCATGGGTTTTTTGCAATTTCTGGAATCCGCTGGCCTGATGAACTCACAACAGCGGGAGGTCGTGATTGAGCGTGCTCTGGCAATTAACGAGTCTCCTGTTCCTTTGGATAAGCTCAAGGTCATCGTTCTGATGATGCTCTGGAGTCAGGGCAAAGAACCGGATATGCTCATGTTTGACGAATTGCTATTATCCGACGAAGAGAGCGAACCCCGTTTGTTGCACTAAGTTCACTAAAGCACTGTCATCGCTTGTTTTGTGGTAAAAAACATATCTCGATTGCAGTTTTTCATCGATCACGTTTATTATTCGCGCTTAATATGCCTTGTGTGCATGGGTTTGCGCTATCTTGTTGCAGCGGCGCAAGCAAATTTAGGCTAGGCTTGCGCTGCATTGAGACGAATTAAGTTTTTACTTTACCCTTTAGTGATTAATCAGTATCTGTTTAGCATGCACCGATTCAGCCAGTCTCTGATATAGAGACGCCAAAGAAACGATAGAGAAATAACACCATGACCAAAACCCTCATCATTGCCGAGAAGCCCTCAGTCGCAAATGACATCGCCAAAACTTTGGGCGGCTTTACTAAACATGATGATTATTTTGAGTCGGACGATTATGTATTGTCATCGGCGGTCGGCCATTTGCTAGAAATCACAGTACCAGAAGAATATGACGTCAAGCGTGGCAAATGGAGTTTCGCCCACCTGCCGATGATCCCGCCGCACTTCGCACTGAATCCTATCGCCAAGACCGAATCGCGCTTAAAGGTGTTGAATAAACTCATCAAGCGTAAAGATGTTACTGCTCTTATCAACGCATGCGATGCGGGCCGTGAAGGAGAGTTAATTTTCCGCTTGATTGCGCAGCATGCCAAAGCCAAACAACCAGTAAGTCGTTTGTGGTTGCAATCTATGACGCCAGCATCTATCCGCGATGGCTTTAAAAAGCTACGTACAGATGAAGACATGATGCCGCTGGCTGATGCCGCGCGTTGCCGCTCTGAGGCTGACTGGCTGATCGGTATTAATGGCACTCGCGCCATGACGGCATTCAATTCTAAAGAGGGTGGTTTTTATCTCACCACAGTAGGTCGCGTACAAACGCCGACCTTGTCGATTGTGGTCGAGCGCGAAGAAAAAATTAAGAAGTTTGTTTCTCGTGATTTTTGGGAAGTCCGTGCAGAATTTATTTGCGCCGCGGGTATTTATGAAGGGCGCTGGTTAGATCATCAATTCAAAAAAGATGAGCATGACCCAGAGAAAAAAGCCGAGCGTTTATGGAGCAAAGCAGCAGCAGAATCTATTGTCGCTGCTTGCAGAAATAAACAAGGCAATGTTAGTGAAGAATCTAAACCGGCCACACAAATGGCACCGGCATTATTTGACTTGACGAGCTTGCAGCGTGAGGCTAACTCCCGTTTTGGTTTTTCTGCCAAGAACACACTTGGACTCGCCCAAGCTCTATATGAAAAACATAAGGTATTGACATACCCGCGTACCGATTCCCGTCACTTGCCCGAAGATTATTTAGACACCGTTAAGCAAACACTCGAAACTGTCTCGGAAAACAATAATTATTATCAGTTTGCCGCCCAGATTTTGAATAACAATTGGGTCAAGCCGAATAAACGGATATTTGATAACGCCAAAATCAGTGATCACTTTGCGATTATTCCAACTAGCCAAGCGCCAAAAAATTTGTCCGAGCCCGAGCAAAAGTTATATGACTTAGTGACACGTCGCTTTATGTCCGTATTCTTCCCCGCGGCAGAATTCCAAGTCACGACTCGTATTACAGAAGTGTCTGGCTATCAGTTTAAGACCGAAGGCAAGGTCATGACCAAC
>JANXTO010000279.1 GCA_025352365.1 Undibacterium sp. | reverse complement strand
ATTGCCGACAGAAATCCGCTCAGCGCGTGACACTAGTTATCCCCGTCGTGTCGCTGAAAACCAGGCAGATCTGGCAACGATCGCGCTGGCGACAAAAGACAATCCAGAATCAAGCGTACGTTATGCCAGCGTGGTTAAGAGTATTAACAACGGCATGAAAAAAACGGAAGGTCTGATTGATGGTTTTGCACGCAAAGATATTGCTGCCATCAAAGACGTACAAGAGGCGCAATTCCGGTTATGGTTTGCCGCTCATAGCGATGCCAATGATAAAAATTTGCTGACTGAGCTAGACACCGCCATTGCTGCTGATATCGCTTTAGGTGAACAAGAGTTTGCTATGTCTGTTGCGCTGCACAGCGATATGTTCCGCAGCGCACGCAGCTTGTATCGCCTGGCCTTAGAGCGCAAAAAGCCTGATGCTGAGCGTGAGCCTGGCTATCAGGAACGTGATATTCCTTTTCTCAAAGCGCGCCTCTCCGGCTTAGAGCGATCTTTTGTCAGCAGCGTCGATCAGGCTCGTTGGCAAGCCGCATTGCAGCGTTATGCGCAAATGCCGGCAGATACCCATCCGCAAGGTTTAGATGCGCTGCTGCCAGCGGTTGACGCCATTGCACCGTTATACGCTCAGACTAAACTGACGACGACTGCACAGCGTTTAGCGTGGTTAGATAAAGATGCCGACAGCATGACACAGTCGGACGATGCTTTTTTACGCTTATCCAGCGAGGTCTATCAGCTTGGCCAGACGATGGAAAACCGTCGTAAAGAAATCGACGGCAATTTAGAGCGCATCATCCCGCGTTATATGCAAGCGTTTATCAATTGGAAAAAGTCGCAAGGTAAACCGGTTTATCCAGATGCCAACTCCACCTTGCGCGTGACTTTTGGTACTGTTGCACCTTACTCTCCAAGGGATGGCATCAGCAAAGGTCCGTTCACCACCGTGGAAGGTATCTTAGAAAAGAATACAGGCAGAGAGCCATTTAATGTGCCACCAGCTGAGCAGGAGGCGATCAAGGCAAAGCGTTATGGCGTCTTCCGCGATTCAGTTTTAGGTACTGTGCCGGTTAACTTTCTGTCCAGTGCAGATACCACCGGCGGCAATTCTGGCTCCGCTGTGATGAACAAACATGGTGATTTGATCGGATTAAATTTTGATTCGACTTACGAATCAATTACCAAAGACTGGTACTTCGATAGCGCAATCACGCGTGCTATCCATGTGGATATTCGTTACATGCTGTGGGTGATGAAAGAAATTGATCATGCAGACAATCTTTTGCAAGAGATGACGATCAAGTATCCATTACATCAAAAATAATTTGCCTCCACCAAATGAGTTGAGGCGCAATAAAAAAGACCAGGCCAATTTGCCTAGTCTTTTTATTTGGAAATTCTCGATATTTTTAGTTTTAGCAAATCGTCCCAAAGTAGGAGTCAAGCGGTCATAATAAAGAACTGATTGATTGCCTTAATAATGGCATTTGTATTTAGGCTTGCAAGTGCGATCACAATAATCCTCCTCTATGACACTTCCACTATTTATATCTGATTTACCGATAAAGCGACTGACGGCAGGCATGCTGTTAGCAGCGCTGCCAAAGTTGTTGATGCTCTCGATAATATCGTTGCTACTTAGCGAATCAGCGATTGCACAATCAGTACCTGACACCCTAAGCCAGCGGCTCATGGCATGCACTTCTTGCCATGGCAAACAGGGTAGGGCGGCTAACGATGGCTACTATCCGCGTATCGCAGGTAAGCCAGAGGGATATCTGTTCAATCAGTTAAAAAATTTCAGAGATGGTAAGCGCGTTTATCCGGTGATGACCTATATGGTAGGTAATATGTCTGATGCTTATCTGCAAGAGATCGCTAGCTTTTTCGCTGATCAGCATCCGCCTTATCCAGCACCGCAGCAATTGGATATTCCGGCTGCCTCGATAGAGCGTGGGCGGCAGTTGGTGCAGCAAGGCGACAAACAAAAAAATATTCCTGCGTGTGTTGCCTGCCATGGCGACAAGATGACTGGTGTTGCTCCTTTTATTCCCGGCTTACTTGGGTTGCCGCGTGATTACATTAATGGACAACTTGGTGCCTGGCAAACAGGCAGTAGGCATGCGCGTGCGCCGGATTGTATGGAACAGATCGCACAAAAATTAAGTCCCCAGGATGTGAGTGCAGTATCCGCATGGCTGGCATCCCAGACATTGCCTGCTGATCCGCTACCAATTGCAGCCAGAGATATCACCGCATCTTTGCCTATGCGTTGTGGCAGCGTGCCATCAATGGGAGCTAAGTAAATGAAGCGTATTTTCTTGGCTTTCTTAGTGGTATTGGCGGCGGGTACTTCTGCTTTATTTGCATACGGTTATTTTTTAGGCGATACCGTTGTTATACGCTCGGAACAGCCTGCGTCATCTGAATCAATAACGGCTGTCTATCTCGCATCACAGATTACTAAAGGTGAATATCTCGCGCGCGCGGCCAATTGCATGGGCTGCCACACCACGCGAGGCGGATTTGCCTACGCTGGCGGTCGCGTGATTTCTTCTGAGTTTGGTGATTTTGTGTCGCCTAACTTAACCCCAGACGTTGCTACCGGTATCGGTAGCTGGAATACTGATCAGTTTTGGAATGCACTGCATAACGGCAGATCCAAAGATGGTCGCCTGCTTTATCCAGCGTTTCCTTTCACGAGTTACACCCAGATGACGCGTGAAGATGCTGATGCAATGTTTGCTTACTTCAAATCAATTCCAGCGATTAAGCGCGAGAATCAGGCACATACTTTGCGTTTTCCGTACGATCAACGGCCGTTGCTGGCGTTCTGGCGTGCATTGTATTTCCGCCCTGGCGAATATCAGAGCGACAGCAAACAAAGTGTCGACTGGAATCGCGGTGCCTATCTGGTAAAGGGCCTCGCGCATTGTGGCGCATGCCATACCAGTCGCAATGCACTTGGTGCTAGCAATGGTGCAAATGAATTAGGTGGGGCAATAATGCCAATCAGTCGCTGGTATGCACCCTCGTTAGTTGCGCAAGATGAAGCTGCGTTAAGCAACTGGTCGGGTAACGACATCAGCAACTTGCTACGCACTGGTGTATCAGAAAAAGCCCATGCATCAGGGCCAATGGCGGAAGTCGTTTCGAATAGTTTGCAATATCTCAGCGACGGCGATATTCATGCGATGACCAGCTATTTACGATCATTGCCTGGCAAGGCTGCGCCCAACGCAGATGCCTTGGATCGCGCCATTGCTACCCGAGGCGAAAGCAAAGAAGAAATGGCGCGCATCATGCAAGAAGGCGGCAGTATTTATAAAAATCACTGCATCGATTGTCATGGCGCGGAAGGCAAAGGTGCAGGTTCGGTTTATCCTGCACTAAAAGCTAATCCAGCAGTTTTAATGATGAACGCTGGTAATCCTATCCGCATCATCTTGTCAGGCGGCTTCCCTGCAACAACTACAGGCAATCCAAGGCCGTACGGCATGCCCCCATTTGCGCCGACCTTAACCGATGGCGAGGTCGCGTTGGTGTTGTCTTATATACGCAACGCATGGGGCAATCAGGCGGGCGTCGTCAGTGCCTCAGAAGTTAATCGTTACCGGACAGCACCGCTGGATTAAGGTTGATATTAAGGTCGAGATTAAGGTCGAGATTAAGGTCGACAAAGACTCAGCCAATCATGTGCAGTTTTAAATGCCGACTCTGTGATTTCATGTAATTACATTTCAAGCACATGGCTGCAGTCATCGGTTGGTCGCGCAAGATAGCTGTTTAACCAGTTAAATACTTTGCCTGCGTTATCTTCAATTTGCTCGTCAAAACCGTGCGATGACAGTAAGGCGATACCATTGGTATGTGCCAGTATTCCAGGGCGCAATATTAAGTTCTGTGCGTTGTCATCGGTTGCTGTTACGTAAAGCGAATTGAGCCATTTTTCTAGTAGTGGCGCGAGTATCAGATTATGTGATGAGACGATTACCATACCTTTTTGCGCTAGTGTTTTTAATACTGCTGCTGCGGCAGAAACTGATTCGCTATGGTTGGTCCCGCGAAAAATTTCATCGATGATGTAAATGCCTTGATGCGGGCTATTCGCTGCGGTGAGCAATTCTTTGGCACGTCGCAGTTCAGCGATGTAAAGGCTCTCGCCACCCAATAAAGAATCTTCATTTTGCATACTTGCATAAACAGGATGTGTTGATACGCTGGCAGTCTTCGCGTAACAAAATCCAAATGCACGGGCGATGATCAGGTTTAAACCTACAGTACGCAGCAGGGTACTTTTACCAATGCCATTTTTGCCGGAAATAAATGCACCCTTGGACTCCAGCCTGATGGATAGCGGGAGTGCCTGATGCAGCAAGGGATGTACTGCCTCGGTTAATGCAAGCTGCTTATATTGATGTCGCTCCGCCCAACAAGTATTTTTTTGATCTAGCAGATGACGTGCTAAAGCGATATCTGCTTCTAAATTCGATGCGCGTAAATAGCAGTCACGCAGAAAATCGATATTGGAATAGGCGTGTAATACGCTCTTAAAATAATGTCTGACATTGGCAGTCATTAACCAGTCGATATACGCTCTGGTGCCCGGAATGATGGCATCAATACTGGGCAGTCGTGTTAATTTCCGGTTGATTCTTCCGGCACGGACTTTATTGTCTGCAAACTCTTTCAGATCTATTTCTGTACGTTTCCCTAGCACACTGCATACACCCAATAAATGACTGAGTGAGCGCATAGAGTGATTCCAGAGATGCATCGCCGAATGATAATGAATCTGTATTGCAAATAGTCCTAGCAGCGAGAGTGACGCAGTTATCCAGGTGAATGGATGCAGCAATGTCGCGCCAAGCGATACAAAAAATGTCGCAGCCACCATCCATATATAGCGATGCCAGACAGGTAAGCTGATCTGATTTGAATCGCTAAATAATAAGCTCGCAATTTCAGCGTCGGCTTTACGCAGGTTTTGGAAAACATGATGTAGCTCGTCCAGCACAACCGGGTCTTGCATCAGTGTTTGCAGTCGCTCAGTCAGCTTTACACATTGCTTATCGCCGAGCCCAGTACGCAAGCGTTGATACAGTATCTGTTGTCCAAAAATACTGACTTCTTTTGATAATAGTGTTGCGTATTGCTGTACCAATAAATCTTTCCAAGTTTGCTCATCAATCGTATGTGCGTCGGGATTTAGTGTGACGCTATGCAATTGCCCGATCTGCTTTACAGAAAATGAATGATCAAGTGAGTTTGGCTCGGGTAGAACTAAAAAACGAATCCAGCTGATGAAATTTTTCCAGGAAAATTGCAGTGAGGATGTGGACATACAGCCCTTGGCTAGCGAAGTGTTTCGCAGAATGTAAATAGGAATTACGTCAATGCGTGCACGTTGATTTGCTAGATGTAGCTTTGAGCCAAGATATCAAGAGAGGCGCAAAGGGATACGCAATATTGCGATAGAAATTTAGCCAACGTCATCGTAGGTATTGATCAACGCAGTTGGCAACGCGTTTACCCGGTGGTATTTGCGACGGACTGGATTAGTTACAGCAACTGACACTGTTCTGATTCAATCACTATCACGCCGGGCGTGGCTTTTAAGGCCGCACTAATCATGGTTGCTGCTACTTTGCTCGTGGTGACCGGGCGTATACGTTTTGGGACGAGTGATCCTAATAATTTACTTAAACTGATTGCAAACGATTCCCCCCATCGTTTTTCTGGGCGTTCGCCACCGTCCAATAGCGAGGGACGGACTAGCGTTAGAGATATAAATCCCAATCCCGCCAGATCACGTTCGGTTTCTGCTTTGACGCATAAATAAAATGAACTGGCATTGAGTTTGGCGCCCATGGATGAGTTGAGTACAAAGCAGGTGGTACCGGCAGCAAATGCATATTTCGCTGCATCCACCACATAATCATGATCTACCCGATAAAACGCAGCTTGTGACCCAGCCTGGCGCATGGTGGTGCCAAGCGCGCAGAGAACGGCATCGGCGTTCCACCACAGGGCATCAGCTGGTAGTTGATCAAAATCGATAATCGGATTTTCTAGCTTAGCGTGGCGACGTTGGGCGTCTGCAAGAGGACGTCGGGTAGGCGCGATGATATGACTGATACTGTCATTAGCCAGCGCTTGCACCAAAATTTGTTGCCCTACTAAACCACTGGCGCCGAGTACGATGAGGCGGGTCATAAGCGACTTTCACAAAATAAATAGGATGCGTTGAGTTTGATCAAGATGCCATAGCGATGATTAGTGTATCGCTGAAACGACTATGTTTGCAGAAGATTGTCTGGCTAACCGCCTTAGCATAAGAGCCGATTTCTTGCGCTGACCGTAAGCTAGTACGGAACCGTTTTGAAGCACAGTTGATTTTTACGGCGGCAGTTCCAAGCTCTCAGGACAATATTTCTGCCTGAATTGAATATACTCCCTATTATTTTTGTTAAAAATGCCATAGTGTCCAATGATTATATGGACAATTAAAATATACTAGGTGATAGTATTTATTATTCATCCTTTTGTCTGAGCATAAAAAATACTATCACCTGCTACGATATATCACCAATTGTCTGCTCTTTAGTTACTATTTAGTTCCCACTTAGTGACTACTTAAATGCCTTAATCAGCGCATCAAACTTCACCTTGATGGACTCGTCATGATGATGAATTGACGGGACTTCCCTATCGATTTTAAGTAGTTCATACACAGCCATTTGTGCCGCCCGTACCGAATATTCCACGGTGAAGACAACATCGTCAGCGATCTCTACAAACTGGCTGACGAAGGCGAGATTTTTAGAATTCGCTGGTACTGGCAACGGACGGTCAATTTTTGTCCTCGGCATAAACATGCTGGTGATATAAGGCATGCGACAGGGGATACAGTTGGCGTTGGCAAAACTGGCCGGATCAAAATTGAGATGGCCACACAACTCTTGCAAAATTTCTGCCCCGCTGCATTCTGCCATTGGTTTGGCTACAAAATTACCGATGCGATCTGGGTGTAGCGCATAACCCCAAAATACCTGTACTCCTTCTGGCTGATCCGCAAAATGCGGTTGATGTGCAAGCACTACCGACATAAACCAATTAGAATCTTTAAACGTCACCAAGCCGCCAGTACCTGCCCGGTTACCAGTAAATTGTTCCATCTTATCGAAGAAAATACTGTCTTTGAGTGTGACCGTAAACGATGCCCAATACGATTCCGGGATGCTGGAATTGAAGGCGGCAGGATTACCAAATTCAGGACGATTTACGGCGATCTTTTCCCATAAGCGCCAGCCTTTACTATCGTGTTTGGTCAGCTTTACCGGGGCGGCGCTCATGGAGCCATAACTAGAGGCATCGGTCATGGACGCATTTTGGAAAAACACAATATCGCCATCAATAACGGGGATCACTTCGTCTGTACCATCGCGATGACAATGCAAGCCGGTGACGGCGATTTTGTTATTTTGCGTGACGAGATCCATATCCGTTACAGTGCAATTAGTCACAAAGTTCACGCCCTGAGTTTGCAGCCAGCTTAACAAAGGACGTACCAGTGAATCAAACTGGTTATACACAGTGCGCTTTACACCAGCTAAGGTTTCGATGCGAGAAAACTCCATCATAAAGCGGTGCAGATAACGCTTAAATTCCACCGCGCTATGCCAGGGTTGGAAGGCAAACGTAGTCGCCCACATAAACCAGAATTTGGTTTCAAAAAATGTTGGCGATAACCAATCAGTGATGGCGCTATTCCCCAAGCTGGCTTCATCAGCCTCGCTTAGTTTTAGTAGCTCCATCCGGTCTTGCATACTAAAACCCATGGATGTGACATCTACTTTGAAGCGATTTTTATCCACCAGACGCGCCATAGAATGCGGCATGTTTTTGAGATTAAACGCAACGGTTTCATCGAATACACTTTGCGTCGGATTGGTCAATGAAGGAATGCTATTGAACAAATCCCAGGTACATTCATAATTATCAGTAGTCAGCATACGTCCACCACGCAAGGTGTAGCCGTGCTCTGGATTGCCCGCACCATCGAGACTGCCGCCAAGGAGTGGCATTGCTTCAAAAATCGTAATTTGCTTGCCGCTCATACCGCCGTCGCGAATCATAAAGGCGGCGGCTGACAAAGAGCCAATACCACCTCCAATGAGATAGGCTTTATGCGTACTGTTCATTATTTTCCTAGTTAGTTGATGTGTTGATGATCTGCGCTGCTTTAGTGCTGCTTTCATGCTGATATGGCATGCGCTACTTTTCATCTAGGTCAAGATGTCTTGTCTGACCGTAGAGCTAAAGGTAGATAAAATCTGTCGATTACGCTTTGATCTAGGTCAAGCAATAGTGGTGATAGAGCGAATGCTCAGGATGAGCGCATCGTAAAGCTCGGCGATAATTCAGTCAGTGCGGCAGCACACAGTGCCTTGCATGTAGCCTTGAAACTGATTTTGTTTGCATTTTGCTACGCAGAACGGCGATTGAGTTTTATAATAGTTTTTACCGATGTAAAGCAAAGAAATGACATGACAAAGACGCCGAGCCAGATGACTACCGTCCGCAAACCAGACTCTGCCAGCGCAGAGCAGCGAAGACTGCAAATGGCCGATATCGCCCGCTTGGCAGGCGTCTCTACTTCTACCGTGTCACGTGCTCTCAGTGGCAGCTCCTTAGTCAATGACGAGACCAAGAAAAGAATAGAAGAGTTAGCACGCTCTTTAAATTATTCCATCAATATCGGCGCACAAAATTTACGCCTTAAACAAAATAAAACGGTAGCAGTCGTGGTGCCTTACGATGCAACAACACGGCAACATTTATCGGACCCTTTTTTCTTAAGCATGTTAGGTAGTCTGGCCGATGCATTGACCGATCGCGGCTTCGATATGTTGCTGTCGCGGGTGGATGCTGAGCAACTGGACTCGGCTGCACAAATTTATGATACCGGCAGAGTGCTTGGCGTAATTTTGATCGGGCAATGGCGTCATCACGATCAGCTTAATCAACTGGCAGCGCGCCGGGTTCCGATTGTGGTCTGGGGCGCACAATTGCCACAACAATTGTATGTGACCGTTGGTAGTGATAATGTTAGTGGCGGTTTTTTAGCGACCGAACATTTAATTCAGTCTGGCAGAAAACGCATCGCATTTTTTGGCGATACCCAACTGCCAGAAATGGCACAGCGTTATGAAGGCTATTGCAATGCGCTTAGCCGTTTTCAACTCCCCTTAGATCCCAATCTGGTCGTACAAGCCTCATTTGTAGAAGACGGCGGCCGACTCGCAGTCGAAGAGTTGTGCTCCCGTAAAATCCCCTTTGATGCCTTGTTCGCCTGTAGTGATTTGTTAGCGATGAAGGCAATCAATGCACTCAGGGATAAAAAATACCGCGTATCAGAAGATGTCGCCGTAGTCGGTTATGACGATATTGAACTCGCCCGTTATTTTCATCCTCCACTCACCACCGTGCGACAGCCAATGGCAGCGGCAGGGCAGGCGCTGGTGCAAGCCTTATTATCGATTGTCGAACACGATGCAGTTAGCCCGCGACTGTTGCCTACGCAGTTGATTTCTCGTACCAGCAGTTTGTGATTTGGTCGACTAAGGCTTTCAGCTTAAATTCTATGACAATCTGTTTTCTGCTTTGATTGTAAATATTTGCAAACGGTTGCAAGTTTTGGATTTTTTGTGTTTTTAAATAATCCAGATGTAGAATTTCTATCGAAATTCATGCTGCGCCGCATAAGCAAACGATTTACATTTTTTAGTATGTTGCACAATTGTGACAAGCGATTGTGGTCAAGGTGCTTATCCATTTTCTCTTATAAATTTCCAAATTAATTTTGAAAACCCCAGATTTGATCATAGTAAAGGCGATAGTTTTTTGCTTAATGACAATTGGGAATATTTAAGATATTTACAGCGAACAATATCAAATTTCTATTTCTTGATTGCACTAAATAAGTGCTTTGCTGCACTGCGTTATTGCAATCGATTGCAATAACTATTTATTTGACCGATAATCCATTTACTTACTGGTCGCCCATGGTTCAAAAGATCTTCAGCAATGTTTGTGAAATATGTTTTACGAGTGTTTTTGGAGAATTCCAAAAATCTAACGAGGATTGCTGGAGGTCTTTTGTTATTTTCTTTAGTCCGTTGAAACACAGCGGTTTAGTAAGGGAACAGTGCGCTGAAGTAAGGTAAATACGTAAAGTGAATGCATAAAATAAATACGTAAAACGACGCAAAATAAGATTGTTAAGAGCAGTGAAAATAAAGAGAAGCAAAAATAAAGAGCCTAATCAAGCATGCATAGTGTTTGAAGAAATTTGGCGAAACCGAAAAAAACGGAGACAGAAATGACATCATCACGCATCAAAATGACGCGCATGGCCGGCTTGGTATCACTGGCTGTTTTGCAAATGAACTCTGCCTGGGCGCAAGAGGCAACGCCAAGTGCCGACAATGAAAAAAATTCTCTCAATCTGAATAGCGTAGTCGTAACGGGTACACCGCTACGTACCTCTAAGATGAAGGCCAGCGTTTCTATCAGTACGCTGGATGCAGACCAGATCGCCCAATCAGCGCCTACTAATGCCGCAGAAATTTTGCGTGCGATTCCAGGTGTGCGTGCCGAATCCTCTGGTGGTGAAGGCAATGCTAACTTGACAGTGCGCGGCGTGCCGATCTCCGCTGGTGGTGCGCGTTATGTTCAGTTCCAGGAAGATGGATTACCGATTTTGCAGTTTGGTGATATCGCTTTCGTTACACCGGATATGTTCTTACGTGCTGATGGCGGGCTCAGTCATTTAGAAGTCGTCCGTGGTGGCACTGCCTCAACGATGGCGACTAATTCCCCAGGCGGCATCATCAATTTCATTACTAAAAATGGCCGTGAAAAAGGTGGCAGTATTGGGATCACTAAAGGTCTGGATTTTGATCAGACTCGTTATGATTTTGATTTTGGTACACCGATTTCCGATAAGACACGGATGTTTGTAGCGGGCTTTTATCGCAGCGGTGATGGTGCACGTCCTGCTGGTGTTACTGCAGAAGATGGCGGCCAGATCAGGGCGAATATTACGCATGAACTGGACAATGGTTACATCCGCTTAAGCTTTAAGCATCTGGACGACAAGACCCCGATGAATATGCCTGTGCCTGTGAAAACAGTGAATGGAACCATCTCAGAATTGCCGGGAATTGACCCACGCACAGCGAGCTTCTATTCACCGTACTGGACCCGCGATATCGTACTGAACGGTAATAACAGCAAAACCTCTACCAATGTGAACGATGGTTTGCATGTCGTCAATAATGCGTTCGGCGCAGAAGCTTCTTTCAAGCTTGGCGAGGGTTGGACGCTTGAGGATAAATTTCGCAAATCGAATAATTCTGGTCGTTTCATTTCCATTTTTCCAAGCGATAACAGTAATGTACAAACCGGTATGACGTATGCCACCGGCCCTAATGCCGGTAAAGCGTATAACGGCGCTGCGTTCACTGCAACGGTATTCAATACCTCCTTGGATGATGTCGGTAGTACGGTCAATGATCTGAAAGTATCCAAAGTATTCGAACTTGGTAGCGGTAAATTGGCCGCAACAGCTGGTTTGTATTCCTCTATCCAAAATCTGGGCGTGACTTGGAACTTCAATCAATATCTGATGCAGTCTAGCGGTGACAAGCCTGCGCTGCTTAATTCCAGCGCAACGATTGCGGGTTCGCCAGGTTTATTGGCTGCTGGTACCGATGTATTTGGTGGTTGCTGTAATCGCTACATTGATGCTCAATACAAAACTAATGCCACTTACCTCAATCTAGGCTGGGAATCTGGTGATTGGAATATTGACGGTGGTCTACGCTACGATAAACAGAATGCTTCTGGTACTTATAATCAGGCGGTCAATCAACTGTATAGCGCTGCCAATACCAAGTTTATCGATTACAGCGTGAATCACACTTCATATTCATTGGGTGCCAATTATCGTCTGACAAAAGACCTTGCATTATTTGCCCGTACTAGTGATGGTATTGCCTTCAACGCCGATCGTATTATGTTTGGCAATCCACTGGATGGATCGACACCAATCAGCACTAATATCGTGAAGCAAAATGAGGCTGGTGTGAAGTGGAAGACGGGCGACTTCAGTAGTTTTGTTACTTTCTTCCAGGCTAAAACGGCTGAGTCTAATTACGAAGCAACGACACAAAAATTTACCTCTAATAATTACGATGCTAAAGGTATCGAAGTTGAAGCTAGTTATCGCATAAATGAATTTCGTATGACGGGCGGCTTGACTTATACCAATGCAAAAATAGTTGGGGCAAATGACCCAACGATCATCGGCAAGACACCCCGTCGTCAGGCTGATTTGATCTATCAGATTGCGCCAACTTACACCATAGGTGATACGGTATTTGGTGCTAGCGTGATCGGTACAACCAAGTCATTTGGTGATGATGCCAATACTTTAAACTTGCCAGGATTTAGAGTGGTCAATGCCTTCGTTAATTACCAAATTAATGAGCGTACACAAGTCTCCTTAAGCGCGAATAATTTGTTTAATTCAATCGGCTATACCGAAGTGGAAGGCGATGGTCATGCTGCTCGCTCAATTAACGGACGTACGATCCGTGCTACTTTGAAATACTCGTTTTAAATAATTGATCGTCTTAAATTAGTCCAAATAATGCCGTGGAGATTTCCACGGTGTTTTATCCAGTCCAGCATTACTTTGACTCCCGTTGTGTGTTCTCCTTCTGCGGGAGTTTTTTCTTCTTTTTGTCTTGCTAAATAATGCCTTCTAGTTTGTTACACCGCAGTCTTGCGTCTTTGCTCTCTGAGTTGCCATCATCGCAGCATGCCTTAATACGTTTACGTTTTGAGAAGCAAGCGCCAGCTCTAATCGATAAATTGCAAAGCTTATATGGAGATCGTCTTGGGAGTGCAGATCAGTTTTCTACATGGCTTATTCAGTTGATGAATTGCGTCGGCCAATTGGCTGCCCAGCGCTCGTCCGCGCTATGCCAATTAGACCAAAGTCGCAGCGCAACACCTGGATGGTTTGCCAGACAAGATATGCTGGGCTATTGCACTTATGTTGACCGGTTTGCCGGAGACTTAGCAGGCGTCGCAGACAAGATTCCCCATCTGACAGAAATGGGTGTGCGCTACTTACATTTACTACCATTTTTAAAAGCCCGCCAAGGTGAAAACGATGGTGGCTTTGCAGTAGCTGATTTTGATGCGATAGAGCCGCGTCTGGGCAGTATGCAGGATTTGCAGGCGCTGACCACCCAATTGCGTGATGCCAATATCAGTTTGTGTTCTGATTTTATTTTGAATCATATTGCTGATGACCATCCATGGGCGATGGCTGCGAAGCAGGGCGATCCGCATTATCAGAACTATTTCTATCAATATGCTAATCGACAAAAACCGGATGAATTTGAAGCGACTTTAGGACAAGTTTTTCCTCAAGTGGCACCGGGTAATTTTAGTTTTATAGAGGAAATGCAGTCCTGGGTCTGGACCACTTTTTATCCTTATCAGTGGGATTTAAATTACAGCAATCCCTCTGTTTTTGCTGACATGGCTGCTGCCTTATTGCGTCTTGCCAACCGTGGGATAGAAGTATTCCGATTAGATTCCACTGCTTTTTTATGGAAGCGTGAGCAAACCAATTGCATGAATCAGCCAGAGGCGCATTGGATACTACAAGCATTGCGAAGCATTGTTGATATTGCCGCGCCTGGCGTATTGTTAAAGGCGGAAGCGATTGTCCCGACAGCAGAGTTACCCGCGTATCTAGGCAGCGCAGATGGCGTTGTGAAAGAGTGCCATATTGCTTATCACAGTAGTTTAATGGCGGCCAGTTGGGTTGCATTGGCAGAGCAAAATACTGAGTTGATTAAACAGGTGATACTAGGCACGCCAGTGTTGCCGGATCAGGCCTCATGGCTGACGTATGTGCGCTGTCATGATGATATTGGCTGGAATGTATTACGCCCAGAGGCGAGTCAATGTGCCTCAGATGTGCAACAACGGCTATCTAAAGTAGCGCGTTTTTTTGCCGGAGATAGAGATAGTTTTGCCAGAGGAGCCAGCTTTCAGGCGAGCGATCCTAGCGCGGTTCATGGCAGTGTTGGTATGGCATCTGCATTAGCCGGATATACCTCGGCTACTACGCCGGAACAATCCCAAATTGCCTTGCGTCGCCTGTTGTTAATGTACGGTCTGGCACTGAGCTTTGGTGGTATGCCGGTCATTTATATGGGTGATGAATTAGCACAGGCCAATGACGATGATTACCGTCAAAACTCTGCTAATGCGCGAGACAGTCGCTGGCTACATCGTCCAGTATTGGACGCTGCTGCATTTGCCGCGCGATACGACGATCATAGCGATGCTGGTGCGATGTTTGCGGGACTTTGTCATTTGCTTAGATTGCGTCGCCAGTTAAACCAACTGGCAGCAAATCAGCCACGCCAGTTATTGCCTATTAGTCAGCCAGAAGTCCTGGCATTTTCAAGAGGTGGTTTTTCTACTGACAGTGATCAATTCATTTTTATCGGTAATTTTTCTGATAAAAAAATTAGCTTAGATTTATCAACGCTACTCAGTAATTTACCTGCGACGATCGCGCATGTCGTTCTCTGGAAAAATCTTCTCGTCACCTCTGCTCAGCAAGAGAGTCCAGTAGCTATCGAAAGCCAAAATCTGCTGGAACTTCAGCTAGAACCATGGTCACAAGTCTGGCTTACTCCAATAACAAATACTGAAGCAGGGGTCGTATCGTGAGTAATCCAATTAGCATGCAGGTCACGATTTTCGGCGAGGTTTTAATTGACCAATTTCCTGACCAAAAAATTATTGGTGGCGCACCATTTAATGTGGCGCGTACTTTAGGGTATTTTGCTTGCGATCCCTTGTTCATTTCTCGGATAGGGCAAGATAGTTCTGCTGAGTTGGTCCGTGCTGAAATGCAGAGGTTTAGCCTGCGACAAGATGGCTTACAAACCGATGTGGATTATCCGACCGGACTGGTTAAGGTGGAGCAAGATGAGGGGGGCGATAAAGCACAGCATCGCTTTACGATTCTGCCAGATCAGGCGTATGACTACATCGACGCTAAGCAAGCGTCGTGTGTGTTTTCAACTATGAACAAAGATCACGCAGGTATCATATATTTCGGTACCTTGGCACAACGTAGCGAGACCTCTCGCAGGGCTTTGTATGTCTTACTTAATCAAACCAAGGCACTGAAATATCTTGATTTAAATTTGCGCAGTATGCAGTTCAGTATGTCCACGATTGATACGTCCTTGCATAGCGCCGACGTACTTAAGTTGAATGAAGATGAATTATTGACTTTGTACCAAATCTACCTGCAAACGGATTCTGCACAGCAGCTCAATATCAATGGTAAACCGGCAGACTGGCAAGAGGCGATACAGACCTTAATGCGCCTGTTTAGTTTGCAGGCGGTTATCGTAACCTTGGGCGCACGTGGCTACGCTTATTTTGATCGCGAAGGTCTTTATCTCGATAGCAGTCAACACGATCAAAATACCCTCAATACCGTAGTGGTGGACACCGTTGGTGGTGGTGATGCGTTCTCTTCGATTTATTTATTGAGCTTGGTTCAGGGATGGCCGTTGGACGTCAGCTTACGGAGGGCACATCAGTTTGCTGCCGCAATTTGCGGTGTGCGTGGTGCAGTCGCGGCGAACCTTGATTTTTACCGGCAATGGCAAGAGCGGTGGGCTGCAGAGTCTTTGAAGGACGAACTCAATAAAGGAACACCCATATGAGCAGCGTGACTAATGTGACCAGCGTGATCAGCAGCGTTCGAGGTATTTTGACTAAGCCCAAACTATCGTTTTGGCAAATCATTAATATGAACTTTGGCTTCTTCGGTATTCAGTTCAGTTTTGGTTTGCAGCAAAGTAGCATGAGTCCGATTTACAAATATCTCGGTGCTGATGAGGCTAGCTTGCCTTATCTGTGGTTGGCAGGGCCTGTGACAGGCTTGTTGGTGCAACCCTTGATTGGTGCGATGAGCGATCGCACGGTGACTCGCTGGGGGCGGCGCACACCATATTTTTTATTTGGTGCGATTTTATGTAGTCTTGGATTGCTGGTGATGCCATTTAGCGCAACGCTATGGATGGCAGCTAGCTTGCTATGGATATTGGATGCCGCCAATAATGTAACGATGGAACCCTACCGCGCATTTGTAAGCGATAAGCTAGATAAGAGTCAGCATTCGATCGGATTTTTAACCCAGAGCGCATTCACTGGACTTGGGCAGACGCTGGCGTATTTAATGCCCTCTATCTTAGTCTTGATTGGCATGAATAAAGATGCCGTTAATGCCAATCACATCCCGCATATTGTGATTGCTGCGTTCTTGATCGGAGCTGTATTTTCAATCGTATCGATCTTATGGACGCTCAAAACAACGCCAGAAATCCCGTTGACCGCTGACGAGTTAGCGGCGATTAAACGCAAACCCAGTGGCTGGTTGGCGACACTGCGCGAAGTTGGTCTGGCGATCAAAGAGATGCCGCTAACCATGCGCCAGTTAGCGTTGGTTAAATTATTCCAGTGGTACGCGATGTTTTGCTATTGGCAGTACATCATGTTATCGATAGGCAGGACTATTTTTGGTACCAGCGATCAGACCTCGCAGGGCTTTCGTGATGCAGGTTTATTGAATGGGCAGATCGGCGCTTTTTATAACTTTATCGCATTTGTCGCCGCCTTTGCCATGGTGCCATTTACCCGCCGCTATGGACCAAAAATAACGCACGCAATCTGCTTGACTCTGGCGGGACTTGGCATGTTGAGTATTCCTATGATCCATACACCTTCGTTATTATTTATTCCGATGATTGGTGTCGGTATGGCCTGGGCAAGCATTATGGGGAACCCTTATGTCATGCTGGCTGGCTGTATTCCGGCGGAGCGTACAGGTGTCTACATGGGGATTTTTAATATGTTTATTGTGATCCCGATGATCATTCAGATTTTTACCTTGCCTTTGTATTACCAAAGCTGGTTGGGTGGTAATCCCGAAAATGTGGTTCGGCTGGCAGGTACTTTATTGATTTGCGGTGCGTTCTCGGTCGCTTTGGTGAGGATTCGTCCGGTCACTTCTGCTGCCAAATAAAAAATAATCTTGCGTTGAGCCGATCCAAGATTGTATTGAATGTACGCATCATCTTGGATGACTGTATCTAATATACTGAGTAGGAGTAAATATGAGTTGTCAATGTATTACCTGGACAATGAGCACTATTTAGTAAAAATAATGGGGAGTATATTATTTGGATATCTAATAGAGCGGTTGCTTGTCCTGCAAATGCGCTCCATTTTTTTACGATAAATTAGCTGATTATTTTAAAAAATTTTATTCCAAAATCCAGCGTAATTGCTTGCCGTTGGTATCAACAATCGTCGTCATTTCTTTAAATACTCTTGCCTGGATCGCATCCGGCAAACGCACCAGATCCACGTGATTTACAAATCGATCGCCGTGCATAAATCCCCAGGTAAAGAATTTAATCGCCGCCAATGTTTTGTCTGAGTTGTTGGTCACTTGCGGCATGATCACAAATGTCCCCATCGTGATGGGCCAAGCGTTGGGACCTGGTTTATCTGTCAGCATCTCATCAAACATGGCTTTAGATTTCCATTGGCTAGCGTTGAGCGCGGCAGCAAAACTTTCAGCTGTTGGCTCCAAAAATTTCCCATCACGATTTTTTAATTGAACGCTACTGAGCTTGTCTTGCAGCACATAGTTGTAATCGACATAGCTGATTGAATAGGGTGTTTTTTTAAGTGTCGCAACGATGCCGCTACTACCTTTGACTTGAGTCAAATCTTTATGCCAGGTAATCGTAAAATTTTTGCCATACGTTATTTGCCAATCCTTGCTCATCTTTCCTAAGTAATCAGTGTAGTTATAGGTTGTTCCTGATCCGTCTTGACGCACGATGACTTCAATATTTTTCTTCGGCAGACTAATTTCTGGATTGAGAGCAGTGATTGCTGCATCATTCCAGCTCACAATTTGACGAGAGAAAATAGCCGCTAATACATCACCGGTTAAACGCAGTTCGCCCGATTTGACCCCTGGTAAATTGACGATGGGCACCACACCAGAAATCGCGGAGGGGAACTGTATCAGTTGATCTTTTTTTAAATCAGCCGGACTCAGTGCAACATCACTTGCACCAAAGTCAACTTCCTTCGCCTTGATTTGCTTAATCCCACCGGATGAGCCGATTGGCTTGTAATCCAGTACATCGCCATTTTTCTTGGCATATGCTTCTGCCCAGGTGTTATACAGCGGCGCAGCGGCAGAAGAACCAGCTCCGTTCATAGTCGCCGCTTGGATGGGTGCGATGGGTGCGAGTAATGCCAGATTGAGCAAGGCGAGTAAGCTAACTCGTTTGGTGATGTTGTGTGCAAATTTCATAATAGACTTAGAGTAAAAAAATACTGCTGTAAAAAACTCGGATTATAACGACTATCCGATGATTGATATCGATCATTACTGCATCACTAAAATAGTTAATTTTATGCCATGTCACAGGAGCGTCACGTAAAAACACTAGGCTTAATCAATCTAAATATTTGATTTGAATATTCGTTTAGCTAAAAATCCGGATAAATTTTAATTTGTTTGTTTGAGATAAATAGTTTATATTATTTATATGTTTACATTTTTTGGAGATATTAATGGTTACTACTGCAAATAAAAAACCAGTTTTAGATGACAGCGCAGACAAGCCAGTGATTAAAACTGCTGTAGTCCCTGCAAAGAAAATTGCTACAGCAGCAAAGCTGGCGTCCAATCCAGAAACGATGCCAAAAGCGCCTGTCGTAAAGGAAGAAGTGAAAGCGGTAGCTAAAAAAGTTGTAGCTAAAAAAGTAGCGGTAGCAAAAGCAAAGCCAGTTACTAAAGCGGCAAAGTCAGCGGTAAAAACAAAAGTATTAGCTAAGCCAAACACCGTAAAAATTGCAAAATCGGCTACACCTAAACCGGTGGTGAAGTCTGTAGCAGTTAAGGTCGCAACAAAGCCTGCTGCTAAATTAAGTGCAGCGACTGCGCATAAAGAAAAAGCCAAAAAAGAGAAACTGGTGCGTGATAGTTTCACCATGCCAGAATCTGAATATGTCGTTTTAAGCCATGTGAAAAAAGCTTGTCTAAGTGCAGGGATTGAAGTTAAGAAAAGCCAATTGCTACGTATAGGCCTGGTCTTGCTGAATAAGACGGATCTCACTTCCCTCAAAACTTTGATTGCAGGCTTAGCACCATTGAAGGCAGGACGTCCTAAGAAAGAAAAGTGATTTTTTAAAAATCATAAAATCGCTGCCAGTCATGACATAAGCAGCGAGCTTAATTAGCCATACTTAATTAGCTATACCCCAACAGGCTCAGCCCATAACGGACTGAGCCTGTTGTATTTTTGCTTGTCATAAAAGCGACATCAAACTGTCATCTTGTTGAAGTAATCCTCATTTAATCTTCGTCCGTCTAAAAGCACAATGCCCAAGATGAGATTGTCTAAGATTAATTGAAATAGGATGAAGAAGAGGATGACAATATGAGATTACTCACGATACCTGCTGATGCCAATCCTAGTTTTTCTAAATTAAGTTTAAGTCTGGCGAGTACCGCCAAAGAGATTAAAGAAGTCCAGCGCCTGCGTTATAAAGTATTCATCGAGGCAATGGGCTTATCTGCCTTAACTAATCCCGATGGTCTTGATAAAGATGAGTTCGATGAGCATTGCGATCATCTGATTGTGCGCGATACCAAGACCTTAAAAGTCGTCGGTACCTATCGTATTCTTGGTCCAACGGCAGCACGACATATCGGCCGCTATTACTCCGAAACAGAATTCGATTTGTCTCGCCTGCAAAATATTCGCAGCAGCATCGCTGAGGCAGGGCGTGCTTGTATTCACCCTGATTATCGCAGCGGTGCAGTCATCATGATGTTGTGGGCTGGCTTAGCAGCGTATATGCGTCGTGAGCGCTGCACCTATCTGATCGGCTGCGCCAGTATTAGTCTGACGGATGGCGGCCACAATGCGGCAGCGATTTACCGCAATTTCAAAGAGGACGACTTTGCTCCTCTGGAATATCGGGTTACGCCGCATTTACCATTTCCGATAGATGAGATGGATGTTGGTCATGACGCACGCATTCCGCCGTTGCTTAAAGGATATTTGCGCGCCGGCGCCTGGGTCTGTGGTGATCCTGCTTGGGACCCGGACTTCCACTGCGCCGACTTGTTTGTGATGTTGCCTTTGTCAAATTTGGATAATCGTTACGCTAAACATTACGGTACTGAGGAGAATGCATAATGAAACCTGGCGACCACTTCTTAAATCAAAAACTGTTTAAAACCAGCAAAAAAGATGTGGTGCGCTTCCGCACTATCTGGATATCCGATCTGCATTTAGGAACCACTGGTTGCCAGGCTGCCCGCTTGCTAGAATTTTTGCAGGCGACCGAGTCAGAGAATTTGTATCTGGTCGGCGATATCATTGATGGCTGGCAGCTCAAACGCCGCTGGTATTGGGATCAAGTCCATAACAATGTGGTGCAAACCGTACTGAAAAAAGCGAAGAAAGGGACCAATGTCATTTTTGTCCCTGGCAATCATGATGAATCGATACGCCAATTCATCGACCTTGATTTTGGCGGTATCAAAGTCAGAGATGAACTGGTACATGTCACTGCGCAAGGCAAACGTATGCTGGTGTTGCACGGCGACCGTTTTGACGGCGTGATTGCTTGCGCCAAGTGGTTGGCGTATGTGGGTGATAGTCTTTACACCGTGATTCTGAAGTTCAATCAAGTCTTTAATAACTGGCGCGCCCGCGCTGGTTTACCGTATTGGTCGCTATCGCAATACCTTAAACTCAAAGTCAAAAATGCCGTCAGCTATATCAGCTCATTTGAAAATGCCTTAGCCGATGAAGCACGCAAACGTGGTTTGGACGGCGTGATCTGCGGTCATATTCATAAACCGGAAATCAGAGATATTGATGGCGTGATGTACTGCAATGATGGCGACTGGGTAGAAAGCTTGTCGGCTTTGGTAGAAGATGCCAGCGGTGAATTACGTCTAATTAGCTGGCATGACGTGGTACAGGTGCAGCAGCCGACGATGGTGCAAGAGCCGGTATTTTCTGAGGTTTGATTCTTCAAGCGAGCTAAAAATCCGAAGGCGGGACTTCAAAAAAACTTCATATTTAAGCATATACATCATGACAAAACGTAGCAATACTGAGGTATTGCTACGTTTTTTTGCCTATTACGGTATTGGTATTGAAAGATGTTAGACGCTCCCGTTAGTATTACAAGCAAAAAAGCTAAGCCTTAGCTGTACTTGACGAAGTTTCACGAAGTTGCAATATTCAAGCTCGCCCTTGGTACAATACGCAGCTCAATTACATTGCGACTACATTGCAACTACCTTTAACCTGGCTCAAGTATTCTATGATCGACATTCAACTCCTCCGCAAAGACATCGACACCGTTGCTGCTCGTTTGGCAACGCGTAAATTTCAATTGGATACTGTGAC
>JANXTO010000272.1 GCA_025352365.1 Undibacterium sp. | reverse complement strand
ATGATGAGCCGATTTTGCCTGTGATGTCACCGGATTTGAGTGCAGCAGCGATGTCGCCTTTGCTATCCAATGCGGAAGCAGAGGCGGATAATTTTTTGTTTTCGAATACGCCTACAACTACGCAGCCAGTTTTGGTGGCATCCACAGTGCTTTTGGCGTCGAATGTTTTTATGCTAAAGTCCACGTATTACTCCTCTTTGTAAGTCTCGTAAAAACGATATTATAACCCTCCATGATTTTTCAGCGCGCGCTTCGACGTGAATTACTCAGTGCCGCAGGCGCTGTCTTCACGATTCTCTTTACTATCACTGTTACTTGGATGTTGATTAAAATCCTCGGCCTCGCCGCGGGTGGCAAAGTCGCATCATCAGATGTGGTGCAATTAATAGGATTTTCTGCTTTGCAGTATTTGCCTATTTTATTAATTTTGACCGGTTTTATTTCTGTCTTAATGGTCGTAAGTCGATCTTATCAAGATTCCGAAATGGTAGTCTGGTTTGCCTCAGGTGTAAGTCTTAGTAAATGGATTACTCCAGTCTTGCTGTTCGGCTTACCTATTATTGTGTCGACAGCGATACTAAGTTTAGTCGCTACACCGTGGGCAAATCGTCAAAGTACAGAATTAAAAGAACGATATGAGAAGCGAGAAGATATCGCAAAGGTGTCCCCCGGAAAATTCCAAGAGTCTGCATCAACTGACCGCATCTTTTTTGTCGAAGGTGTAGCAGGCGATCTAAGTAAAGTACAAAATATTTTTATTAATACCTTCACTAACGGACGGTCCAGCATCGTGGTTGCCAAGGAAGGCAAAATGGAAATAGACGCCCATGGCGATAAATTTCTATTGATGAGTCAGGGGCGCCGTTACGATGGCTTAGCGACGGAGCCAGATTTTCAGATGATGCAATTTGAACGATATGGCATTTTAGTTTCTGCGCAGACCACGGCAGAAATGGGCGACAAATCAGCGAAGTCACTCCCTTTAAAGCAGTTGTTAGACAATCCGACCAACTTCAATCGCGGCGAGTTATTGTGGAGAGTCTCTTTGCCTTTGATGAGTATCGTTTTGTTGTTGATGGCCATACCATTGGGATTTGTTAATCCAAGAGTAGGTAGATCTGCGAACGTGATTGTGGCGCTGTTACTCGTGATCATGTATTTAACTTTCGTTAATATTATGCAAGCGACCGTTGTTCAGGGACGTTTCAGTTTTGGAAAAGCCTGGTGGCCACTGCATTTATTCGCGATGATATCGGTGATGTTGATGTTATCGTGGCGTTTAAATGTTAACAGTAATTGGCATCCTTCAGTAATATGGTCAAGAGCTAAATTTGCTCTGCGTCGCAAAGACCATAAAGAAAAGTGTGCACTATGAGAGTTTTACAGCGTTATTTTGGCGTAGAAATTATTCGCTCTGTCCTGTTTGTGATGGTGGCTTTGCTGTCTCTTTTTGCATTTTTCGATCTGATGGGAGAACTTCAGTCGATCAACAATACTGGCTATCGGCTGCAACAGGCGGTGCAATACGTATTGCTAGGTTTGCCTGGTTATCTCTATGAGTTTATGCCAATTGCCGTGTTGATTGGCACCATCTATGTGCTTGCTCAATTCGCATCTAACTCTGAATTTACTATCATGCGGGCAGCTAGTATGTCCACCGGAATGGTTGGCAGCATGCTGGCAAAAATTGGTTTGTTATTTGTCGTGGTTACTTTTGTTTTTGGTGAATTTGTCTCGCCTGTGACCACTAGGTTGGCTGAAAAAATCAAACTCAGTGCACTAAATAGTTCGGTGACCCAAGAATTCAGATCTGGTTTGTGGACTAAAGATTTACTGCGAGAGCATGGGTTAACTGGTAACGTTGTTGGATCTCGTTTTTTAAATGTAAAACAAATCCTGCCTAAGGGGCAATTGGTCGGAGTTAAATTGCTAGAACTGGATCAGCAGTTCCATTTAAGTACAGAAATTTTGGCAGAAAATGCTGAATATATTGGCGGCAATGTCTGGCGCTTGTCCAATGTGAGTCAAACCTCGTTTCCAAAAAGTTTATCGACACCGGACATTGCGGCTGTATTCAGCAAAAAAATGGCAACGATGGATATTATTTCAGAGATTACCCCTGATATTTTATCTGTGCTGTTCGTAGATCCAGATAGGATGTCAGCATTTGATTTGGCCGCTTACACCAAGCATCTTGCGGACAATAAGCAAGGCACCAAACGTTATGAAATCGCCTTTTGGAAAAAGCTAACCTACCCGTTTGCCACACTGGTAATGATGGCCTTGGCTCTGCCATTTGCTTATCTGCATGCCCGTAGTGGTGGTATCAGCTTAAAAATATTTAGTGGCATTATGATTGGCTTGGTGTTTTATCTCACTAATAGTCTGTTCTCTCACGTAGGTATGTTAAATACGTGGCCTGCACTAGTGACGGCGTTAGTACCCAGTATCATATTTTTAATACTAGCAATAATTGCATTGTGGATGGTGGAGAGACATTAATCGTGACAATCAAAAAACGAGCTCAGATTTTATTCGCGCATGGTGCACGTGATCCACGGTGGGCTGCACCTTTTCAACGCTTGCAGCAAATGACTCAGGCTAGTTTGCCCGATGTCACGGTCGCCTTGGCGTTTCTAGAATTTATGACGCCGAGCTTGCCAGATTTGGTCAAGCAGATGGTAGACAATGACGTTATAGAAATAAGCATCGTGCCTATTTTTTTGGGACGGGGCGGTCATGTTTTGCGTGACTTGCCGATATTGCTTGATCAGCTAAGATCGGACTATACCGGCTTGACAATCAAGGTCGCAGAAGCTGTCGGTGAGGACGCTATGGTGTTGGCTGCAATTCGTGACTATTGCATTAAAGTGATGTAATTTAAGGTATGGTCGGACTAGGCGTATGGCTAGTGCTGGCGGCAGGTTCAGATTCTGGACTAAGTTTGGCTGAATCTGCTTCTCATTGCTTTACCTATCATTACCAGTACCGGGCCTTCGCAATCGCTAAGGCCATCTTCTAATTCTTTTAATTGCAGTCGCAAAATACGCTCGTTTGGACGACTGCAATTTTCTATCACGACGACTGGTAAGTCCGATTGATAGCCTGAAGCCAGCAACCTCTGTGCTGTTAATGCCGCTTCTTTGCCACCCATGTATTGAATCAAGGTATCGCATTCTGGTATGCGAGTATCTGATGTTTCATCCGATGCTGTGCTGGAGGTAAAGAAAGCAACGCTGCGGGCGACGCCACGTTTGGTCAATGGCTGGCAGGCGCTGGCTGCAGCGGCAACGGCAGTGGTGATGCCAGGCACAATGGCATACTCAATACCTGCTTGTTCCATGGCTGTAAGCTCTTCATCGGCACGCCCAAACAACATAGGGTCGCCACCTTTAAGGCGCACCACAAGTCCGTAGTGCTGTGCACATTCAAGGATTTGTTGATTGATTTGCGATTGTGCGGCAGAGCGTTGGCCACTACGTTTACCGACTGAAATTTTTACCGCTTGCGGGCAAAGTGCCAGCATTTCTGGTGTTACCAGGGCATCATGCAAAACAACCTCTGCTTGCGCAAGCAAGCGAGCACCGCGTACGGTAATGAGGTCAGCAGCACCGGGGCCAGCACCAATTAAATAAACTTTGCCGCCCGGTTTTTGCATAATAGTTTCGTCAGTTTGTTTTGTCAGCTTAGACTGTAGATTCAGTTAATTTGATCATACCAGCCGCCACTGTCTGGTGGGTCACTTCATCAATTAAAATAAACGCACCAGTCGAACGCAAGTCATCGTAGGCATCAACCGCCAATGGTTGTGCCACGTTGATCGTGACGGTAGCTATATCATTGAGTTTTAGCGTTGTTGCAGCGCGTCGCTCCTGCGTGTTGATATCTAGTAAGGTATCAATTGCCGTTACCTTTGCCGCCACTTGTTTGGTCGTGTGTTTAATCCAATATTTGCGGCCAATATCCATCGCATCTTCTGACAACCAGCACAAATCGGCTTGCAATGTTTTAAGCTGAGTTGCGGGGCGACTAGCAGAGGCCAGCATGTCACCGCGTGAAATATCCAGATACTCGTCCAGCAAGATCGTCACAGACTGACCAACTACTGCAAATGGTAAAGAACCATCCAGTGTCAAAATCTCTTTGACGGTCGCAGATTGTCCGCCAGGCTGTACTACTAATTTGTCACCGACGCTGACTTTCCCAGCTTCGATTCGACCCATATAGCCACGGAAATCATTGGCTTCATGACCGTTATGACGCGCTACCAGTTGTACCGGAAAACGGAACGGCTCGTCATGGCAATCGTCATACACGCTGAGTGATTCCAGTAACTCAATCAAGGTCGGGCCTTGATACCAAGCCAGCTTGTCACTCGCCGTAACGACGTTATCACCAGCCAACGCAGAGAGCGGAATCGGGTGAATATCTTTCAGGCCCAATTGTTGTGCGAATGTTTGGTAGGCAGCGACGATGCGATCATAAACAGTTTGATCGTAATTAACCAAATCCATTTTATTTACAGCAACAACGACATGTTCGATTTGCAGCAAGTGCGCAATAGTCGAGTGGCGTTTGGTTTGTGTGAGTAAATCCACGCTGCCGTCATCACCTAATTTGACCTTAGAAACGTCAATCAAAATGATCACAGCGTCAGCGGTGGATGCGCCTGTCACCATATTGCGTGTGTATTGCTCATGTCCTGGTGTATCAGCAATGATGAACTTGCGCTTAGGCGTTGCAAAATAACGATAAGCAACGTCGATCGTAATACCTTGTTCACGCTCGGCTTCTAAACCATCGGTCAGCAAGGATAAGTCAATGGTGTCGCCTACAGTACGTTTATGTTTGGCTCGTGACATGGCATCTAACTGATCAGCAAAGATACCCTTACTGTCGAACAACAAGCGACCAATCAGCGTACTCTTGCCGTCATCAACTGAGCCTGCGGTGATGAAGCGTAGTAGCCCGCGTTCTCTGGTAGTCTCAGCTAAAGTGGGTGCCACAGCCGTATTCAAAGTAGCCATTAGAAATATCCTTCTTTTTTACGTTTTTCCATTGAGGATTCTGATGTCTGATCATCCATGCGGGTTGCACCGCGCTCGGTGATTTGGGTAATCGCTGTCTCTGCAATGATGGCATCTACTGTCGTAGCGTCGGATGACACCGGGCAGGTGCAAGAGATATCACCGACGGTACGGAAACGAACCACTTGTGTTTCTACCGTTTCGCCATCGCGTGCTGGTGTCAACTCTGTCAAAGGGACTAATAAGCCATTGCGTGGAATAACCTGACGCTCATGAGCAAAATAAATGGATGGCAATTCCAATTTTTCACGTGCGATATATTGCCAGACATCCAGCTCAGTCCAGTTAGAAATAGGGAACACACGCATGTTTTCGCCAGGATGGACGCGAGTGTTATACAAGTCCCACAACTCTGGTCGTTGCGCTTTTGGATTCCATTGGCCGAACTCGTCACGGAAGGAAAATATCCGTTCTTTTGCACGCGCTTTTTCTTCATCACGGCGCGCACCGCCCATACAAGCGTCAAATTTATGTGTCGCGATGGTTTCCAGTAATGTCACAGCCTGGGCTGCATTACGAGAATCGGTTAAGGGATTCCGCAAACGCACTGTGCCGCGTTTGATTGAGTCTTCCACCGACCCAACAATCAATCGTTCACCCAGTTCAGCTACTTTTTTATCGCGGAAAGTGATGACCTCGGCAAAGTTATGACCCGTATCAATATGCACTAAAGGGAAGGGGAATTTGCCCGGGCGAAAAGCCTTCTCTGCGATACGCAGCATCACAACAGAATCCTTCCCGCCAGAAAATAGTAAGGCAGGATTGGCGCACTCTGCAGCGACTTCACGCATGATATGGATGGCTTCGGATTCTAGCCAATCCAGATGGCGATTACTCGCTGCATCGATAAATTGTTTTTCCACGACTGTATTCATAATCTTCTTTTGACTGTTGGGCTATGACTTTTGAGTTACCACTGCTTAGCTATCACTATTTATTTATCTATCTTCAGGCAACAGATTTAATTCTGATGAGCTTGCCATCAACCACATGTAAACCACATTCTTTTGATTCAGGATTTTCCCACCACCAGCGGCCTGCGCGTACATCCTCACCGGGCGTAATTGCGCGAGTACACGGCTCACAACCAATTGATGGGTAGCCTTTATCATGCAAAGGGTTGTAAGGCACATTATTAGTGCGAATATAGTGCCAGACATCTTCCTCTGACCAATCGGCCAAGGGATTAAATTTTTGCATACCATGCGCCGCATCATCTTCTTGCACAGCGAGTTCTGTACGCGTTGCTGCCTGAGAACGGCGCTGTCCTGTCACCCAAGCTTTATTGCCAGACAATGCGCGATTGAGTGGTTCTACTTTACGGATACGGCAACATTCTTTGCGCATTTCTACGCTATCGTAAAACGCGTTTAAACTATTTTGCGCAACGTAATTTGCAACTGCTTCTGGTTCGGGTTTAAATAAATGAATCTCAGAACCATAGACTTCTTTGATCTTGTCCAGCATACCTAAAGTTTCTGCATGCAAGCGACCTGTTTCAAGCGAAAAAATACCGATAGTAAGGTTGCTGCGTAAGATCAGATCGGTCAGTACCATATCTTCTGCCGCTAGGCTAGACGCAAACACTGCCGGGGAAAATTCTGTAGCAATGCGTTGTAGCGTGGCCTTAGTATCTAATAATTTATCTGACAATTTATCGGCTAGCTCATTTGTAATATCGCTCATATGTGCTCCGTAGTCCTATGCTCACGACGGAACAGCGGATTCTTCTCATCCCATGAGGTCTGATACTTTTCGCTGAAGTCAGTCAGACCTTTGATAGCGTCTTGAATGCTGCGATCTTCACGCGTTGCAAAGGCATTAAATCCAACACGCTGCATATAAAATAACTGGTCACGTAACACATCACCGATTGCGCGTACTTCACCTGTAAAACCAAAACGTGATCTTAAATTGTAGGCAATCGAGTAACCACGGCCATCCGAAAATTTAGGAAAATCAACTGCCAATAATTTGAATAGTGAAAGGTCTTCTTTCAATTCTTTCGCTTGTTCGTCACTACCAAACCAGACGGCGATATCTTGCGATTCTTGCTGACGTTTAGCCAATACTTCACGTTGCAATTGCCATACTTTTAGCGGCACAATGACTTTGCCCGTTGGAATGGCGACAGCATCTGGCGTCTCTCCCTCAGCTAAGCGTAATACTGCCCAGTCGTCCTGAACGATGGTCTTATCTTTGATAATTTCACGCATATAAATTCTTTCTCAAAAATACAGGACTTATGCAAAACTGCCCCAGCTGCGTTGCAGCTCCTAGCTGTACTAAAGTACTATCTTCGTCGCTACGCCGTGCTTAGACAATTTTGCATAAGTCCTAGAGTAGATCAGTACGACACTGCCGCACCAGCATCTTCGCCGTAATGTTCCAGCGTTTTGATCGGTGTTGCATAGACATATTCTTTAAACGGCACAATGCCTAAACGCTGAGCTGTATCGATAAAACGTTCGTTCTCAATACGGTCACGTAAATACACCTGGATAATACGTTCGATCACCTCTGGCATTTGTCCTGCCGAGAATGATGGACCGATGATTTTGCCAATCGCGGCTTTGTTGCCCTGCGCACCGCCAATCGAGACCTGGTAGAACTCGCTACCATCTTTGTCCACACCCAAGATACCAATATTGCCGATGTGGTGATGACCACAGGCATTAATACAACCCGACATATTGAGTTCTAAATCACCGATATCATGCAGATAGTCGAGATCGGCGAAACGGTCTGTAATATCGAGCGCAATCGGAATTGACTTTGCATTTGCCAGCGAGCAGAAATCACCACCCGGGCAGCAAATCATGTCGGTCAATAAGCCAACATTCGGCGTTGCCAGTCCATGCGCTTTTGCTTCTTGCCAGAGCGCGAATAAGACAGATTCCTGTACATCAGACAGCACAATGTTTTGTTCATGTGTGACGCGTAGTTCATCGAAGCTATAACGATCTGCCAGATCCGCCATAAAATCCATTTGCTCCGCAGTTGCATCACCTGGCGGCACGCCTGGCTTTTTCAATGACAAGACTACGCTTGCATAACCCGCTACTTTATGGGGTTTGACATTACGTTTTACCCAATTTGTGAAGGCTTTATTGTCTTGCTTATGCTGTTCATAGCTAGCATCAGTTGCAGGTAATGTGGCATACGCGGGCGTACTGAAGTAAGACGCAACACGCTGCAATTCTTCTTTCGTCAGAGTCGCTGGACCATCCTTTATGTCGGCCCATTCCTCTTCTACTTGCTGGGCGAATACATCAGCGCCGATGGCTTTTACCAGGATTTTGATACGCGCTTTGTACTTGTTGTCACGGCGACCGTATTGGTTATAAATACGCAGGATCGCTTCTAGGTAAGTCATCACGTGTTGCCACGGCAAAAACTCACGGATCACGCTGCCAAGTATCGGTGTGCGACCCATGCCGCCGCCAACCATTACTTTAAAACCGACTTCGCCTTGATCGTTATGCACCACCGTTAAACCGATATCATGCACAGCAATCGCAGCACGATCTTCTAAGGAACCATTGATAGCGATCTTAAATTTACGCGGTAAATACGCAAACTCTGGATGGAAGGTTGTCCATTGACGCAAAATTTCTGCATAAGGGCGTGGATCAATGATCTCATCCGCAGCAACGCCAGCAAATTCATCCGAAGTGATATTGCGCATACAGTTGCCAGATGTTTGAATGGCGTGCATTTCTACCGATGCCAGTTCTTCTAAAATGGTCGGCGTTTCTTCCAGTGTGATCCAGTTGTACTGGATATTTTGACGTGTCGTAAAGTGGCCATAACCGCGATCGTATCTACGTGCGATGTGGGCAAACTTACGCATCTGGGTAGAAGACAACATGCCGTAAGGTACTGCTACACGCAACATGTAGGCATGGCGCTGCATGTATAAACCGTTTTGCAAACGCAGCGGTAAGAACTCTTCTTCCGTCAATTCGTTCGACAAGCGGCGACGTACCTGATCGCGGTATTGAGCGATACGTTCTTTGATAATTTGATGATCGTGTTGATCGTAGCGATACATTGTGAGGTCCTGAAAAAAATACTCTCAAAATTACATTTTAAAGAACCAGCTTAGCGGCAACAATAGTTAAGGTTGTCGCTAGCAGTCCACGCAAAAATTTTTCTGGTACGGCACGCGCCGCCATGGAGCCTATCGTAATGCCAGGCAATGAACCTATTAACAAGGTACCCAGCAACTCCCAGTTGATTGATCCTAACCACCAGTGACCGACGGCAGCAATGGCAGTCAGTGGCACCGCATAAGCAATGTCAGTCCCCGCAATGTGCGCAGCAGACATCCGTGGGTACAACATCACCAGCAAGGTCGCGCCAATTGCACCGGCGCCGATAGAAGAAACGGTTACCAAGGTGCCCAGCAAAACGCCAGAAACGATGGTTGCCGCAGCCAATTGCGTACCTTGCAATTGCTTCTCTGGATGACGATTAAGCCATGCCAGCATTTTAGACTTAAACAGTAAGGCGACCACGGTCAACAGCACCGAACCAGCAATAGAATAACGAATAATCTGACCGATTTCTTTATCCAGAGCGCCAAAATGTTTCAGGCTCAGCGTAGCAATCAATGCCGCCGGAAGGGCGCCGTAACACAGCAAGCGCACCACATGCCAGTCCACTGTGCCACGTAAGCGATGGGTAAAAGTGCCGGTCGCCTTAGTAATCGACGCAAATGCTAAGTCGGTACCGACCGCAACGGTGGGTGACACGCCAAACAGCAGAGTCAACAAAGGTGTCATCAGCGATCCGCCACCAACGCCAGTCAGTCCTACCAAAATACCTACTGCAAAACCGGACGCTACATAGCCTAAATCCATACTACCCCGTTCATATCACCATGTTGAAAGTAACAGCATAGTAAAGAGTCTGAGCTTTAATCCAAACTACTTAGTCTTTATTTGCTTATATGTAGTTTTGACATATGGATAGACGTTATTTGTATAAATATATTTTTAACGGTCGTTTAGAGAAAACAGCTGTGCTGAGGTAGCGGTGGGCATGCAAGTTTGAGTGATGATGAATATACTTTAATGTATACTCACATGGAGTATATTTTTGTTGTCCATGCATTCATTGGACAATTCAGCGTATTTCATATTTTTATAAGGGAGTATGTAAAATATTAAGTAATAAAGCGACTCAAGAAATGATCTGTTTAAAAACATACCCAATGTTAACAAAAGACTGAAGAGGGGTGACGAAGGCGTGCGATCGTTGGGTGCTGAATATCTCATGCTTTAAGTATTAATTTTGTCGAAAAATTTTACACTTAGTTTTTTGCTCGAGAATAATCCTGACTAAGCTATTGATTTAAATAATTATTTCTTTTGGGCATGTTTATTGCTTTAAGGTAATGGTAAGACATTTAAAGTTAGCTAACCTCCAGAAAGAAAACAATGCGTTTTTTGAATAAATTAGTAAAAAGTTTAGTATTGACCACCGGAATTGCACTGGTTGCCATCAGCAGCGCGCACGCAAGTTATATTAACTATGCAAGCCAAGCTAGTTTCTTGCAATCGGTTAATCAGGCAGAAACAGATAATTTTGCAACCTGGAATGGCGGCAATTTTGAAATTTTGAACAACGCTCAAGCTAAAGCGGCTTCTATCGGCAACATCGGCTATGTTTCTACTGGCTTCCAAAACTGGAATATCATTACCGGCGGTGGTCTTTGCTGGGGTTGTAACGGATCTGGCTATATTGATTTGACTGGAACTAATTTCGGTACAGCTAACGGCGTTTATGGTTTCTCCGTCAATCTGTCTATCAACTCCGGTTACAACGAATATATTACTTTTGGTGATAATTCCGTTTTAGCTATTACTAATCCAACCGGCTTTTATGGCATTACTTCTGACAGTTTGATCAAAAAAGTTGAGTTTGCACATGCGCCAGGTCAAGCTTCGTTTGATGGCTCTGTTCAAATTAAAAACGTAACGATCGCAGCAGGTGCAGTACCAGAACCAGCAACAATGGCTTTGTTTGGTCTAGGTCTGTTGGCTTTTGGCGTAATGCGTCGTACTAAAAAATAATTGCTACTAAATTTTTAAAAAACCTGCTTCGGCAGGTTTTTTTATTTGCATTTTTATTTGGTTTATAAATTGTCCAAAAGATGATCTTGCGATGTGTTTAGCAATAGCTAAAATTAAGCTAAGCTAGATGTATTGCTGCCCATATTTACTCTAATTGGCTTAGGTAAAAGAGACTCAAAGTGAAATATCTATTCAAGTCACTGCTATCAATTGGGATGCTGCTAGCCGCCAGCGCAATCGCTGCGCCAGCTGATTGGTATAAATGGCGCAGCAAGACTGAGTCGATTGAAATTTGCTCGCAAACTTCACCCGGGGAGGGATGGACGCGTGCTGGTGGCCCGTTCAAAAATGGCCAATGTGAAAAACTAAAACAATGAGCTTACATATTCAGATGGAATTAGAAATGTATTGAAAGTTTCTATTGAAGCGTCCAATGATTATCCGTGCACTACTTCACCCGTTTCAGGCAACTAAGTGGCAGCATCCCTGCCGGAACCGTAGTTTGATCAACACCTAACACCGTCATTTTGTCGGGCACATCTGCTGCGCCGCATACCCAAGTGACTGGCACAATCGGTGCATCTGTAACGACAGCAGGGCGCATCGTTAATACTTTGCCTTTGATCGCGTTATTCACCTGGTTGCCGAAGGTAATATTGATTGCGCCATCTTGTACTTTCACCTCACTCACAAAATTGCTGACCATTTTATCGGCACTCGGCAAACCAGCAGCGGCATTATCAGCTGGCATTTTTTGTGTAGATGCCCATGCTGCGGCGATAGGTTTCTTTGCGACATCAGTGAGGGGGGTAATAGATTCGATTTGCTGTCGAATGACGCGCAATTGAATTGAGGGATAAGCCACAGCCCCTAAGATAGCAATAATCGCGACGACGACCATCAGTTCTATTAAGGTAAATCCTGAACGAGTAGGTTTCATAAATTGGGATGCTTTTTCTAAACATTGATCATAACAAGCGCGTCAGATTTTTAGCTCGTTTATAAAAAATATTTTCAGTCAGTCTCATTCAGCTTTTCGTTCAAACGCAATGCAAATACGCGTTGCATTTTGTACCCTATGTAGCCTGCTGGACATCACAGACACTAGACAAATTTCTACCTATCGCGTACCTTCAATAATCTTGCTCATCAGGCAATTTCTCTTGGTAAGTCCACAGTATTCGTTATTCTTTTGGAGTCACGCTATGCACGCATCTGTACAAAATTCTGTTTCGCATCTCTATAAAAAAATAAAGCTGGCTGGCGCCGTATTAACTACCACCAGCTTGTTGCTCTCAGTTGCCTGGGTCAATACTGCTCTCGCTAGTGACACTAAGCTCTTGGCTAAGACATCTGCCACTACACCTGCAACTACACCTGTAAAAGCGGTGGACAAACCTACCATGGCAGATGTAATTAAAGCCTCTGCTGCCAGTGACTGGCGACCACTTGATCCAAACAATACCTTGTATATGGATCTGGAAAAGGGACGAGTCGTGATCGAGCTTGCACCTGACTTTGCGCCTAATCATGTGAAAAATATTGAGACCATGGTCAGAGAAGGTTTTTTCAACGGTATGGATATCGTCCGCTCACAAGAAAACTATGTGGTCGAATGGGAGGACTCTTCCGGTAAGCGCAATATGAAGAGCGCTCGTAAAAATCTGGACCCCGAATTCACTGTCAAATACGACAAAAAATTGCCGTTCACTCGTTTGCCGGATGTAGATGGTTTTGCACCGCAGGTTGGTCATGCAAATGGCTTTCCGGCTGGACGTGATCCCAAAACCGGTACTGCCTGGCTGGCACATTGTTACGCCAGCGTCGGGGTTGGCAGAGATAACGAGGTCAATAGTGGTGACGGCAGCTCCTTGTATGTAGTGACCGGACATGCGCCTCGCCAGTTGGACAGAAATATCACTTTGGTTGGTCGCGTCATGCAGGGCATGGAACTGCTGACCACCTTACCCCGTGGTACCGGCCCCATGGGGTTTTATAAAGAAACCGAGACCATGACGCCGATCAAATCAATCCGTATCGCGGCTGATGTGCCAGAAGCCGAACGTACTAAATTGGAGGTGATACGCACCGATACGCCAACCTTTAAAGCCATCGTTGAGGCACAACGTAACCGTGGTGGTGACTGGTACAAAGTCCCCGCAGGCTATATTGATCTGTGCAATGTGCCGATTGCAGTGCGGCCAATGCAATAAGCAAATCACCTGACTTACTACGATTGAGAAAGCAGGGTTCTGTCGCATTAACGGAGCGGTCCCCTGGATCAGGTAGACGTGGCACCGAAAACTGAGGACTACCCTGCCATGGTGAGCTTTAAAGGAATGCGTTTCCCGATAATATCTCTACCGCGCTGTGGACAAGCAAGGCAAGACGGTCGACTTCCTGCTGACGGCTAAGCGAGACATGGCTGCGGCGAAACGCCCCTTCGACAAGGCCATGAGAGCGAACGGCGATCCGGACAAGGTCGCGATGGATAAGAGTGGCGCCAACAAGGCAGCAATCGATGCGATCAACGCGGGTCGCGACGTGCCGATCTTGGTGCGCCAAGTCAATTACCTCAACAACAACATCTTCGAGCAGAACCACCATACCATCAAGCGGGTGACAAGGCCGATGCTTAACTTCAAATCGTTTCGGTCTGCCAGCTCTGTACTAGCCGGCATCGAGCTGATGCACATGATCCGCAAGGGGCAGTTCACCGTCGATGAGGCGGTGCCAATGTCATTCACCGAGCAGTTCTACACGTTGGCAGGACAAGTCCGTCCAGCGTGAGAGGGGGCAATGCTCAACATGAAAAATCCCTGCTGGGCTGAACAACGCGACAGAATCGGCATAGAGACCGTGTTGTGCGCATACGCATCGCTCAGATACAACAAGATGCCCGGTATGAGCTTGTTTCAAGCCGGTCATCGCATGTTGCTCAACGTAGACGATATTAAGCGTTGCTCATATCGTTTGCGCTGGGTTTGAAATGCTTTGGACTGATCCGAAATTTAGCGCGCCTGTCACCCATAAATGCGCGTAGATCTTTAATGCTGACGTTCGAGATTTCGTGCATGCGTATCAATAATGATGCGCCAACGGGTAATCTACGATGACGGATTTTGCTAATGACTGGCGGTGCTACTTCCAGCGCTCTGGATAGCGCGGCATCGTTTTTAAAATGTAATTGGCGGATCAACGTATCCAGTAAATTATCTGGATCGTAAGCAAATTCTGCTGCTTTTGTTTTTAATAAGTTGGTCATATAGTTCCTCTGTTGAAGTGAGTGGGTTCAGTTGCTACTTTGCTGGTTTTGGTGTGACTTCCAGCTAAATCTGGTTATCCCTTAGGACTTAGGACTTACGCAAAACCGCCCCGGCGGCGTTGCAGCGTCTTGCCGTAATAAATTCGTCGCTACCTCTTGGCGGGACAATTTTGCCTAAGTCCTTTTTTATTACCGATTGTTGTTTTATAAACCTCATTTATTGCTCGCTCTGTACGATACCCAACACATAAAATTTATTTATTCCAATACGCACATAAGTTAAAAACGTAATTTACAAAATACAAAATACGCAGGCGAAAAAAATGCCCCGAAGGGCATTGGTTATTGGGGCCAATGATTTTTTGCCTTGTCATTAGTTTTTAGACCTCAACAAGGCAAATAAGAACTTATTGCCCCGGATTGCAAATCTCTGCATGAATTGCGTTGATTTTGGCGATGACTTCATCTGACAAACGGAGTTCAAACGCATCGATATTTTCTTTGAGCTGCGTCAAATTCGTGGCGCCGATAATCGTGCTGGAGACGAACCAGCGTGAATAGCACCATGCCAGCGCGAGTTGCGCGGGTGTCATGCCGTTGGCGCGGGCGAGTTCTGCGTAGCGGCTACTGGCTTCGAATACGGTCGGGCGCATGTAGCGCGGGCTCCAGGTTGCCGGGAAGCGGGTTAGGCGGCCTGTTGCGTTGGCATCTTCGTTATATTTGTTGGTGAGCTGACCGAAGGCGAGCGGACTGTAGGCTAGCAGACCGACGTTTTCGCGGAAGCAGGTCTCGTCCAGTCCTTGTTCAAACCCGCGATTGACGAGGTTGTAGGCATTTTGGATAGAGACAATGCGGTTGGCGGATTGCTTATCGGCTTCTTTAATAAATTCACTGACGCCCCAAGATGTTTCGTTCGAAACGCCGATCTGGCGCAGTTTGCCGTCTTTGATCAGATCATTGAGCGCGCCCAGCGTGTCGGCGATGGCTGCCGAGGGGCGTTCTAGCTTTGGGTCAAAAGACTTTTGGCCGAAGATCGGTGCGTTGCGGCTAGGCCAGTGTAGTTGATACAGATCAATGTAATCCGTTTGCAAGCGTTGCAAGCTGGTCTCGACTGCGGCACGGATGTTGGCCGGTGTCAGATCGGTATCGCCATTACGTATCCAGCCAAAACCGCGCGACGGACCTGCTGCTTTGGTAGCGAGAATAATTTCTTTGCGCTTGCCGGATTTTTTGAGCCAGGTGCCGATATAACGCTCAGTCGAACCCTGGGTTTCGGCACGCGGCATGACAGGGTACATCTCTGCGGTGTCAATAAAATTAATGCCGCGTTCTAATGCGTAATCGAGTTGGCTGTGTGCGTCGGCTTCCGTATTTTGTTCGCCAAAGGTCATCGTGCCAAGACAGATTTTGGAAACTTGCAGATCGCTACTGCCGAGTTGAGTTGTTTGCATAAGTTGATATCCTCAGAACGAAAAATTCAGAATGAAAAAAGATATTAAGGTGCTTTCTCAACCTGAGCTAAAGTTGAGCTAAGGTTGAGATAAGCATGACTTTAGCGTGATTTTGAATTTGCTTTCAGTGCTGCAGCGCATTCTCTGACTAACGCTGGGCCACGATAAATTAGGCCTGAATACAGTTGTACCAGGGCGGCGCCCGCATCGATTTTTGCCTTGGCGTCCGCGCCGGAAAAAATCCCGCCGACGCCAATAATCGGTAAGGCATCGCCTAATTCGGATTTGAGTGCGCGGATCACTTTATTCGATAATTCAAATACCGGTTCGCCAGATAATCCGCCTGCCTCTTCAGCATGTTCCAAGCCTTTTACCGCGTCGCGGGTGATAGTGGTATTGGTGGCGATTACGCCATCAATCTTGTGTCGCAATAGTGCGCCAGCGATATTTTTGATTTGCTCGCTATCCATATCCGGTGCGATTTTTAATGCCAGCGGCACATAGCGCTTGTAATGATCGGCAAGTTTTTGTTGCGCTTCTTTGAGCTGCGCCAATAAGGCATCGACTTCGCTGGCATCTTGCAACTGGCGTAGATTTTTTGTGTTGGGCGATGAGATGTTGACTGTCACATAGCTGGCGTAGGGATAGACTTTTTCCAGGCAAAGCAGATAGTCTTCCGCTGCGCGTTCTATCGGCGTATCGGCGTTTTTACCGATGTTAAGTCCGAGCACACCTTGCTTGTCCTGATAAAACTGCGACGCCTGCACATTGCTGACAAACGCGTCCACGCCGCCATTATTAAAACCCATGCGGTTGATGATGGCATTGGCTTTTGGCAGGCGAAACATGCGTGGCTTCGGGTTGCCAGCCTGGGCGCGTGGCGTAACCGTGCCGATTTCAATCGAACCAAATCCTAGCCCGGCCAACCCATCGATGTACGCGCCATCTTTGTCCAAACCCGCCGCAAGTCCAACGGGGTTGGGGAAATGGATGCCCATGACGGTACGCATATCATTGGCGGGTTTGGCGATGAGTTTGGTCAGACCCAGGGCGGCAGAGCGTCGTAATGCAGGCAAGGTGAGGTTGTGCGCTCGCTCTGCGTCCATTGAGAATAGGATAGGGCGAGCCAAAGCGTAGAGTAATTTATCAGGCATAATTTTATTGTTTTTAGGGGAGTATTGGCAAAAAATGGTGTGATTGTCCAGAGAATTATTAGACGTTAAAAAATACACGGGTCAGTATATGTTTCTGTCAAGGCTTATAAAAATTTGTCTCGGCGAGATGCCGTAAGGCAGCTGGGGTGATGTTGGGTAAGTCCCATCATAAAGCTTTCCACTCACCTTGTATCAAGCCGTCTAGCGGTTTGAAATTGGTCTTGTAAGCCATCTTAGGGCTGGCAGCAATCCAGTAGCCCAGATACAGATAAGGCAAATTCAATTCTATGCATTGCTGAATTTGCCACAGCACATTGTAAGTGCCGTAAGACGCATTGCTGTCATCCGGATCGTAAAAGGTATAGACCGACGACAAGCCGTCACTCAGGATATCGATGATGCTGACCATGCGCAGCACATCTTGCTCGTCGCGAAACTCTACCAGCCGCGTGTTGACACGGCTTTGCAGTAGAAACTGCGCATATTGGTCGCGACTATCCTGATCCATTCCGCCGCCAGCATGCCGCTGATTTTGATAGCGATGGTAGAGCTCATAATGCTCGTGCGAATAGGTCAATGAGGCGACCCGGGCGACCAGTTTGCCATGCTTGCTGTTAGCGCGACGCTGACTACGATTGACGCTAAATTCATTGACTCGGACGCGTACCGGCGTACATGCCTGGCAGTTGTCACAATGCGGGCGATAAATAAATATGCCACTACGGCGGAAACCGTTTTTAATCAGTTCTGAATACGTGTCGGCATTGATGAGATGTGCTGGGGTCGCGACTTGCGAGCGCGCCTGCAAGCCATCCAGATAACTGCATGGATAGGGCGCTGTCGCATAAAACTGTATGCTGGAAAAAGGTAATTCGTTCAGCTGTGTCACGGCATTTTTATCGTTGCGTTTTGATCAGATTATTTCAACGTTGTTCGGTAAATAACTTTTCAATCGTCCAATCCAAGATAGACGGCATTGCTATTGCTTGTTGCAAGTGAAGAATAAATTCGTTACGGGAGATCGGTTTGGCGCCCAAAGACGCTAAATGCGCTGTCTGTTGCTGGCAGTCTATCATTTCCACATCGTTTTTACGTAAGAAAAATACTAGGTGCGCCAGAGCGATTTTAGAGGCATCGGTGACCCGTGCAAACATCGACTCACCATAAAACATTCGACCGATGCACACACCATACGCACCGCCGACCAACTGGCCGTCTTGCCAGACTTCGATTGAATGGGTAAAGCCTCGCTGATGCAATCCGACATAGCCGGCGATGATGTCTTCTGATATCCAGGTACCGGTTGAGATGCCATCGCCATCTCTGCGTGGACCGGCACATGCCCGCATAACTTCTTCGAATGCGCTGTCGAAGCGGATTTCCCAACGCGAATCTTTGGCGATTTTTTTGAGCGTCTTTTTTAAGCTGTCTGACAGTTTAAAATCGCTGACTTTTAAGACCATGCGCGGATCAGTGGACCACCATAAAATCGGCTGCCCTTCAGAAAACCATGGGAAGATACCGTGCTGGTAAGCATTGAGCAAACGTTCTGGCGATAAATCTGCACCGGCCGCCAGTAAGCCAGCCGCGCCATCAATCTCCAGCAGCGCGGTTTCTACTTCCGGAAAAGGGGTGTCAGTATCTAGCCAAGGGATCATGCGGCTTGTTTGCTGTGATTTACTTTAGTCATGCTTGTAGCTTACGGAGAGTTTCGCGCGATTCTAAGGCTTTTAACATCATTAATAGTACGGTACCAATCGACAGGGCGCCAGCCGCCAGATATAGACCCGATGCGTAACTACCTTGATGTAGTGCGAACCAGGCGGTAATGATAGGCGCGATGATTTGTGCCACGCCATAAGATATCGTCATTTTCCCCATCATTTTTGCCGGACGCGTTGGATAGTAACGTCCCGCCATGGTCAATACCAGACTTACCATCCCGATAAAAGTACCGCCAAACAGCAATGCGCCCACGACCGACGCAGCGAGTCCACCCACCATCACTGGCAACAAAATACCGATGATTTGCAATACCGCCGCCAGGATCAGCGCATTCAGATCACCGGTCCGGCGCGCCATCAAATCCCACAGTATGCAGGCGGGCGTGGCCGCAAGACCAATCACCAAAAATATCATGGTTCCTTTACCCGCCAGCCCGGGCAAGTGGTCAACAATGGCGACGATAAACGTCGCACTGACAACGTAACCGACACCAGTGCAAAAATAAGCCGCCATGAATAATTTTAAAAATAAGCTGCTGGGCGGGTGGTCTTCCATCTTTTGGCCAGAGTTGGTCACGCTACTGCTATCCGGCGCGGGCAGCCAGCGTAATGCAGGGACTAGCAAAAGGCATCCGATCATAGCAAAAGCAAACCACTGTTCGCGCCAGTCTAGCCAGTGACTCATCACGGCCACTGCCGCCGCACAGCCAGCAATGCCAATCCCGAGACCAGAAAAATGTATGCCCAGTTCGCTACGATGATTGTGACGAATCAGCCAGTTTAAAATCAGTCCTGTCCCCAGCAACATACTGGCGGCGCTGCATAAACCTGCCACATAGCGAGAAATCGCCCAAACGGCAAAATGATCGCTCAGCCCCATCAGGATCGTACTAAGTACGGCAAATACCATGCCGATCCGGTACAGCCGGTCTTTCAGCCGCAAGTCGCTGATCTGCGAGGCAATTAAAGCGCCGCTCAGGTAGCCGGCGTAGTTGAGTGCCGCCAGCCAGCCAGCTTCAGATACCCCCAGTCCGGCTTGCTTTTGCATGATAGGCAGCAAAGGCGTATAGGCGAAACGGGCTACGCCGACCGCTAGGATTAAGCTGAAAATACCAGCGCCGAGTACCTTAAGACGTTCTGCCTGTTGCTGCATGGTTTGCCTATGTTGGGTAATGCTACAAATGCTCGATATGTCGAGCAATGCATCGGTTTATGCATTGCGCGTTGCCTTGAATAGTAAAAGTGAAATTATTGTTTACTTAGAAAGTTTAAGTGATGAATTGTTTTGATCTGGATCGGCTATTACCAACGCAAATTTTTGTGGATTTAGCTTTTAATTGTTGGACATTGTCAGTCGCTGCGCATAGGTTTGAAAATGTCATGCTCATGCAACGTATATTGGCCGCCAGACTTGAGCTTGGCAAAATCCTCAAAGAAGAACTTGAGCGTATGGCTTACAGTGGGGAAGGCGATGTCTTTCCATGGAATATCTTTTTCTGCAAACAGAGCGACTTCCAAGCTTTCTACACCTGCCAGATAATCTAAGTCTAATAGCGTCGCCCGATAAAACAAGTGCACTTGATGCACATGCGGCACGTTGAGGATTGAAAACAATTCATGCAATTGAATATGTGCACCGGCTTCTTCTGCCGTTTCACGCTGCGCAGCTTGGGCGGTAGTCTCGTTATTTTCCATAAAACCGGCAGGTAAGGTCCAGTAGCCATGACGCGGCTCTATCGCTCTTTTGCATAACAGGATTTTGATTTCACCATCTTGCTCCCAGACTGGAATGGAGCCAACGACCATTTTCGGGTTTTGATAATGGATTGTTCCGCAAGCAGGACAGACAAAGCGTTCACGCGTGTCGTCAGCAGGAATCTGGATTACAACAGGGGTGGCGCATTCGGAGCAAAATTTCATGGCAAAGAAATATAAAAGAATGGACGATGGGATGAAGTTGATAACCAATTTTTAAGGAGTGTATCACCGTCAGTCACGATGTTCTTCATTCATAAAATTGAAACAGAAAGTGGCAAATTTTGTCTACACCTGAATTGCGTGAAAATGGTTTTAAAGTGCTGGCAACATCGACGATGCTCTTATAAATCCAAGATAGGCATTGCGGACAAGAGCAAAATCGGATATAGTGTTGTTCTCAGGCGCGGGGTGGAGCAGTCTGGCAGCTCGTCGGGCTCATAACCCGAAGGTCGTAGGTTCAAATCCTGCCCCCGCAACCAATAAAATCAAAGGCTTACAGAATTACTGTAAGCCTTTTTGCATTTAAAACGATTTATTGCTGCAATTTTGCTGCACTTCCTTTTGAAATGCCGGTGTCTATACCCTGTTCCTCAACCTCAATTGGAGCAGAAGTATGGCAACTATCAATAAACGCGGTTCGTATCAATATCAAGCCATTGTCCGGTGCAAAGGCTAT
>JANXTO010000261.1 GCA_025352365.1 Undibacterium sp. | reverse complement strand
ACAACTCAAACTCAATAAGACCCTAATACCGGTTAAAAACACCCGCAATGTCCGCAAAAAAGACATGATCCACAATGGCTTAACACCCAAAATGGAAGTCGATTCTGAAACCTATGAAGTCCGTGCCAACGGTGAATTATTAGTCTGCGAACCAGCAAAAATTTTACCGATGGCGCAGCGATATTTCTTGTTTTAGGTTTGGTTTGGATGCGGCTGAAAGTCACCTCGTGCAGCATCTCGTTTTACAGATAGAGAATAAATAACCATCGCTAAACTAGGCATTAACGATGGTTATTTTTCAACATCAACTCGAAGCAAATTTAATATACTCCCCTATTATTTTCATTAATACCACCTAACGTCCAATGATTATATGGACAAATTAATTTACTCCCCCATAGTATATTAATTTACATAAAGAATATTTAATATGATTGAGCATGATTTATAACTTCGAGCCACATGCTTTCTAAGCTGCCTGTGTGCAGTGAACGATCTCGCCAGATTAAAAAAGCGTATACCTATTTCTAAGCTGCCTAGTTAACCTACGAATTAAGCCGCCGACTCAACACCGCCCAACAAGACATCATTGCACGCGATTTTGATATGGAGGAAGGACGTCTGATATTAAAAACACGGGCTCCCTTAGTTAAATACCTGCTTCAAGCTTTTAATATTGATCCGCTCAAACAAGAAATGCAGCCCGAAGCGCAGCAAATCGTTATTGAAAATTTTAAAGAAATTGAACCATTTTTGTTTTAGGATCATAGTAGACTTTAGTAGATTCAAACTCTTTCCATCCCGCTATAATCCACTCTACTTATACAACCGCATACATCATCCTATGACAAAAATCACCTGCATTTATCCACAATATCTGATCCCGGTTGAGCCGCGCGCTAGCGTACTAACGCATCATGCATTGGTGATGCAAGACGACAAAATTCTTGCGGTGTTGCCCGCCGATCAGGCGCGTCAGCAATATGCCAACGCACAACATCTTGACATGCCAGAGCACGCTTTGCTGCCTGGTTTGATCAATCTGCATGCCCACTCTGCGATGAGTCTGCTGCGCGGTCTGGCAGATGATTTGTCTTTGATGGACTGGCTTAACCATCACATCTGGCCAGCAGAGAAGAAGCATGTCTCGGATGAGTTTGTGTTTGATGGCAGCGTGCATGCGATGGCAGAAATGATCCGTGGTGGCACAACGACCGTCAACGATATGTACTTCTGTCACGAGGCCGTGGCGCGCGCTGGTGTGCATACCGGTATGCGCACTATTGTTGGCTGCAGTATTTTAGAATTCCCTACGGTATATGCCAATGATGCGGATGAATACATCAGCAAAGCGCTAGCTGCACGTCAATCATTTGTCGGGCAAGCCGGTATCAGCTTCCGCCTTGCACCGCATGCTCCGTACACTGTAGCCGATGAGACTTTTAGCAAAATCATTGCGCTGTCTGAAAAACTGGGTATCGACATCCATTGCCATATTCACGAAACCCAAGACGAGGTCGACACCAGCCTCAAACAATACGGCATGCGTCCGCTAGAGCGCTTGCATCAACTCGGACTCCTCAGCCCTGCCCTGATCGCTGCGCATGTGGTGCATGCCAACGATGCCGAAATCGCGTTGCTGGCACGACAAGGTGTGCATGTCGCGCACAATCCGGCCAGCAATCTGAAACTCGCGTCCGGCTTTGCGCGTGTGCATGATATGCAAACAGCGGGTATTCAGGTCGGCATCGGTACCGATGGTGCAGCGAGCAACAACAAGCTCGATTTGCTGGGTGATCTGCGTATGGCGGCGCTGCTGTCCAAAGCCCAATCCGGCAACCCCACTGCGCTCAATGCCAACATCGCGCTGGAGATGGCAACATTATCCGGCGCCAAAGCGCTTGGCATGGATCAACAAATCGGTAGCTTGGTCGCGGGTAAACAAGCAGACTTGATCGCCATTGATTTATCTGCGATAGAAACGCAACCGCTGTTCGATCCGATATCGCAAATAGTCTACGCCGCTGGACGGGAACAAATCAGCCACGTCTGGGTCAATGGTAAGTGTCTGATGAGCGACAGAGTGTTCTGCGATTTGCAGATGGATCAGTTATTAGACAAGGCACGTTGGTGGCAGAAAAAGATCGCTGTTGCTACGATATAACAACAACGCTATCTGTAGGGTGCGCTATGCGCACCAATAGCTTTGTAGAGCAAGATTAAATTGCACAGCGGTGCGCATGGCGCACCCTACGACTAAAAACTTATTCACATCGCCCAATTTACGCTACCTACCGAACAAGCTTAGCAACTGATCCGCAATAAGCAACAACGCCAAATATTTTAAATCAGAGGAAAGTCTGTGAAAAAAATCTCCCTCCGCTTGGCTCTAATTTCTCTCCTCTCTATCAGCGCCTGTATAGCATCGGCTGTGCATGCAGGTGACTCGGATCTCTGTAAATCCATTTGTGCATCTGAGAAAAAAGAATGCCGTGCCAACGCAGATACACAAACAAAATTTGATACTGACCCAATGATCACCGCATCATCTGGTAGCAGAAATCCAAATGACTCAAACCATGATCGCTTAGCCGATACGATCCGCAATAAAGAAGTCGCGAATAAGGATTTTATGAATCGCAAATTAGAGCGATATCGTACATGCGACGATAAAAATCTTCAATGCATCAACACATGCATTAGCACATCCTCTGTACCTAAAAAATAATCCTCAGAAAGTGATCTGATGTTGATGTCTTCACGCCTCTTGTTTTGCCTGCTGTCCGTCGCTACGTTATCTGCTACAAGCAATACAGCCAATAGCGCGGCACCGCTTAAGAATAATCTGACTACACTCTCTGAACGTTCTGGCTTCGTCAAAACAGGACGTTACGATGAAGTCATCGCGCTCTGTGCAGAATTCCAGAAAGCCTATCCGGCTGCTGTGCGCTGCACTGAGTTTGGCCGTACACCGGAAGGTAGGCCGATGTTGGCACTGATCGCTTCTCGCACAGGAGCGTTGACAGCGACAGAGGCACAGCAACGCAATATTCCTGTTGTGATGATACAAGGCGGGATACATGCGGGTGAGATTGATGGAAAAGACGCCGGCTTTTTAGCATTGCGCGAAGCTTTAGACAATACCAATGCCAAAGGCGCGCTGGACAAGCAAGTGCTGATTTTTGTCCCTGTATTTAATATCGATGGGCATGAACGCTTTGGTCGATGGAATCGTCCGAATCAACGCGGGCCAGAAGAAATGGGCTGGCGCACGACCGCACAAAACTACAACTTAAATCGGGATTACATTAAAGCCGATTCTCCCGAGATGCAGGCGATGCTCACGTTGATCAATAAGTGGGATCCACTTGCGACGGTTGATCTGCATGTGACCGACGGCGCTCAATTTGAACATGATATTTCGATACAAGTAGAGCCAGTTAATTCTGGCGACGCCAACTTACGGGCATCTGGCAAACAGCTACGCGACGCGGTGATTAGCGATCTGGCAAAGCAAGGTTCTCTGCCATTACCCTTTTATATGTCGTTTGAAAAAGAGGATGATCCACTCTCCGGCTTTGCTGATAATGTACCGACAGCGCGGTTTTCACATGGCTATTTTGTATTACGCAATCGCTATGGAATGCTGGTAGAAACGCATTCCTGGAAAGATTATCCAACCCGTGTCCGCATCACGCACAACACCATCATTTCTGTACTCAATCAGATAACATTGCACGGTGCTGAATGGCGCAATTTAGCCATCGCCGCCGATGCCATAGCTGCTACCTTAGCGGGGAAACAAGTAGCCGTCAGTTATGCCACTACTGATAAAACCATCCCTGTCGCCTTCCATGGCTATGCTTACGAGCGAACGCTATCGACTATCTCTGGTGCATTGATGACGAGATATGACGAGACTAAACCACAAATCTGGAATGTCACTTTGCGTAACGAGATAGTGCCGAAAAATATGGTTATCGCACCACAAGCAGGCTACCTCGTCAGCGCCGCGTATGCAAAAGTAGTCGCACAAAAACTGCTACAGCACGGTATCCAATTCAGAATACTCAAATCAGGACTAGACGCTACAACAGTAGAAAGCCTGCGTGCAGATAAAGTCAATTTCACCGCCGACTCATTTGAAGGCCACCAAATGCTCACGCTAAAAGGTGAATGGAAAACTGAACAACGCACGCTGGCACCCGGTAGTCTATTTATACCGATCACCCAAGCTAAAGCCAGATTAGTCATTGAACTGTTCGAACCCAGCGCTCCCGATGCGCTAGTCAATTGGGGCTGGTTTAATAATGCCTTCGAACGCAAAGAATATATGGAAGCCTACGTCGCCGAAGAAGTCGCTCGCCAACAATTAGCCGCCGACCCCGCTTTACGACAAGAATTTGAACAACGCCTTGCCAGCGATGCCAGCTTCGCAAAAAATCCTGCTGCGAGATTAGATTTTTTTGCACGCAGACATTCCTCATGGGATGAGAGATTTAATCTATATCCGGTGTTTAGAACAGCGTTAGTACCGCAGTAATAAGCATGCAAAGATGAGCCGGTAGTAAAGGGGTAGATTTGGACAAATGGGCTGACGTCTTGTCAGCCCATTTGTCTATGCTCACATCAATACGGCGACTGTCCCCAACTCAAAGCAAAGCTAAACACTACCAGCAACACATACGGAAAAGCCACGGTCGGGCGCAGTGCCTGACTAACGTATTCAATCAACAAGCCAACAACGCCTTTGCGTTCTTTCAGCCATTCTGTATGTAATTGGAAGGCTGAAAACTCGTCTTGCAACGGCTGCTTAATCATTGCTTCTATCCGCACAATACGTGCGCCAAGGCGGGCTTGCGATGTTCTGACAATGGCTTCTTGCAGGCACATCAAGACTACTAATCCGACCATCATCGCTACGCTGAAGTTAAAAACTGCGGTAGCGATAAACAAGGTGACGGTGCAAAGTTTGATCAGCAGACAGCTACGTTCCAAGGCTTCAATATTATTTTGCAGGACGATCCATTCTTGTTCTAATGAGGTACTTGTTGCTTCTGACATGCGGACTTCCTTTTTTTGCTTACGGGGATAATAAAACCATATACTCCCCCTTATTTTTTAAAAATACACCTTAATGTCCATTTAATATATGGACAAATTAAAATACATACTAGGAGTATCTACATTTACATTCTATTGCTTTTGGTTGATTTACGCCTGAACCAATCTATCCGGCAGATTGAAAATTGGTCTAATGGAAAAATAAATACGCCACAAAAATCGCTGCGACGATGCCCGCAAAATCGGCAAGCAAGCCAAACGAAATAGCGTAGCGAGTTTTACGTATACCAACTGATCCAAAGTAGAGAGCGATAATATAAAACGTAGTGTCGGCAGAACCTTGGAACACGCAGGCAAGGCGACCGACGAAGGAATCGACACCATAGGTTTTTATCGCATCAACCATCAGAGCGCGCGATCCACTACTGCTGAGCGGCTTCATCAATGCAGTTGGTAAGGCGGGTGTAAAGTCGGTGTTGATACCAAGGTGAGAGAAGACCCAATTAAATCCGGCGACAACAAATCCGAGTACGCCAGCGTTACGCAAGATGCCAATCGCAACCAGCATACCGACTAAATACGGGATGATGGCGATCGAGGTTTGTATGCCGCCTTTGGCACCTTCGATAAAGGCTTCATACACGTTCACTTGCTTGCGCATCGCTGCCAGCATAAAACCGACGATGATACCGAATAGCAGAAGATTGCTGCTGAGTTTAGAAAAGACTTCAATCTCGGACCGGCTCATGCACTGACTAAGGTACCAGACCAACATAATAATAAATGCACTGATCCCGCCCAACCAACCCAACACAATACGATTGAGTAAATTGATGCGCTGCTTAATAGCGACTGCAATCAATCCAACGATAGTGGCGACGTAGGTAGCGATCATGCAGGGGATAAAAATATCCGAAGGGTCATGCGCACCCAAGACCGCGCGTTGCGCCATGATCGCCAGTGGTATCAGCGTCAGGCCGGAAGTGTGTAAGACCAAAAACATGATTTGCGCATCGCTGGCCTCATCCTTATTTGGATTTAGGCTTTGCAGACTTTCCATGGCTTTTAAGCCGAAGGGGGTGGCTGCATTATCTAGCCCCAACAAGTTGGCAGAAAAGTTCATCACCATGTGGCCATTGGCGGGGTGATCTTTAGGCACGCCCGGGAAAATACGCTGAAAAAATGGTGCGATGATCCTGGCAATAAATTTGATCGCACCGGCTTTCTCGCCGATGTTCATAATACCCAACCAGAGCGTCATGATGCCTGCCAATGGCAGGGCGATTTCCATCACGCCGATGCGGGCGGATTCAAATGTGCCGTCGATGATGCGCTTAAATATTTCGGCATCACCCAACAACAACCATTGTCCTAGCGCGGCGATAAAGCTGATGAAAAAAAATCCGGTCCAGATGTAGTTGAGTGCCATTTTTTGAGTCGTAATGTTGGGACGTTATGTTGACAAATTATGTTGATAAGTGATGTTGGAAGCTAATCAAAAAACTAAAAATAATTTCATTTGAAAAACTCTATTGCCACATTCAAGTGCTAAATTCAGCTCAGATTTAGCTCTACCCACACAAGCACTTTGTATCATGAAACAGAAGGGCATCGCCTGAATTTTTCCATCTGCATTGATATCTAAATTGATCGCTGATTTGATGACTACAAATCGGTTTCCACATTTTATAAAGACCGTGACGCGTATCGGTTATCACCGGCAACAGCTTATCGCCAGATACATTTTGTTGCATATTTTTTGAGAAAAATGCACATCTTTGTCAGCTTTCTTGTTGCTCAGTTCGTTGTAGAGGTGTAGTCAAATTAAAGAAAAGGTGTTCATCATGCGTACTATTACTTCTTTCAACATGCTGGCAAAATCGCTTGCATTAGGTGTTCTTGTTGTTGGCGCAGGTATCAGCGGCACGGCTTCTGCACAAGATCGTGATTGGAATCGCGGTGGATGGCATCAACCACAATACAGACACGAAGTAGTTCGTAACTATAACTATGTGTATTACCCAGCCCAACGCGTGTATTACTCTCCCAATAATGGAAACTGGTTTTGGGCGAATGGCGGGAATTGGCAAGCAGGTGCGCGCTTACCTAGCTATTTAAATGTTGATCTGCGCCTCGGAGGCGTGCCTGTGGTGTTGGGCTCTGATCGTCCTTATATGCAACACGCTTATGTGGAGCAAACTTACGGTCAGCCATGGCGCACGGCACATTACCAACGCGATTACTATGACAACCGCTACGGTCGTTGGGATGGCTACCGTAACGATCACCGCTATGAACGCCATGAGCATGACGACCGCGACAATTATCGTGATCGGCATGATGCTTACCAGCATGGTGACGAGCGTTACCGTAGTTGGTAATTTATAACTAACTAACTAACTAACTAACTAACTAACGCACAACTGACAGATAATCATCAAGGATCAGTGCCAGCATCGCCGCCAGAAATAAAGTCAATTACCGACCAGACTGGCTGCGATGTTGATTGAGAAACCGACAATCGCGACATTAAATAAAAAACTTAATACGGATTGTCCTAATACGGTCTTACGCATCTGGCGCGTCATCACACTGACATCGGATGTTTGTACTGCCATCGCGATGGTGAATGAAAAATATAAAAAGTCCCAGTAGTCAGGGGTTTTTTCATCATCGGGAAAACGTAAAGCGGGATGCCCTTTGGGTGAGCGATAAAACACTAGCGCATAGTGGAACGTAAAAATCATCGCCACTAAACACCAGGAGCCAAATACCGTCATCGCAGTGAGTATATATTTGAGAAAACGGACGTCGGCAGATAGTCCCTTCATGTTCGACAACTCAAAAATAATGGCAACCAGACTGGCAGTTGCAGCGACCGACAAAATCACCAAAATAGCAACCGCACCCTCATGCTCTTGCTGGGCAATTTTGTTGACGCTGTCGTGATTCGCGCAGCTCATCAACCAGCCCATCAAAATCAAATATCCCCATACCGCGACATTCCAGCCAAATAGTGCGCGGGTCATCCAATCAAAATTACCGGGAAGCAGAAACGTGACTAGCAAGCCTAAAAAGAATGTCAGGCTTAATCTGGGACGTGTATGTATAAAATTTTTAATTGAGAACATAAGAGAAATAAGGCATTCTTAAAAAACGTCGTTGCAATAGCGCGCATTAGTGCGAGGCAAATAATATAACAGCAGGCAGATAAGTAATGTCGGTAAAGTAAATGCGGATGTTTCCACTCAAACATACCTGCCGTAGTATATTAGAGCTTGTGCTATCGGGAGAAACAAAATCATGTGCGCTGGGTGAAAATTTATTACACTAAAGACATCATCAAATCTCTATTATGACTAAGCGACACCAATATTTACCTCTATCAAAAATCACTGCCGGCAGAGTGTTAGCGGCTGATTTGCTAGACAAGCAGGGACATGTTTTGCTGCCCGCAGGCGTGACCTTGTCGGAGTCGATGTTAGTTTCTATCGCACAGCATCATGTTCAACAATTGTCGGTGATAGCAGACGACTTGCCCGAGGTCGATGATGCGAGTGTCCAAAAAGCAAAGCTGGAACGTCTTGATCAATTATTCAGACACACACATGGTCATGCGCCAACGACGATCTTGTTTGACTATATGCGCGCCTATCGCGATGGTACGCCATGACCCCTGATCAACCCTCACCCAGCAGCCAGCATTTGCTATTAATTGATGTAATTAAACACATCAAATCTTTGCCGACCTTGCCCGCAGTGGCGCAAGAAATGTTGTCCAATTTAAATGACGATGATATCAGTCTGGACACGATTGCAGAAAAAGTGTCGCACGACCAGTCACTGACCGCCAGCACGCTTCGGTTAGCAAACTCGTCGATGTTTGGTAGCAATTCTAAAGTGGTGACATTGCAACAGGCTGTCAGCATGCTGGGTATCAGGCAAATAAAAAATTTAATCCAACTCACGGCAATCGCAAATAGTTTTCCAACGTCACGTTGCAGGAACTTTGATTTTCAGGCATTTTGGCGACATAGCGTGGCGACGGCAGAATGCGCTGAACTGATCTCACGCACGCTCTCGATGAAGCACGATTTTGCTTACACTGCGGGCTTATTGCACGATATTGGCAGACTGGTTTTAGTGACGCGTTTTCCAGCACAATATGAGCAAGCGATTCTGTATAGAGAACAAGAAGATTGTTATTTGCTGAAGGCAGAGCATGCAGTAATGAATATTGATCATGTCACCGCAGGTTTAGCACTAGCGGAACATTGGCAATTTTCTGAAGCGATCCGAGATGCGATTCGCGGACATCATGATCCAGAAATAGAAGGACTCAATTCGATTGCGGCGATTGTGCATGTGGCAAATGCAATCGTCCATGCGTTAGATATCAGCCAGGTAGAGGATGATCTGGTGCCGTTAGTATCACAGATGGCATGGAACACCTTGGGCTTAAATAAAGCAGATTATCTAGCGATATTCCGCAAGACTGAAATGCGTTTTGAGGCCTTAGACGGTATTTTATTATAGCTTGTAATGAGTTACTTTTAGTACGTTGTTTTAGCTATGGTCGTAACATAATTTTAGCGTTTTTTGATAGAAATTCATGTACTTGGAAAAAACCATCTTGGAACAGTTAATGCAATTCGGTGATGCCGATTATCCAATAGAGAGCATCCATTTATTCCGCGATATTTCTCCGGAAAACCATCAGCTAATTGAAGATATTATTCAGTACTGCGCCGTAGTTAAAGCCAGAACAGGACAGGTCGTTTTGGATGCTCACAGCTCTGGTGCACGATTATATGTTGTACTCAAAGGGGTACTGGGAATCACGCGACAAGACGCTAGCAGCAATCAATTAGAAACCGCAATTACCCAATATCTGCCGGGTGAATGTGTCGGCGAAATATCGGTATTAGATGAAGAAATTCATTCTGCTACTATCAGCGCCTTAGCCGATAGTGAGTTGCTGGTGATAGAAGCTGAAACTTTATGGCGACTGATTGATGAGTCGAATGGTGTCGCAAAAAATTTATTGCAGCTACTGTCTTTCCGTATCCGCGCAGCCAATGCACAAATTCGTAACCGGCAAAAAGTAGGCGAATTTTATCGTCAGCTTTCTATGGTTGATGGTTTAACTGGATTACACAATCGCGCCTGGTTAAATAGTCAGTTGCCAAATATGGTGGAAAGCGCACACGCAAGCGGCAATCCGCTGAGTATCATTATGGTAGACCTTGATCATTTCAAACGATTTAACGATGATTACGGTCACTTAGTAGGCGACGATGCACTACAAAGCGCTGCCAAAGTAATGAATGCCGGATTACGCCCTACTGACTTTGCTGCTCGATATGGCGGTGAAGAAATGATCGTGATTTTGCCGGGTACCAATCAAAAATCTGCACTACTGGTTGCAGAGCGTCTTTGTAATAGACTGCGTAAAACTAAAGTGTTTGCAGATACGCATAAGGCGTTACCGCATATTACCGGATCGTTTGGTTTAGCCAGCTTAGAAAAAGGAGAAGATGCTACTGCTTTGATCTCCAAAGCAGATGCAGCGATGTACCGGGCAAAAGAACAAGGACGGGATCGGGTTTCAATTTAGTACTGCGTGTTGATTCTTAATAATTACACTTTTTTACTCAATTTTAAACTCCGAATATAAAGAAAAAAGCTGCTGATACATTGCGTATCAGCAGCTTTTTTTTATTCATACGGACAAACCAGATCAGGAAATTGACGGTGATCCGGCCGCCATCAAATTAGAAGTGGTAACCAACGCCAAAGCTAATTCCGATAGGATCCAGTTTGATGTTTTGCGTTTGACCAGTTGAAAAATGGGCTGTCGTTTTCAATAAAGTTTTAGTCACTGCCAAGTCAGCAAACCATTTGTCGTTGAAAGCATAGGTTGTACCTAATTGCATTGTGACGGCAAATTTATTATCCAACTTAAACGTCGTTGGATTTGGGCTGCCAGTGTTCGTCAGCGCAGTCATTTCTCCAGAACCTGTTTCTTTCTGAAAGTAAGCGTAAGTCAAACCAAGTCCTACATATGGACGAAGCAATGATTTTGGCTCAAAGAAACGGTATTGGGCAAAAATTGTTGGTGGCAGCACTTCTGTTGTGCCGATTTTACCTGTACCAGCAATCGCACCAGCACCTCTCAGCTCATGTTTGTAAGGCACACCAATAGCTACTTCTGCAGAAATATTATCTGTAAACATGTAGCTACCAACAAGTACAGCTTCGGTGTCAGTACCAACGTCTGCTTTGGTACCAGGCAATGCCGGAGCACTCAAATCACCACTATCTACTTTTGGCTTTAACTGATTGAAACCACCTTTAACTGACCATGTACCTGCGCTTTGAGCAGAGGCTGCGGCACTTGCTGTAAGCGCTAAGATAACCGCGGCAAAATTAATCGCACCCTTAAAACTTTTATTCATATTGTCTCCTAATCCTTTTGATTGATGACACATCATGTCGCCATCTAAATAGTTCGGTTATTTTTTTAGCGTCGCTGACCGTTACAATTTGGGTCTGATAGCAAGTCTGATATCTCAGTTTAGCTATCAGTTTCTCTTGGTCTGGTCAGCCTTTAAAGTATCAATAAAGAGTAAATTATTGACCCTTGACGCTCAATCACCAGCGCTTACAGCCAACCTTTAACAATCATTTCTTTCGAAACATAGCGCGCTAATAACAGATAACCGTAAGGTGTCGGATGTACGCTATCCGCATATTCGTAGTTGTCAACGTTTGCAGCAATCGTGTTTGACTTGTTGCATACCAGTGAAGAACCCAGTGGATTTTTCGCTGGAGTCAAATCACATGCAGGAGTCGTAACATTTGTTAAACCATAGATTGCAGGATTAGCAGCTTGGTCACGGTTTACAGTGTAAGCATCAACATACAAAACATTAGCATTACCATCTAAGCCTGCTTTTAACTGAGCATTGAAGGTGGTTACCATTGTATTGATCAGACCTTGTGTCGCCGCATCAGAACCAAGACCCAGCGGGGTTTGGCTGACGTCTGGCAAATTAACGACAGTAACGTATTTCGCACCATTACCAACAATCAAAGTCTTAACGTAACCAGCTAACTCAGCACCGGCAGTACCCATAGCGGTAACAATGGCAGGCGCTGTCGCTTGGACATACGCTGCTGCTCCTGCTGCGCCAACTGTGGCGCCTGCCGCAGCCTGACAATTAGTTGCTTGTGCATCAGCAGGGACGCATTTACCACTAGCAATATCTTTTACGATCTGTGCTTGCACAGCAGCAGGAGTCACCGCAGCAGTTCCAGCAGCAGTCGCACCTGCAGAGAGTGTTGCTAACTGAATGAAGACATCATTACCGCCAGCCATCACAAACACGATTTCATTACCACTGAATTTACCACCATTCAGAGCCAAATGATTTTGAATTTGAGTAACGACAGGAACAGTCAACTGCCCCAGAACCGCATTGGAGCCACCTAATAATTTATTACCTGGACCGACTGGATTTGTGACACGGGCGCCACCTTGAGCGTAAGACGTGCAACCAGCATGGTTAACAACCGGAACGCTAAAACCTTGTGACGCCAAACCGTTTAAGCCAGTTTGTGCAGGACATGGTGCTGGCAAACCTAATTGCGCAGCCATTAGTTCTGTCCAGTTTTTAGCGTTATTTTTGCCTGTGGAATCAACATCATTAACGTTGTACTTACCACCTTTGAGTGCGGCTACTGTACCAACCGCATAAGTGCCTACGTCACTTAAACTGTCGCCAAATGATACTTGTGAACTAAATTTGATTTTGGTGGATTGATCACCACCACTACTACTGCCACCGCAACCGGCCAGAACAGCAGCCGTGAGCAATGCCAGTGCAAAATTGGATTGACGCATTTTGTCTCCTAATGGAAATATTTTTTAATAACAAAGTGAACGGTCGTGCTAGTCACCGCGTAGCTAGTATGTCATCACGTATATTAGATGAATAGAGAAAGTTACAATATTAGAGTAAACACTCTTGAAAAAACAACGTGCTCTAACGTCCTCTAAACAACCTTTGCGGTGCAGCAAATTAATTCTGTTTCCAAATCAAATGCACGTGCCAAATAATAGCCGTCGGGTTCACTTGGGTATAGAAATTGAACAAGGTCGTGATTATTGCAAAGCGATAATTCCTGGTCAAGCCGGATCAGTCGATAAAGTTGTAACAGTTTCTTTACTACTTCTACCCAAGTAAGCAGATGCTCGCCGCCCCCATTTATCCAAATAAGTATAAGTAATAGGTACAACTAATAGGGTGAGCAACGTGGAGGTGATAATTCCCCCTATAACTGCTCTGCCCATAGGTGCTTGCGACTCAGCACCATCACTCAAACCCATTGCCATCGGTAACATACCAAAAATCATTGCTAGTGTAGTCATTAGAATTGGTCTTAACCTGACCTGACCCGCCGCCAAAATAGCGTCGTACTGTGACATACCTTGTCGTTGCGACTGATTAATAAAATCGACTAACAAAATCGCATTCTTGGTCACTAAACCCATCAGCATAATAAAACCAATAATTGAGAAAATATTCAAGGTACTGCCGGTAATCAGCAACGCAAGCAGTACGCCAATTAAGGAAAATGGTAAGGACGTCATAATCGCCAGAGGTTGCAAGAAACTGCCAAACTGTGATGCCAAAATCAGGTAAATAAAAATAACTGCAATTCCCAATGCGGCCAAAGCAGAATTAAAAGAATCTTGCATCTCTTTAGTCTGTCCACCCACGTCAAACCGATAACCAGGTGGCAATTCGATTTTTTTAACCAATTCTTGTACTTCAGTCCCGACGTCTCCAGCAGGACGGCCTTCTACATTGGCATAGATAGCGGCACGGCGCTGCAAATCTTGACGTTTAATGACACGCGGACTAGTACCGGGAATAAATTGGACTACCTGACGTAAAGGCACCATAATCGGTTTACCATTTGCGTCAATCCGGCTGCTGGCAAGCGATAGATCGCCAAGATCGGAAATTTTTTGCCGCCCCGATTTTGGCAACTGCACATTGATTTCATAATTTTGCCCATCGGGTGCAAGCCATTGGCCTATCGTGTCACCAGCAACAAAAGGTCGCAGAGCCGATCCAATTTGTTGCACGGATAAACCCAGATCATTCGCCAGCTCATTATTCACTTTGACTAATACCGTAGGATTGGCGCCGGTTAAACTGCTCTCTAAATCAGCGATTCCTTTGATCGCGCCAATCTTCAGCATTACCTGATCAATCACACCCTGCAATTTATCCGCATCCGGCCCCAAGATCGCTACATAAATTGGCTTATTAAAACCCACGCCAAGTTCTATTCCAGGCACAGATTTCAAACGCTGACGTATCATTGATTCTATTTCTTTCTGCGGCTTACGATGACTAATCCGAGGTTCCGTCAACTTAAGATTAATCTGTGCCGTATTACGCTCACCATCGACCCCAACGCTGGTGGTCATGGTGACTATTTCTGGCATCAGTTTTAGTATTGCCTCGACCTGTATAGTTTTTTCATTGGTATAGGTCAGGCTAGAGCCAACAGGTGTTTTGAGATTCAGTGAAATCTGACTATTGTCAGTTTCCGGTGCGAACTCAGAACCGATAAACGGTAGCAAGAAAAAGCTACCTATAAATAAACTGAACGCTAACGCTAAAGTAGTTTTACGTTTGCGCAATACCAGCTGCAATACTTTGCCATATAAATGATGTAACTTATCAATGCCGTGTTCGATGTTTTCCATCATCCGTGCTAGCCAGGGCAAACGCTTAAAACGACCTTCTGCCGGATCATGCCAAACGGACGACAGCATTGGATCAAGTGTAAAACTCACGAATAAAGAAACCAATACCGCAACAGTCACAGTAATTCCAAATTGAAAGAAATAGCGGCCAATCATGCCTTTCATAAATGCGACTGGCACAAAGACAGCGACAATGGCAAAAGTTGTCGCCATTACGGCAAGACCGATTTCATTCGTGCCGTCTTCGGCTGCTTTTTTATGTCCTTTGCCCATTCCCAGATGACGGACAATATTCTCTCGGACCACAATCGCGTCATCAATCAACAAGCCAATACAAAGTGACAAGGCCATCAAGGTCAAAAAATTCAGCGTAAAACCAAAAGCCTTTAACGCGATAAAAGTAGCAATAACCGATATAGGCAAAGTCAAACCGGTGATGATCGTACTGCGCCATGAATGTAAAAATAAAAATACGATCAGTATCGTTAAAGCCGCACCTTCAAGTATGGTTTCCTTAACACCGCTCAAAGATTGTTTGACGCTATCTGCATTGTTGTAATTGACATTAATGATGACGTCTTTTGGTAAACGACTACGCAGATCAGAAATTGCATCAATAATCCCGTCACCAACTTCTACAATATTGGCATCCTGAATTTTTGTGACCGAGATGCTGATTGCACGTACGCCATTAACCCGTGAGATAGAAAATTCCTCGCGCTCACCGTCTTGAATATCCGCGACTTGCTCCAGATATACTGGAGCATTAGCTCGACGTGCAACAATAATTTTATTGAAGCCGCGTGGATCAGTGATCTTGGCTTCTAACCGGACCAATTGATCGTTAGCCCCTTGCGTGATCAAGCCAGCCGGAATGTTTTGATTGGTTACCTGGATTGCCGTCAACACTTCATTCACGCCGACATTGTTCGCTGCCATCCGGTCCGGGCTTAACTTAACTTGCACCTGACGCACCACCGCACCGCGTACATCTACCCGCCCTACCCCAGGTACGCTTTGTATTTTTTTAGAAATGACTTGATCTGTTAATGTCGATAATTCTCGTAAGCTTCTGGTGGGCGAACTAACTGACATTTCAACAACGGGACTCTCGTTACCATCACTGCCGCCACGTACGATAAATGGGTCTTTAACATCTTTAGGAAAGCTTGGTCGAATCTGGGCAATCTTATCCCGCACTTCTTGTAGCACTTTGTCTGGATTGACCGATAGTTGAAATTCTACCCAAAGAGTGGCGCGACCTTCAAATGAACTGGCTAAAATTCGCTTAACACCGCTGACGGTATTGACTACGCTTTCAACTGGTTTGGTGATGTCGTTTTCGACAATTTCTGGCGAAGCACCAGGATATTGAACTTGAATCGAGACACCGACAGACTGTACATCCGGCATCTGCTCCAGACCCAGCCCCTGATACGAAAACAGTCCCAGAACAACCAGCGCCACCATCATCATGGTCGCAAAAACAGGATTTTGAATACTGACTTTGGTGATCCACATGACTTAGCCTTTGGATTTAGGAGAAGTCGCTAAAGTGGCGGCTACCGCGGAAGCAGGTGCTAAATCTGGTGCCAAATTTGTGATCTCATCAGTGTTTGCAGTTTTTGGCAACAGGATTTTACTACCCGGCTTAATACTATCTAACTTGGCAGAAATAACCTGGGCACCTGGCTCTAGCCCCTGTAACACTTGTACCAAGCCTTCATCCTCGCTACGCAAACCCAGCTTAACGGCTTGCTGCTGAACTTGATTCCCCACTATTTTATAGACTACGTCGCTACCATTCTGCTGACGAATCGCGGCCAATGGCATGACAGGGTAAGAAGTAGTTTTTTCTAAAGTGAGATTACCTTTGGCAAACATGCCCCCTCGCAAAGCGCCATCGACATTATCGACCTCTACATACACCAGCATCGAGCGCGAACCAGCCTCGGCAGATGGATTAATACGCGCTACTTTTCCAATAAAAGAGCGAGTACCAAATCCATCGACGGCAAAGCTCACATTTTGACCAATCTTGACGCGTGGAATCTCACTCGCAGGTACTTGAGCCTCTAAAATTAACTGCGCCAGATTGACGATATTAAATAAGGCGGTATCAGGCGATACTTTGTCGCCAGCTTGTACGCTGCGCTTACTGATGATGCCATCGACTGGTGATTTAATTTGCGTATCCGCCACGGCAATCTGCGCCACTTCTCGCTGCGACAAGGCGGACTTCAAACTGGCATGTGCTAAATCCAAACTACTTTGAGTGGTATCAAACGCGTTTTGTGAGATGTAACTTTGTTTTAGTAACGCTTCATTAGAGTGTCGGTTTTTTTGCGCTAAAGCCAAACGTGCTTGTGCCTCATCTACCGCCGCATCTTGTATGCTCAAACGCGCATGCAAGTCAGCGCCATCAAAACGCGCAATGATTTGACCTTTTCGTACCGGCATACCCTCTTGCACCAATGTCTCATGTACCTCGGCTGCCACCTTTGACCGCACGGTGACTTGGCTTACAGGGATGAGAGATCCTGAAATCGGCAAATTCACCATTAGGGAACGTGTAGTAATTTTGGTTACATCAACAGGTGCCAGCTCATAAATAACTTCTTTTTTTGTGTCAGCTTTATCCAAGGATTGGGAGTTTTTCGAACTGGCTTTTGCATACATTATCCAACTGCCACCGATAGCAAGCGTTACGATCAAGCCTGCTAATGGCAAACGCCAGCGTGTCAATTGAGAGGGTTGCTGGGATGACAAAATGTTGACGCTATTCCCACTATTAGCACTATTATCTATTTTCATGATCTGATCTTTTATTACCCGGATGTCAATTATTGAAGCAGGTATTTTTATTGGGAAGACAAAGACACTTTTGACACTGCGAAGAACTGCTCTTGTTTTTTATAATGGCTGTCTACCTTGCTCAGACTCTTAACATTGAAATAAGTTCTCAATACTTCAAGTAGTATATGAAAACTCTTTAACCGAACTGCCGCGTTAGCTACGAAATACAACGATGCAAAGCCAAATAATAATTTTTCAATAATTACTATTAAGATTTACGCAAAAGCAAAATCTCTCACAACAGGAGCACAGAGACACATAGAAAATTAAGAGGACATCGAATCATTGCTTTCTCTGTCTTTGTTATTCAGCCCTGTCTTTGTAGTAAGACGTTTTAAGTTTTTTCATCCGATGTACAGTTCAAACACAATGGCAGCAAATAGCTTGCATTTTGCATAAGTCCTCATTATTTTGGAAAAACACTCGTTATAAGAACAGTTAGGTGACTTAATGTGTGTTGTATTAACGCAATTACTTGAACGACAATCGACGTGCCTCAACCTGCTGTGCTTACAAATAAAGGTCAACATAGCAATCTCTATAACATTTATTACAACACCTGATGTAATGTCATTATTTAATTAAGCGAGTCCTTACCGAGCCAAGATCCAACATTGCTCCAAGCACGGTAGCTCGAGCGTAAGTGGTGACTGCATCGCAAAATCCAGACACAGTGCAAAAAATTTATGCATCCCATCCCTGGCAACATCGTAGCTTTTTCTATTCATGACGTTAAAAAATTAATGCCACAACAATACATACGAAATGCGTACCCTCACATCTAGCAACGCATCAGCTTGTTTTGCAATGAAGCTATGCATTTAAAACGTTATCTGGGGTCGCTGGTCATCCAAGGTTCGGGTGAAAATAGAATAGGATTTCCAAAAGAAATCCTGGTTGACATTGCAGCCATCCAGGCAGCAAATTAAAAGCATTTAGAAAAATCTTCGCCGAGAACAACCTGGGATACCTCCTTCGTCAATCGTTAATTTTTTTGTAATCGGTTGGGGAAATTACATTTCAGTCTATCGCTACAAATGACGCTTTGCCCTGCTGGAAACACACTCTATCGCAAATCGCTCGTACCACACTTAGCACAAGATCATACTGCGAGCAGCTCGCCGGACATAATCTCTTAACGTCTGTTAAAGAATAATCGCGAGATAAATTATTAGCCAGCACAAGCCTTCCACTTTTAAGGAAATAGCATGAACATGATTCGTTTTACACAGCGCGTTCTCACCATCAGTCTGACATTGAGCGCACTCGTTATATTGGCTAAACCAAACACCGCTTTGGCATCTGGCTGGATCTGGCAATGGAGTTCAGACAAAAGTATTGCAGGCTCAGGAAAATTACAACAAGAAAACCGCGCTGCAAGCCATTTCAACGCGATCAGCATTAGCCTGCCTGCAGAGATAGAACTACAGCAAGGCGATGCAGAGGGAATCTCAATTGAAACCGACGATAACTTGCTAGCCTTAATTGAAACGACGGTTGAAAACGGCACGTTAAAAGTCCGTACCTTAGAAAAGGGAATCCACCTAGACACACGTAACCTAAAAATAATTATCAAACTAAAACAAATTGATGATTTAGAAGTCGCTGGCTCTGGCTCCCTAAAATCAAGCCGCCTGCAAGCCAACAAATTACGCGTCACAATCGGTGGCTCTGGCACTGTTAATTTACAAGGTCTGAGTGCCGAATCACTATTCTTAACCATCGGCGGTAGTGGTAGTTTCAAAATTGCAGGTAACGCCAATACGACTTCAATGGCTATTGGTGGTTCTGGCTCCATGGATGGATCTGCATTAAAAACCAATGATGCCAAAGTCAGTATTGGCGGATCTGGCAAAGTCTCTGTTGCGACGAAAGATAACCTCAAAGTAAGTATCGGTGGCTCTGGCACGGTTAATTATTATGGCAATCCGCAAGTCAGCAAATCGATAGGCGGTTCAGGCAGCGTCGTTAGGCTCGGCGATTTCCCTTCATAAACCAGGATCTGGTTATACGCATCTGGCAGGAACTCACTATAATCTCGGTAGATGTACCACCACCTGTCAACGAGGATATTCCATGACTATTTCTATGTATGCCGCTTCCGTCCCTGTCTTTCGCCAAATGCTCAATAGCCTGAGCGATGTATTGAGCAAAGCAGAAGCCCACGCCACGGCAAAAAATATCGATCCTGTTGCACTGTTGCAATCACGTCTGTTCCCTGACATGTTGCCATTCACGCGTCAAATACAAATCGCTGCGGATTTTGCTAAAAGTGTTCCCGCACGTCTGGCAAGTATCGAAGTACCTGCTTATGAAGATAACGAACAAACTTTTGCCGATCTGCAAGCGCGTATCGCAAAAACTTTGGCGCTGCTAGATACATTAACGCCAGCCCAGTTTGACGGTAGCGAAGAGCTGGAAATCGTATTACGCCCTGGTACACCAAAAGAAAAAAAACTGAGTGGCCAAAACTATCTGTTGTCATATGGCTTGCCACAGTTCTTTTTCCATGTAACGACTGCCTACTCGCTACTACGTCACAACGGAATTGAAATTGGCAAAAAAGACTATATGGGTAATTTCTAACTTGTCTTTTTAGCGTTAATTTAAGAATCAAGTTTTATTACATGCCAGCCGCTGTGTCTGATCTTTTTTCTGCCTCCACTAGCTTGGAACAGATATCGATTATTGATGGTGAGCTGGCATTTGCATATCAATTTTACTCATCAGAAGTTGCCAAAGAACTGTATGCAAGTTTGCTGGCAGAAACGCCATGGCGTCAGGATTTAATCACTGTTTGGGGCAAGACCTATTTGCAACCACGACTCACCGCGTGGTACGGCGACGTTGCGAGCAGCTATAACTACTCAGGGATCGCACTTGCGCCGCGGCCATGGACAGCAACATTATCGAAGATCAAAACTGAGATCGAAGCGCTGACCATGCATCGCTACAACAGCGTATTGCTCAACTTGTATCGGGATCAGCAAGATAGCGTAGGCTGGCATTCGGATAACGAGTTA
>JANXTO010000231.1 GCA_025352365.1 Undibacterium sp. | reverse complement strand
ACCAAAAAAGGGAATGAACTCAGCATCCTTGGAGCCGAAGTCCATATCGGGCAGCATAAAAAAAGGCAGGCCTTCACGCATCGCGCGGATAATAGGCTTCACGCCCTCGGCACGCGAAAATAGTTTTACCGGGCGAAACCGCGAGCGACCTTTGCGCAAAGCCTGATCAAAAACTTTGCTGCGTTGCTGGGTATAAATGGAGCATAAAGAAGACTCCAGCATGACCGCTACACCCGCCACATCCAGACTGACAAAATGCGGGCACAATAAAATAGTCGGACCCTCTTGTATGCTGGCGAGAGGGACTGCGGGATCAATCTGAATTAGCTTTTTTAAGCGTTGTTCTGACGCCCACCACAAGATGCCACGCTCCAATACGCTGCGTGCATAGGCCTGGAAATGTTGTCGGGCGAGCTTGACTCTTTCTTTCTCGCTCAAATGCGGCAAACATAAGCCCAAATTCGTCAAGGTAATGTGACGACGTGATTTGATAATGCCAAACAATAGCGCGCCGACAGCATCGCCAAAACGTCCTAATACCGGTAGAGGCAACCAATGCAACAACCACATAAAACCTAATACTAATCTCATGCAACGTCCCTGTAGATCGTGTTGGCATCAGTGGGGCCGCTCACACCTTCTGGTACTTTATAGCGGTTATAACTCCAGAAATATTGTGCTGGACTATGCGCAATTAATTTCTCCATTGCCGCATTAATGGCTTCTGCTTGCTCCGTTGCATCGCCAGTCAACTCGCCGTCAAAAGCGACAAAACGGATGATATATCCCCGCCCAAACGACAAGCGCTCTGCGTAAGTCAATATCAACGGCGCGCCTGTCATCGTTTGTAACTTGGCGGACAATGTCATGGTGTAAGCAGGCTTGCCAAAAAATCTGGCCCAGACACCCTCGCCTTGTTGTGGCACCTGATCTGGCAACAGACCAATCGCCTCGCCTTTTTTTAAGGCTTTTGCCATCGTTCTGACACCGGATAAATTGGCAGGCGCTAAGATTAAATTCTCACGCGCTCTTGCTCCCTCAATCAGAGGTTTTAACGCGACTTTACGTGGCGGCCGATACAGGGCAGTTAAACGGGTTCTGGCAGCGATGGCCTGAGCGATGATTTCAAAACAGCCTAAATGTGGCGTGAGTAAAATCACACCTTTTTTGGCATCTAAGGCCGCTTGCACGATATCCCAATTTTCTACCGATGCGGTACGTAATACCCGCTCTGGGTTGGCGCACCAGATGAAGGGAAGTTCCAGGACATTTTTTCCGGCCTCCCGCACTGCGGTAGAAATATGCGTGGTAAAACCTGCGCGGGTAATATTGGCTTGCAAACGACGGCGATACGATCCGGAAAAAAGATAGACCAGCCAGCCCAATGCGGCGCCAATGGCATGCAAAACAGGCAATGGGAAAATCGACAAAAATCGGAATAAAGCGACGAGCATAATGTCTCTCAACATGAGAAAAATAAGCACTAAACCCAAACCCATTCGGGAAAACCTTGGCAAACCCGGGCTAATTAGACATAGTGCAAAGAAGAAGCGTAAAATATCACATTCCTAGTGACGGCTATTGCAAAATTAAACTCGGCACCAATATCAATTCTTGTAAATTGATATCAATGCAAAGATTAAACTGACAATTGTTTTCATGACGTAAAGCAGTAACCGCCGAGTTAACAGACAACTTGCGAGGCGGTATACAAGTTCCGCTAAAGCGTCGCAGGTTCTCTTTCCGACTGCGGCATGTTTAATACGGTCATTTTTTACAAGGAGCCTGCGATGGCTAATGATTTTCTCTTCACCTCTGAATCGGTCTCTGAAGGACATCCCGACAAAGTCGCCGATCAAATTTCCGATGCAATCCTCGATGCGATTTTTGAGCAAGACCCGCTGTCACGCGTGGCTGCTGAAACATTGGTCAACACGGGCTTAGTGGTTCTGGCAGGAGAAATTACCACCAATGCCCATGTCGATTACATTCAGGTTGCACGCGACACCATCAAACGCATAGGCTATGACAACACTGAATTTGGTATTGACTACAAAGGCTGCGCGGTACTGGTTGCATACGACAAACAATCCAATGACATCGCGCAAGGCGTGGATCAGGCCAGCGACGATCATCTCAATACCGGTGCCGGTGACCAAGGCTTGATGTTTGGTTATGCCTGCGATGAAACACCTGAACTGATGCCAGCACCGATCTACTATGCACATCGTTTGGTCGAACGTCAGGCGCAGTTGCGCAAAGATGGGCGCTTACCGTTCTTGCGTCCAGATGCCAAGAGCCAGGTCACGATGCGTTATGTCGATGGCAAACCGCACAGCATTGATACCGTTGTGTTATCCACGCAGCACAGCCCGGATCAAAGCGATGGCACCAAGATGAAGTCGTCTTTTATCGAAGCCGTCATTGAAGAAATCATCAAACCGGTACTGCCAAAAGACTGGCTGAAAGACACCAAGTTTTTGATTAATCCGACCGGACGTTTTGTCATCGGTGGACCGCAAGGCGATTGCGGCTTAACTGGCCGTAAAATTATTGTCGATACCTACGGTGGCGCATGTCCTCATGGTGGTGGCGCATTCTCCGGCAAAGATCCTACTAAAGTGGACCGCTCTGCAGCTTACGCAGCCCGCTATGTGGCAAAAAATATCGTCGCTGCCGGATTGGCGAAACAATGCCAGATCCAAGTGGCGTATGCGATTGGTGTAGCACGTCCGATGAACGTGACGGTCTATACCGAAGGCACAGGGGTGATCCCGGATGATCAGATCGCTGCTCTGGTGAATGAGTATTTTGACCTACGTCCAAAAGGCATTATTCAGATGTTAGATCTGTTGCGCCCTATTTATACTAAAACGGCGGCGTATGGTCACTTTGGCCGTGAAGAACCTGAGTTCACCTGGGAACGCACCGACAAAGCAGTGTTGTTGCGAAAAGCGGCTGGTTTGTAAATTTTTCGATACGTATTAAGTTGTAAGGCTGAAGCATGCGATGGTGGACTCAGTTGGGCGGTAATAATTTATTCAGTTCTACCTCGTCCGTCGTTGCATGTGTCAGCCTGATGTTATTGATTTCATCAGCTAATGCGTCAGTCGTTGCTGGCGCTGTTACTAATACTGCTGCAGCTAGTGCAGCGGCTAGTGCAACTAACAGCGCGAGCAAGCCGCCTCTAGCGTCCACACTATCCCCCAATCTAAAAATCATCACCGACTGGTGCACGCCATTAGTGGCACGCTTGCCTAAAGTGTCGCTCAATGATTGCCGCAACAGTAAAGTCATGCCGACTGGGGCGAAATCCGTGAATGGATTTCCGATTTTGGCTCGCGATTTTGCGGCGACTTCTAAAACTGATACAAAACCTGATTCCAAGCGTAAGCAAGCCATCAAAATTCTGCTAATCGGCGGCATTCATGGGGATGAAAAAACAGCGTCTGCGATTGTATTTAAGTGGCTGGATAGCATGCAAAAACCCGCCGCGCAAGAATTTCAGTGGAAGGTCGCACCCATCGTCAACCCGGATGGTTTACTGGCGGCCAAATCCAAACGCGTGAATGCGCATGGTGTTGACTTAAATCGTAATTTTCCGACGCCGAATTGGGAACAAGATGCGCCGCGTTATTGGGCCAACACCACCCGCAGCGATCCGCGCCGCTTCCCCGGCAAAGCGCCGATCTCGGAGCCAGAAAGTCGCTGGGTATTTGATACGATAGAAAAATTCAAGCCCGACGTCATCATCTCAGTGCATGCACCGTTTGGCGTACTGGATTTTGATGGCCCGGTCACACCGCCGATCCGCTTTGGCCGCCTGATGTTCAACCGGGTTGGCGTATATCCAGGCTCGCTAGGCAATTACAGTGGTGTCCACAAAGACATTCCGGTGGTCACGATAGAGCTACCCAACGCCACCGTCATGCCGCCAGACGCTGAAGTCCAGCGCATCTGGCAAGACATGCTGGGCTGGATCAAACGCAATGTGCCTACGCAAGCGAAATTAGCACAGCGCTAACTGCAAAATCACTATACTCCCCCTATTTTTTATAAAAATAGGCTGATTGTCCAGAGATTATATGGACGATAAAAAATACACCTCATGAGTATATTCAAATCAATCAAACTACTTCCCACAGACGAAATGCCGGAAAAGTGAGTTAAACCGACAAAAGCTATGCCTCAGACATCACTCCATTGCCGCAGCAAATTGTGATAATGCCCGGTCAAACTCAAGACTTCATCGCAGTCACCTAAACGTCCGCGTAGCTTTTGAATATTCTGGTCCAGCTCAAACAACATCCCGCGCCGGCTGTCGTCGCGCACCATACTTTGGGTCCAGAAGAAAGAGCAAATACGCGCACCTTGCGTCACCGGCTCTACTCGATGCAGACTGCTAGAAGGATAGACAATCAAATCACCTGCGGGCAGTTTGACCTCATGCGTGCCATAGGTATCGACAACGACCAGCTCGCCGCCTTCATACTCTTCTGGATCACACAAAAAAAGTGTGGACGAAACATCGGTACGCAGATAGCTAGCACCCGGCACTTTGCGCACTGCACCGTCGATATGCAAACCATAATGCTCGCCGCCCTCGTAACAGTTAAATAGCGGCGGGATGGTACGCAGTGGCAGCGTGGCGGCAAAAAATAGCGGATTACGCGCCAGTGCGGCTAACACCGTCTCTCCCAGTTCTATGCTGAGCGGTGAACTCTCTGGGAGTTGCCGATTGCGCTTGACTTGCGCACCCTGCTCGCCGACGGTGGCTTTGCCATCAATCCAGTCTGACTGATCCAGTTTTGCTCTGATCTGCGCGACCTGATCACGGGTCAATACTTCAGGTATGTGCAACATCATCGTATCTGCTCCTTGTCATGCAAAAACCCCTCGTACAAACGAAGGGCTTTTGATTGCGTTATTTATTGTTGGCTATTTAGCTCTGGCTATTCATTTATAACAATCAACATAGCCAGAAACTAAAGTTTCAAGTTCAATTAAAACTTAATATTCGCCATCAAAGTTGCCGAACGTGGCGTGCCTGGCGCGTAACGATATCCGCTCTTATTGATCGCTGCAACATAAGCCTTATCGCCAAGGTTGTACATGTTCAATTGCAGATCGATATTTTTATTGATGGCATAACTCGCCATCGCATCCACCACCCAATAGGAATTGGTATAAGCCGGCGTGCCGACAGCACTATCCGTACCACGCAACAATGAATCGACAAAACGTGCACCGCCACCTAGCTTGATGCCGAATGGCAATTCATACGAGGTCCAGGCGGTGAAAGCTTGTTTTGGCGTGTAGGCCAGATTGTTGATACCGCTGGCAGTCGTGATTTTGCCGCTCTCTACTTTGGTGTCCATCTTGGTATAACCTGCACTCACTAACCAGGTTTTAGTGATCGCGCCGGTCACGCCCAATTCCACACCTTGTACGCGTTTTTTACCCGTTTGGTAGTACAGCAGATCAACCTGGTTTTGCTCCACTTCATTGGATACTTCGGTGCGATACAAGGCGGCAGTGAACGATAGCTTTTGATCTAACAAATCCCATTTGGTACCGATCTCTGCATTCTTGATTTCTTGCGGATCAAACTTAGGATTGGCAGCGCTACTCGCCGAGGCACTCAAAGCAAAGTTAGAACCGCCCGGTGGCTGTTTGGACGTGGCGTAGGACACATACACACTGCTGGCTTCGGTCGGTTTATACAAACCACCGACTTTCCAGTTCACCAAATTGCCATCCAGATTCAAATTGGCGGGGATGAGCGTGTTGACAGGCAAGGTAGGATTAGCAGCGACAGTGGACAAACTCGCTGCGGAATAATCCGTGCTGTAGCGATCAATCCTGACACCGCCACTTAATTGCCATTGCGGGTTGAATTTTAAGGTGTCAAACGCATAGGCACTCACGGTCGTCGTTGCACCGCGGGTGAACACGCCGTTACGGACTAAATTCAAGCCGCTGACAGGATCATTCGGATTGGGATTGTAAAAGTTGGCAGCAGGCAGTGTGCCTGTGCCGCTGTAGCCAAAGGTGTTTTGTTTTTCGTTGGTCAGTTCAACACCAGTCAGCACGGTATGCTGGAGTCCGTTCGTATTAAAATCAAGCAGCAGATTGGTTTGATTCGTCAAAATCTCATTTTTCTGATCCTTCAGCGTACGAGTGCTACGCGCCAAAGTCCAGGTAGATAAGTCGGTTGCTGATGGCGTTATCAGATTCGCAGTCGAACCTATGAACGCGGTCAACAAATAATTTTGCGAGGTTTTGCCGTAGCGGGTGGTGTTGATCAACTTCGCTTGAGGGCTGAAATCATGCTCGATGCGGCCGGTCAACATGTCGGCTTTCACTTTATCAAAATCGCTGGATGATCCGTAGAAATTTTTAGGATCTACCATCGGCGCCGTAGAGAAAAAAGGCCGTTTAGGATCAGGGCTAGTGTACCCAGGCAAACCAATGGTGGGAACGCCGCCATCAGGTACATTGGTCTGGTCGACATGCAGATAATTCAGATAAATACGGGTCGGGCTGCCAAGTCCAAATGTCAGCGATGGAGCGACACCCCAGCGTTTATTTTTGACCTCGTTACGGCTGGCGCTGCCACTATCTTCATCCATCACATTTAAGCGAAATGCGGTGCCTGTCTCTGCATTGATGACTTTATTCCAGTCCGCCGTAACGCGCTTTTGACTGCCGCTACCGAATTTGACCGAGCCGTAAGTCGCATCATCTTTTTGCGCTTGTTTACTCACCAGATTAATCGAACCCGTCGGTGCACTACGACCGCTATCGGTCCCTGCAGCGCCTTTTAATACATCGATCTGCTCGATATTGAACAAGTCGCGCGAGATTGATCCCAGATCGCGCACGCCGTCCACATAAATGCTGCTGGAAGAATCAAAACCGCGCATATAGACCGCATCGCCTGTATTCGTGCTGCCGTTTTCACCTAGGAAGAATGCACCGACGCCAGGCGTATTTTGCAAAGCCTGGGTCAAGGTCACTGCGCCTTGTTGCTCTATCAGCTCGCGCTTAATCACAGTAATCGTTTGCGGAGTATCAACCAGAGGCTGGGTATATTTTGGCGATGAAGCTTTGTCCGCTTTAAAATCATTTTCCTGTTTTGACGTCACTTTGACTTCTGGCAAAGTCGTATCCGCCGCCTGCGCGAGTGCTGGCAGCATCACAGCAGCGATCGCTGCGGCGGTCAAAGTTTGATTGAATTGGGGGCGTGCATGCTTACGACTTTTAATGTGTGACATCTTCGTTCCTGAAATATAGGTTAAAAAACCCGAAATTAAAAAACCTGAAATAAAAAATCTGAAAAGCCCTGTACGGGCGTGTCTGTAGCGATGCAGGCATAACTGGACGACCGATGCTAAAAATTGAGGCAACACCGATCCCAGGCATTGAATGCCAGAGCGTGTTGAACATGATCAGAAGTGATGAGCGCAGATCAGTAAGATTGCGCTACCGCCAGTTGCACTTTGCAAAAAAGGTGGCTGGCAGACAGAGGGGGAAGAATGTCGAAGCTGGCTTGGGTCTAGTACGTTTGTAACGAGATGTAATTTTAAATGAGAATCATTCTTAATCGCAAGCGAAATTTTTATTATTTCATCCCTAAAAAAGAGCTCGGCAACATCGCAGGACAAAACCAGTATCGTTTTTTATCTGCACAGACTATTCAAAGAATCCAACTCACGGAAAAAATGATGAACTAAAAGCATAATTAACTTGTCCATTAGCGCTGCTTAATTCGATAATCAGCCTGTCTGCATCGAAGTAAGTCATACAGGATGTTTAGTAGCGTTTCGGAAGTCAACATACACAAAAATAACGACAAGGAAAATAATGGAACACAAAGCAAAATCAAAAAAACCTGCTGTGCTCATCGCCTCATTCAGTCTTGCGCTATTGGGTTTAGCAACCGCAAGTATCAATCAAGCACAAACTGCGGTGGCAGGCGTAATGACAGAATCAGCAGTCGCTGCCGATCCGCAGCAATGGCTAGAAGATGTCACCGGCGAAAAAGCCCTGGATTGGGTCAAGGCACGTAATCAGGTCACACGCAGCAAATTGGATAGCGATGCTGGTTTCATCAAGCTGCGCAGTGATTTGCAAGTCGTACTGAACTCCAAAGACCGGATCCCGACCGTGAACAAAATGGGAAATTATTATTACAATTTTTGGATGGACGCCGATCATCCACGCGGCGTCTGGCGCAAAACGACGCTGGACGAATATCGCAAACCCCAACCAAAATGGGAAACCGTGCTCGATATCGATGCACTGGCAAAAACAGAGAACGAAAACTGGGTGTTCAAAAACAGCAACTGCCGTGATCCGGTTTATGACCGCTGCTTAATTCAATTATCTCGCGGCGGCGCAGATGCAGTAGTAATGCGCGAATTTGATCTGACCACACAGAGCTTTATCAAAGATGGCTTTACGCTACCGGAAGCCAAGATGAACATCGATTGGCGCGATAAAGATACGCTATTCGTCGGAACCAATTTTGGCGAAGGCTCATTGACGGATTCTGGCTATTCGCGCATCGTCAAAGAGTGGAAACGCGGCACACCGATCAGTGCCGCCAAGACTTTATTGGCAGGTGAAAAAACCGATATCTCGGTCTCAGCCCGAAGCTACGATCAAGATGGTATTCATCACGAAATCGTCAGCAGAGGTGTGACCTTCTACACGTCGGAAGAATATTTAAAAGAAGGTAGTAAACTAACGCGGTTAGATGTGCCAGCAAAATCCAACATCAGTTTCTTCGGCAAGCAATTCATCATCACCCTGCGTGAAGCTTGGACTACCGGTGGCAAAACCTATGCGACTGGCAGCCTGCTGGCGATTGATTTTGACGCGTATAAAAAAGGCAAACGTAACTTCAATGTGCTGTTCGAACCAACAGATACAAGCTCACTCAATGGCGAGGCGATTACTAAACATTATCTGCTGGTGCAGTCATTGAATAATGTTAAAAGTAATCTGACTGAATGGCAGCTAAAAAAGGGCAAATGGATCTCACGTGAAGTCGCCCTGCCCACACTAGGTAGCATCGGTGTCAGCGCGATTGATGCCAATCACTCTGACGATTATTTCCTCAGCTATTCCGACTATCTGACTCCTAGCGTTTACATTTTGGCGCATGCGGGTAACGATCAGCGCGAAACCTTAAAATCTGCCCCTAGCTTCTTCGATGCAACGCCGTACGAGACCGTACAAAAGTTTGCCACCTCCAAAGACGGCACCAAAGTCCCCTATTTTATGGTGCGTAATAAAGACGTGAAATACGATGGTAGTAATCCGACATTGTTATACGGTTATGGCGGCTTTGAGATTTCGTTGACACCGTCCTACTCCGGTAGTCTGGGTAAAACCTGGCTAGAAAAAGGCGGCGTCTATGTGGTGGCCAATATCCGTGGCGGTGGCGAATACGGTCCGCGCTGGCATGAAGCCGCGTTAAAAGAGAATCGTCAGCGTGCGTATGACGATTTTGCTGCGGTGGCGGAAGATTTGATCGCCAGCAAAATCACTAGTCCACAACATCTGGGCGCGATGGGCGGCAGCAATGGCGGCTTGCTCGCAGGTGTCGCCTTGACCCAGCATCCAGAACTGTTCAATGCCGTTGTCAGCCAGGTGCCATTGCTAGACATGCAGCGCTTTAACAAACTGCTGGCAGGTGCTTCATGGATGGGTGAATATGGCAATCCAGATATCCCTGCAGAATGGGATTACATCTCGCGCTACTCACCATACCAAAACGTCAAAGCAGGCGTTAAATATCCGAATGTCTTGTTCATCACGTCTACCCGCGATGACCGGGTACATCCAGGACATGCTCGTAAGATGGCGGCAAAGATGATCAGTCAGGGTCATGACAATGTCTGGTATTACGAGAATATTGAAGGCGGTCACGGCGGCGCGGCAAACAACGCGCAACGCGCAGATATGGCAGCAATTACGTATTCGTTTTTGTGGAATATGTTGAAGCGAGATAATACCGATGTGGTGATTAAGCGATAGTTTCACTGCTACATTTAAGCGCTCAGTTTCCGAATTTTGCGCATGGTGTTCAAAAGCCGCTGACGTCCAAGTTAGCGGCTTTTTTATGCAGAGTGACATTACAGGCATGCAAAGCGTACCAATCAATATACAGCGATCGAAATCCTAAATGACTCACAATAGCCCACAGACACTGTACCGGTTTTTATGATTCAGGGACAACCGGACAAGGTTCGCTTGATCGCTGTGACACCGATTTGCACAAGACGAATAAATATACTCCTAGTATGTATATTTAAATAGTCCAATTAATTATTGGACATCTAGGCATATTTCAATTTTTTTTATGGGAGTATATACATCGTTGTCTGAAACATGTATCGCCATACATACCAAATATCGACTTCAGGTGACTTCCGTTCTGATCACTTTCTAAGGACTAAATTCAGGCCAAAAATACAAATGCTGTATCATCAATGGCTCTGAAGCTGCTGAATTCTCAAACCCTGGAAAATTGTTTTTCTTCGCTTCGATCGCAATTCCGCCTCAAGATCATCCAATCCAATCTAATGTCCCTATGAGTTTGTACCAACTACTTGCCCAATTTATCAAACAACACAAAAGGCACTACATAGCTGCAGGCGCAATGTTACTCAGCGTCGCAATCTTAACCGTGCTCATCCCGCGCAAAGTCGGCGCGGTGATTGATGCGATGGTGGCGCATACCCTAGATGGTCGCGGACTAGCGATGCAGTTGGGGCAACTGATATTAATGGGGGTAGCGATTTACTTTCTGCGCGTGGGCTGGCGCTTACAATTGTTTGCGGCGTCCTATCAGTTGGGCGTGCAATTGCGCACCAGGCTATATCAGCGCTTGAGTTTACAAGGCGCGCCGTTTTTTCAGCAGCAACGCACTGGTGATTTAATGGCGCTGGGCACCAATGATGCAGATGCGATTGAACTGGCGTCGGGCGAGGCCATGCTGGCGGGGTTTGATGGCACGATGACTTTTGCACTGGTGATCGGCATGATGTTGCTGGGTGTCGATTGGCGGCTGGCGCTGGTGGCATTGCTGCCCTTCCCTTTTATGGCGTGGGCATTTAAGAGAATCACCCATCACGTACATGATGCATCCCGTGACTCTTTAAACCGGTTTAGTAAGCTCAATGATCAGGTGCAAGAAACCCTGGCAGGTGTGCGCACCTTGCGCGCTCTCGGTCTGGAGCAACGCAGCGCAGCTCAATTTGCTGAACTGGCGGAGCAGGCTGCGGATGCCAGTCTGAGCGCACAGCGCTGGGAAGCCGCTTATGAGCCAGCGGTCGGTGTTGCACTCACTACGGCAGGTGCGCTGACGCTGGCAATGGGTGGATATCTGGTCTGGAATCAACAAATGACGATCGGTACCCTGACCAGCTTTACGATGTATTTAGGTCAGTTGATCTGGCCGATGTTTGCGGCTGGCTGGGTGTTGTCTTTGCTAGAACGCGGCAAAGCCGCATGGAATCGTTTGCAGCCTGTTCTGGCAGCGGAACTTAGCGTGCAAGATCATGGTCAGATCACTACATCGCCGCAGGGTAGTTTGCGTTTTCAGGACATCAGTTTTTCGTACCCTGGGCAATCTGCCATCGCGCTGGATCACGTGTCGTTTTACTTAGACGAGGGGAAAACGCTGGGCATCGTAGGACATACAGGATCGGGCAAATCGACAATTATCCGTTTGATACTGCGGCAATACGATATCGCTGCCACGGGGAAAGGTTCGCTAGGCTCGCTGCGTTGGGGCGAATATGCGCAATCGGATTATCGCTTGCATAGTTTACGGCTGGCGATCAATTGGGTATCGCAGGAACCCTTTTTGTTCTCTGCATCGATTGCCCATAACATCGCTTTGGGCAACCCAGACGCGACCCGGGAGCAGATTATTCACGCCGCTACGCTGGCAGCCGTACATGAGGATATTGTGCGTTTCCCCCAGGGCTATGACACGCCGGTGGGTGAACGTGGTGTAACGCTCTCTGGGGGACAGCGGCAACGGGTTGCGATTGCCCGCGCTTTATTGACCGATAGTCCTTTACTGTTACTGGACGACGCCCTGTCGGCAGTCGATACCGATACCGAAACCCGCATCCTGCAGCATCTAAATGAATTACGTCAGCAACGTAAGGAGCGCAGCGCCATCATCGTCAGTCATCGCCTGAGCGCAGTGGCGAATGCAGATCATATTTTAGTCCTGCGTGAAGGCCGGGTGATTGAACAAGGCACGCATGACATGTTACTAGAGCAAGCGGGATGGTATGCAGCCCAATGGCGCTATCAACAATTGGAAGCCAGTCTTGATGCGGCGTAAACCTGTCAGTAACCGGCTTTGGTATTCCGCAGACCCTGTTAGCTAAGCCAACTATTCTTCGTCAACTATCTACTCTACAAAAGTTAAAAGTAATGTCTGAAGTAAATACGATAGGCAGCCCAGCAATGAGCGCCCCCGAAAGTAAGTCTGAAAAAAAGCTCGCAGTGAATTTGCTCATGCAAGCGGCACAACCCGAACGTCGCCACGTGCTGCTCGGGATTCTGTTTTTATTTATTGCGGCAGGACTGGAAGCGTTGGGGCCCTTGCTCGGCAAAGCGTTTATTGATCGCTATCTGCTACCGCATCAAATGGATACCGCCATCGTGGTCGGCTTGCTGGTCACCTATCTGGCCACAGGCTGGTGGGCAACCTGGCTGCGGTATCTGCAACTCTCACGCCTGGCTGGTGTTGCCATGCGCTCGGTAAGACGCCTGCGTGAACAAGTGTATGAACATGTACTGCGCCTGCCGATGGCTTTTTTTGATAAAGCGATTACGGGACAACTAGTCAGTCGTGTAACCAACGACACGGAAGCCGTTAAAAATTTATATGTGCAGGTGTTGTTTGTCATGCTGGACTCTTCCATCGTCGTGATCGGCGCACTGGTAGCAATGGCGTGGCTGGATTGGCGGCTGATGCTGATCGTAGCAATGCTAATCCCTGCGGTAGTGATCATCGTTTGGTTTTATCAGCGCTGGAGTGCACCAGCAGTGAGTCGTGCGCGCCAGTTGCGTAGCGAGATCAATGCGCAGGTTGCGGAGAGCATTAACGGCATGAGCACGCTGCAAGCCAGCAACGCCGAGCGACGTTTTGGCGCCAGGTTTGATGCGACCAATCAACAGCATTACCACGCGCGCTTAGACGAATTGCGAGCCAATGCTTGGCTATTAAGACCTGCGCTGGACCTACTCAATTCGCTGCTATTGGTGGTGGTGATCTTTTGTTTTAGCCAGCGTGATTTTTCCGGTGTTGAAGTCGGTATCTTGTATGCGTTTGTCAGCTATATTGCCCGCGTGGTTGATCCTTTGATCCAGATCACCTTGCAATTCGGTCAGATACAACAAGCAGTGGTTTCGGCGGCACGGGTGAATACTTTATTGCGAGAAAAAACCACGACGAGCGTCAGTAGCGACGAGCAAATTAGCCAAGGTGATTTGCGTTTACAGCATCTGGCTTTTGGTTACGATCCTGCCAATCCGGTGCTGCATGATGTTAACTTGCATATTCCTGCAGGTAGTTTCTTTGGGATTGTCGGTCACACAGGCAGCGGCAAGTCCACCCTGCTCAGTCTATTATTGCGTTTCTATACCGCACAGTCTGGTCGTATCACGATTGATGATATTGATCTGACCAGTTTTAGCGATGAGCATTTCCGCGCCAGTGTCGGTCTGGTGCCACAAGAGCCATTTTTATTAGCAGCCAATGCGCGTGAAAATATTGTGATGGGCCGCAATATCAGCGAGGCAGATATCATCATCGCCGCCAAAGCGGCACGCGCGCATGACTTTATTCTGCAACTGGAACAAGGCTACGACACACCGCTAGGTGAAGGTGGAGCACGCCTTTCTACAGGTCAAAAACAATTGATCGCGATTGCCCGTGCGCTGGCGGGCAAACCCCGCATCTTGTTTTTAGATGAGGCCACATCACATATCGATAGCGAGACCGAGCAAGTCGTACAAACAGCGCTGACAGAGCTGCGTGGCAGCGTAACAATCGTGGCGATTGCGCACCGTCTATCCACTATCCGCGATGCAGATCAGATTGTTGTACTTAATCACGGCAATATTGCAGAACAAGGCACGCACGGACAATTGATGCTGCTGGACTCTGGTATCTATCAAAAACTATATTTGCTGCAAACATTAGAAGACTAAGGGCCACATGAGTACTTTAATGAAATTAATCTTAGGCGGCATCGCCGTGTTGACAGCTTGTTTTCTGGGTGCGCTGATCTATATCTTTTTTGGCATCTTGCCCAATTTGCCGTCACTGGATGCAGTCACTGATTACCAGCCAAAAATCCCGCTTCGCATTTATACCGCCGACAATGCCTTGATCGGTGAGTTTGGTGATGAACACAGAGATTTTGTCGCTATCAAAGATATTCCGCTAGTCATGAAAAATGCGTTATTAGCGATCGAAGACAAGCGGTTTTATGAGCATAGCGGGATTGATTTTCGCAGTGCTTTACGGGCATTGCTAGCAGATTTGAGCGGCGGTTTTCATCAGGGTGGCTCGACTATCACGATGCAAGTCACCCGTAATATTTTGCTGACACAAGAAAAAACCGTGATGCGCAAGTTTAAAGAAATTGTCTTAGCCTACCGCATCGAAGCGGCATTAAGCAAAGACCAGATTCTTGAGCTATACATGAATCAAATCTATCTCGGTCAACGTACCCATGGTTTTTCCAGTGCGGCGAACACCTACTTCGGTAAATCGCTGCAAGAATTGTCCATTGCGGAAGCCGCCATGCTGGCAGGCTTGCCACAAAATCCGGCGCGCCATAACCCCGCAGTGAATCCACAGCGTGCGAAGCAGCGTCAGCTGTTAGTTTTAAAAGCAATGCAAGATGATGGTTATATTACGCAAGCCCAATATGATCAGGCCAGCAAAGAAGAACTGCATATCAGTAGTCGCCAGCAGTTTGATGCGCATGCCGATTACGTCGCAGAAATTGTGCGTCAAAATATCGTCTCTGAATATAAAGATGCCGCCTATACCAGCGGCCTGAAGGTCTACACCACGATTTACAAAGCTGAGCAAGACGCCGCATACGAATCATTACGCCGTAATGTCATGGCCTACGACCAGCGTCATGGATATCGTGGCCCAGAGGCTTTTATTGAGTTACCCACAGACGAAGATGAACGTGATGATGCCATCGATGCCTTGATGCTCAAGCATCCTGCCAATGATAAATTGCTGCCAGCCGTGGTGTTGGAAGTTAGTCCAAAATCACTCAAAGCAGAGATGGCTTCCGGCGATACGATCACCCTCAGTGGAGAGACCTTACGTTTTGCGGATAAAGCATTACAAAACAATGCTAACCGCGATTTAAAAATACGTCCCGGCGCATTAATACGAGTAATGCAAGATGCAAAAAAACGCTGGACGATTAGTCAATTGCCCGAGGTGGATGCCGCGTTTGTCGCTCTCAACGCGCAAGACGGTTCATATCGTGCGATGGTGGGCGGATTTGATTTTAATCGCAAACAATTTAATCATGTGACGAGTGCATGGCGTCAGCCTGGCTCTTCCATTAAACCCTTTATTTATTCTGCTGCTCTGGAAAAAGGCTATTCGCCAGCCACCATCGCCAACGACGTGCAATTATCCGAAACCAGTACCGAAGATTTAAAATGGGATCCGCGCAATGACGATGGCAAATACGACGGCCCTATCAGTTTGCGTACCGCATTGGCCCAATCTAAAAACGTCGTCTCAGTGCGTTTACTGCGCGCAATTGGTGCCAGCTATGCGCGTGATTACTTACCTCGCTTCGGTTTTGATATCACGAAACAACCACAAAATCTGACGCTGGCGCTGGGTACCGGATCAGTCACGCCACTCCAGGTTGCGGCGGCTTATGCGGTATTTGCTAATGGCGGTTATCAGATTAAACCGTGGCTAATTCAAAAAAT
>JANXTO010000230.1 GCA_025352365.1 Undibacterium sp. | reverse complement strand
AAACAACAATCAGAGACAAGGAAAACAGCATGGATAAGTTTTGGCTTAAATCGTACCCGCAAGGCGTACCGGCAGAAATCGATTTTTCACAATATAAATCGCTGGTGCAATTGCTGGAAGAAGCTTTCCAAAAATACGCGGCACGCAATGCCTACGTTTGTATGGACAAGTTTCTGACTTACGGCGAGCTAGATACCTTATCCCAAAAAATGGGTGCATGGTTGCAAAATAAAGGTCTGGCAAAAGGTGCGCGCGTCGCAATCATGATGCCAAATGTACTGCAATATCCAGTTGTGATGGCCGCCGTGTTGCGTGCTGGTTATACCGTCGTCAACGTCAACCCCTTGTACACGCCACGTGAGTTAGAGCATCAGTTAAAAGACTCTGGCGCAGAGGCGATTTTTATTCTGGAAAACTTTGCGCACACCTTGGCACAAGTGATTGATAAAACCGCGATCAAGCATGTGGTCGTTGCCAGTATGGGCGATATGTTGGGCGGTTTGAAGGGCATGATCGTCAATTTTGTCGTGCGCAATATCAAAAAAATGGTACCGGCATTTTCTTTGCCCAACGCGATTCGCTTTAAGCAAGTCCTTGCAGAGTCGGGGCGCCTGACATTTAATCCTGTCAGCATCGGCCACGATGACGTTGCGTTTTTACAGTACACCGGTGGCACCACTGGTGTATCGAAAGGCGCGACGCTGACACACCGTAATGTCATTGCCAATATTCTGCAAAACGAAGCATGGCTTGCACCTGGTATGCAAGGTCAGGATATGACTCAACAAAAGACCATCGTTTGCGCTTTGCCCCTTTATCATATCTTTGCGTTGACCGTCTGCAGCTTGCTTGGCACTCGCATCGGTGCGCTAAATCTGTTGATTCCTAATCCCCGCGATATGCCTGGCTTTATCAAAGAACTGGCCAAGTACAAGGTCAATATTTTCCCGGCGGTGAACACCTTGTATAACGGCTTACTGAATAATCCTGAGTTTGCCAAACTGGATTTCTCTGGCTACCAAATTTGTAGTGGCGGCGGTATGGCAGTACAAAAAGCGGTTGCCGACAAATGGCTTAAAGTCACTGGCTGCGCGATCTCTGAAGGTTATGGTTTGTCTGAGACATCGCCTGTTGCAACCGGCAATCCGGTAACGACCAAAGAATTCTCTGGCACGATAGGCTTGCCTATTCCGTCCACTGAAATTGCGATTTTGGATGACGACGGCAACCCTGTTCCTTTGGGACAACCAGGCGAAATCGCGATTCGCGGCCCGCAAGTCATGGTCGGTTATTGGAATCGTCCGGATGAAACAGCCAAGGTCATGACCGTCGATGGCTTCTTCAAATCGGGCGACGTCGGTATTATGGATGCACGTGGTTACACCACGATTGTGGATCGTAAAAAAGACATGATTTTGGTATCCGGTTTTAACGTATATCCAAATGAGATCGAAGGCGTTGTCGCCTTGCACCCGGGCGTATTGGAGTGCGCTTGTGTCGGCGTACCAGATGCCAACTCAGGCGAGGCCGTTAAACTGTTTGTGGTACGCAAAGATCCGGCGCTCACCGTCGATCAGTTAATGGCGTATTGCAAAGAACAGTTTACTGCATACAAAAAACCGAAATACATTGAGTTCCGCATGGATTTGCCAAAAACCAATGTCGGTAAAATTTTGCGCCGTGAATTGCGAGATGAAAAGAAGGCAGCTTAAGTACATAAGCAAGCAAGTGAATAGCCTAAAAATGTTCTTATAATAGAGTGAAATTAAATATACTCCCTAGTGATTAAGTGAAAACATGCTGATTGTCCAAAGAACCATTGGACGATTAAAATATACTAACAAGGAGTATATATAAATAAAAAGGAAAGCCATGTGCTTTCCTTTTTTGTTTTTTAACAATTGTTTTGCTTGTGTCAATCTAAATTGCGTCTAGAATAAATAGGGTCAAGCTGTTGCCCGACTATGTTTTGAATGCGCTTCATAAGATATTCTCAAACTAAATAAGATCGTCATCAGTGTCGTCATCAAATTCGTCAATTTGATTTTCAATTCATCGCAAACTTAATCCACCGGAGATCACCATGCCATTCCCATATCGCTTTGCTGCCACCACCTTGTTGATCGTCTCGTCCTCTGCATTTGCGGCGTCGCTAAGCGACCTGAGCAATCAGGACGCTAGTGCCGGTTTAAAAGCCGCGCTCGATAAAGGTTCGTCTTTGGCGGTGGCTAAATTAGGTGTCGAAAACGGCTTCTTAAATAACGACAAAGTAAGAATCCAGTTGCCATCCATCTTAGAGCAAGCGCGTCCGCTACTTAAAATGACCGGACGTGGTCAACAACTGGATGATCTGGTGATCTCCATGAACCGCGCTGCCGAATCAGCAGTGCCAATGGCCAAGCCACTGCTGATGGATGCGATTAAATCCATGTCAGTCACCGACGCCAAAAATATTCTCACCGGCGGCGATACCTCAGTGACAGATTTCTTCAAACAAAAAACCTCCACGCCGCTCGCTACTAAGTTTTTACCTCTGGTAAAAGGTGTCACAGACAAAGCTGGCTTATCGGCTAAATATAATAGCGTAATGGGGCAAGCAGAAAAAATGGGAGCAGTACCGAAAGAGCAGGCCACGGTAGAAGGCTACGTAACTCAACGTGCGATGGACGGTTTATTTTTGATGATAGGCGAAGAAGAAAAAGCCATACGCCAGGACCCGATTGGCAGTGGCAGCAAGATCATCGGCAAGGTGTTTGGTCTGCTGAAATAAGGGTGATGTTCTACAAGGGGATGATGCCGTGCGCAGTAGCACGGTGATTAGCATTAATTTATTTTCCTGATTGAATAAACAAAATAAAAGGGGCGTACCAGGCGAATTGGTAAACCCCTCTTTTTCTCAACAAACCAGTAAGGCAATATCAGTAAACCTAGGCTAAATGCCGTAATGGATGCGCATGTGCTGGCCACACTTCCGCAAAAAAACTACTTACCATTTCTGCACTCACTTCGGCTAATGTAGCTGGCGACCATTGCGGTGTGTTGTCTTTATCCACCACCAGTGCTCGTACGCCTTCCAGTACTTCGCCATGTTTAAAGCAATGACGCACCATCGTGCGTTCCATACGCAAGCAATCGGCCACTGACATTGTGCTACCGCGACGTAACTGTTCTAGCGTCACGCTCATCAATAAGGGAGAACGTTTTTGCATTACTGCTGCAGCCTGTTGCGTAAATTCGCTGGCATTACCCGCTAGCGATGCCGCAATCGCCTTCGCATCGTTGCTCGTAAAATGCTGATCAATCAGCGCACGATGAGTAGCCAAACGGCTACTTGTGGTATTTGCCTGTTCTGCAAACGGAGCAGCAAACTCGCGGATGGCGTGGCGGATATCGCCAGAAGTTGTGGTCTCCAACAGTGCCATCAATGCAGGTAATTCTGTAGTCGGTATAAACACATCAGCCAAGCCTGCATATAAAGCATCAGCCGCATTGATGATGTCTCCGGTCAGACCTAGATACGTCCCAATTTGACCCGGCGTGCGCGATAGAAAATAACCTCCGCCGACGTCTGGGAACAGACCAATATTCACTTCCGGCATTGCCATCTTGGTGCGCTCGGTCACGATTCGCAAGCGGCAATTTTCACCCGCCTGCGCAATACCCATTCCGCCCCCCATTACAACACCATTCATCAGGGCGATATAAGGCTTAGGATAAAAATGAATCAGATGGTTGAGCGCATATTCTTCGGTAAAAAAATCTTCCAGCAAGGCGCTATCGCCTTTGGGTGTCGCAGTGCCGACATCATAGAAAAAGCGGATGTCACCACCGGCACAAAATGCTTTCTCTGCGCTGCTATGAATAAACACCGCATGCACATTGGTGTCATCATGCCAAGCCAGCAAAGTCTGGGTAATCGCCCGTACCATTTCAAGCGATAAAGAGTTGAGTGCTTTAGGGCGATCTAGTGTGATGTAGCCGATGTGATTGTTGACGAAGGTTTGGATATAGTCGCTCATGGCTTATTGGGGAGTTGGATTGAAGGAAGATTTTAACTTTTTTATCTGAAGTGCATCAGTTAACTGTGTATTGGACAGCAGTAATGCTTTATCTGTACTCATTGATTGCCTCATGACGCGCTGACGTGGCTCTGGAATTATCATTACTTTTTATGGTCGTTTACCGCAACCCCAGCCACAAACCTGCCGGCACAAACAAGAGCGCCGCCAGGTTTCCCAGCAACACAATCGAAGCGACTTTGTCTGGTTCTTGCTGATATTGTTCCGCCACCATAAAACAAAAAACGGCAGGTGGCAGGGCGGCGAATAAGTACATTTGGCCGCGTTGTGCCGCGCTTAGTGGCAAGACTGGATCTAGCAATAGTGCAAATAGCAAGCCCGCCACCGGGCAGACGATGGCGCCGACCAGACCGATGCGCCAACTGGCGAAATTGGTGTCCAGCATGCGCACACCCAACGCAAATAACATGATGGGAATGCAGGCGTCGCCCGTCATTTTAAGTGCGATGAATAAATACGCTGGCAGGTGCACATGCAGCAGTGCGAAAATCATCCCCAGCATCATCGATAACATCATCGGACTGCGTAAAAATTTGAGCGGTGAGCCTTGATGATCGGGGTGGCCGCGCTGAATAATTTTAATGCCAACCGTGAAGTACACCAGGTTACACGCCATAAACAGAGCAACCGCTGCCGACAGTCCATTTGCACCAAACGCCAGTGCCGCCAGAGGCAAGCCCATGTTGCCGCAATTGTTGTACATCATAGGCGGCACAAAGCTGCGTACATCGTAGCCCAGCAAGCGTGCCACTGGCCACGCCAGCAAGCCAGAGCCGAGCGCAATCAGCACGCCAGCCAGGATCAGCCAGGCGTTGTGAGCGACATCAAATTCTTTTGCGGCCAAAGCGCAAAACACCAGCAACGGACAGAGCACATCCATGCTGACGCGGTTGATCGCCACCATATCGTCTTTAACGCCAGCGCCTTTATCGGCAGTACTTCTAAAGCGCGCATATAGATAGCCTAGAGCGATGATGATGAATACCGGCAAGATGATAGCGATGATGCGTTCAAATAATTCCATGGGTATGTATTATTAGCGACTAGAGTAGAGATTTTTAATATACTCCCCCATTATTTTTATAAAAATGACTGATTGCCCATGTGATATATGGACATGTAAATATACATATAGGGAGTATATTAATTATCATGGGGGCGGATGTTTTAAAATTCTTCTCGAAATCACACTTTCAGCGTTTTCAACACTGCATAATCCAGCGGTAGCGCGGTGGTGCTTTTGATGATTTCCATTACAAAGCTAGAGCTGACATCTTGCAAATCAGCGACCTTGACTAATTTTTTATATACCTGATCGTAACCGGCCATGTCCGGTACCAGCACCTTCAGCAGGTAATCGGTATCACCACTCATACGCAGAATTTCGACAATTTCCGGGATGTCCTTGGTGCCGCTGATAAAGCGCTGCATCCAGCCTTCGTTATGCTGTGCCGCTTTTAAGGCAACCATTACGGTCAGTCCCAGATTGAGCTTGCCGGGATCGCATAGCACGACTTGTTGCCGGACCACGCCATCGTCCTGCAACCGTTGCACGCGCCGCCAGCATGGCGTGACCGACAAATGCACCGCCTGCGCCAGATCGGCCAAAGCGATGGAGGCATCTTTTTGAAGAATTTGTAATATTTCGATATCTTTTTTATCCATAGATTCAATTTTATAGAAAATTATTCTCAATAAGATGAATTATCTATGATTTTTTGGTAAAAAATTTCATCTCGGTTTTGTTACGATGAGACTTAGCCAATTTCACCATAGCAAGGCAGGACAAGGCTGCAGCTGGCGCGCTTTGGTGAGCTACGGCATCGCAGTTAATTGGGCAAATCGATCAGATCGAACAAATTCAGAGTAATTCAGTACAATCAAGGACGCATCATGAGTAAGCACGATCCGCAATGGCAAACCGCCACCAAACTGACCCACGCAGGGCGCAAAAGTAAAGCGCATCACGGGCCAGTGAATCCGCCAGTCATCCGTGCCTCAACCATGCTATTTCCCAATGTGGCAGGTTTAAACGAAGCGACAGGTACCCGTGCAATTTACGGTCGTCATGGTAATGAGACGACTTTGGCGCTGGAGCATGCTTTATGTGCAGCAGAAGGCGCAGCCGCTTGTTTGCTGACACCATCGGGTTTATCTGCGATCACTACCACTTTGCTGGCTTTGTTAAAACCGGGCGATCATTTACTGATGGTGGATACGACGTACGATCCGACCCGTTTATTTTGTGATGGCTTGCTCAAAAAAATGGGTGTCAGCACCACTTATTATGATCCCCTGATCGGCCGGAATATCGCCACGCTGATGCAGCCTAATACCAAAGTGGTGTTTGTAGAGTCACCAGGATCATTGACGTTTGAGGTGCAGGACATTCCTGCGATGACCGCAGTTGCGCATGCAAGCGGCGCAGTGATTGTGTCTGACAGCACCTGGGCAACGCCGATAGGCTGGTCTTCGTTTGAACTGGGCATTGATGTGTCTATCCACGCGGCGACAAAATATATTGTTGGCCATTCTGACGCCATGATGGGTGTGATTTTAACCACAGAAGCCTTGCATCCTCGTTTGCGTGACACCTATAAGCAACTGGGTTTATCGGTCGGTGCTGACGATGCGGCATTGGCTTTACGCGGTTTGCGCACGATGTCGGCGCGTCTGGCGGTACACAGGGTCAGCGCACTGCATATCGCGCAATGGTTACAAGCTCAGCCAGAAATCACCGAAGTGCTGTATCCACCGATGCCAGGTGCAGCAGGGCATGAACTATGGAAGCGCGATTTTCATCCTGATTACGCTTGCGGTTTGATGGGTGCGATTTTTCATCAACACATCACAGAACAACAAGTTGCCGAACTCATAGACCGTACGGAATTATTTGGGATCGGCTTTAGCTGGGGCGGCTACGAGAGTCTGATTTTGCCGACCAAGCCAAAACACTGCCGCACCGTGAATGCCAGCCAATGGCAGGCGCCGATGATACGTTTGCATATCGGTCTGGAAGCAGTTCAGGACTTACAGAATGACTTGCAACAGGGGTTTGAGGCATTGAGAAATCTTGATTGTGCGGAACCTATTGCCGCCTAATTTGTCGATGTTCTGTAGCCAATTTTAAGAGAGGTCTTACACAGATTGGCACGATGTAACTTACCGGTTTCTACTCTCTCCAGATTGTAGATTTTGCCCGCTAGTCCAGCGGGCTTTTTTTTGCACTTGGGGTTCGAGCGCACCCGGTCAGTAAGGGTCAGTAAGTCTAAATAAGGGTCAGAAATAGATCGTCAGAAAAAAAGCAGGCTCTAGTTCAGCCTGTCATTACTCCGTAATATTTTCACCATATACTTGCCCCATCCTTGATACTCTCCAAAGGTAAGGATTTTAGCCCGCTCTGGTAGCGGGTTTTTTTTATTTGATGATTTCTTGGTTGGGAAGTGGTGCCGTTGCAGTTAGTGTTGCAGCAGGCGTTAGCCTTGGAGTTGTTCCCGCAGCTGGCGGGACTGAAGAAGTGCCGGGAAGGTCGAGATCAAAAGTTTTAACGCCTGCACCGTTCAAAAATTCGTTGTACATCCAATCACCTTCTGCATTGGAAATATTTTCAGGTACAAGCCGTTGTAGTTCAGGTTTGCCAGCCATCGCCTGGCGCATATAGTCGATCCAGATTGGTAGAGATAAAGTTGCACCAAACTCTCTGCCGCCCAGTGACTTTGGATCGTCGTATCCCATCCATGCTACTGCTACTAAGTTACCCGCATAGCCTGCAAACCAGCCATCGACCGCATCGCTGCTAGTACCAGTTTTGCCCGCGATGTCATGTCTGCCTAAGCGTGCTGTAGCGGATGCGCCAGTACCGGTGCGTACCACCTCACGCAGCATGCTGTCCATGATAAAGGCGTTACGACCGTCAATAACTCTGGTATCTTCTTGCGCAACGGCGGGTGGTTTAATGTCGGACAATACTTTGCCACGTGAGTCGGTAATTTTTTGAATTAGCCACGGTTTAATCTGATAACCGCCATTAGCAAATACCGCATAAGCCGCCGCAACCTGGAGTGGCGTGACTGATCCGGTACCCAGCGCCAGCGTCAGATTTTGTGGTTGTTTCGTGATATCAAAACCAAAGCGAGGTAAGTAATCACGCGCATAGCTGGCACCAATTGCGCGCAGTAAACGCACTGAGACGACGTTTTTAGATTGGGCCAATGCGGTACGCAAACTGATAGG
>JANXTO010000207.1 GCA_025352365.1 Undibacterium sp. | reverse complement strand
CTTACTTATTTACTCACTTATTTAACGTAATACTTTTAGTCCACTACTCACTTATGCCTGCATCCACCTCTGCATCCACACTGATTGCACAAGCTAAGTCCATCGCTAAAGAAATTGCAGCCACTCATGCAGATGTAGTTGATAGAGATAGTCGTTTCCCGCAAGAGGCAATCACTGCGCTAAAAGAGGCGCAATTATTAAGCGCTTATATTCCTGCCTCTTTGGGTGGTGCGGGCGCTAGCCTAAGTACTCTGGTGGAGATTTGTGAAGCTTTAGGCCAGCATTGCTCTGCTACCGCGATGGTATTTGCGATGCACCAGATACAGGTGATTACCCTGGTCCGGCATGCTTCTGATCATCCTTGGTATCAGCAGTATTTACGCGACCTGGTGACACATCAATATCTGATTGCCTCGGTTACCTCCGAGGTCGGCGTTGGTGGCGAAATGCGACGCAGTAGCTGTCACGTCCAACAAGATACCAAGCAATTTACGCTCGTTAAGAATGCGACTACGATCTCTTACGGTGCTCAGGCAGATGCCTTACTTGTGACAGCAAGACGTTCAGAGGACGCCGCCAATAACGATCAGTCTTTAATCTTGGTGCGCAAAGCAGACTACAGCTTAGAACAAAAAGGCGAGTGGGACACCATGGGTATGCGCGGTACTTGCAGCCCGCCATTTTTGCTCAGCGCGACTGGTGTTGCAGAGCAAATTATGGCTACGTCATTTGCAGATATGTCTAGCGTCACGGTAGTACCGGTATCGCACTTATTATGGAGTGGCATCTGGCAAGGTATTGCTGCAGCGGCAGTCAATAAAGCAAGGGCGTTTGTACGCGGTCAGGCGAGAGCTAATCCAGGTATCACGCCACCAACTGCATTGCGTCTTGCCGAGTTGGTCTGCACCTTGCAAACGATGCGTACTTCCGTGCAAGCCTGCATGATTGAATACGAACAACTCGCTGCCGCACCTGATGCAGCGCAAGGGGTTTTATCCTCCATGCCGTATGCACTGAAAATCAATAATCTCAAAGTAGAAACATCGCAAATCCTGTCACAGACTGTGGGGAAAGCTTTATTAATCTGCGGAATTTTAGGCTACAAAAACGATAGTAAATTCAGTATGAGTCGTCATCTGCGTGATGCTCATTCAGCCGCATTAATGGTTGGTAATGATCGTATATTAGCGACCAATGCTAATTTATTGCTGATATTAAAAGATGACTAAAATTCGGCCAAAAGAAAAATTAACAATCTCTAAAAAAAACTAAAAGGACAAACGATGTCAATTGATTTTTCTCCCGAGTTATTAACCGATGACCTAGTCGCTGCAGGTCATATTATTTCGGTCGGTGTACAAGGTATTTTTGGCCGTGGCCCGATGTTTGAAGATGTATTGCGCCAATTTGATGACTTAGTAAGCCGCCTGGCGATGCCTGATGGTGCAACTAAAATGTCCTTCCCGCCTTGCCTTGATCGTAAGGTATTGGAACAAAGCGAATTTCTGGATTCCTTCCCGCAACTCGCTGGCACTATTTTTAGTTTTACCGGCAACGAGGCACAGCATAAAGAACTCAGCGAATGTGTGCATGAAGGTCGCCCATGGACGCACCTGCAAACCATGACGGCGGTGTGTTTGACCCCTGCCGCCTGTTATCCGGTTTACCCCAGCTTTAGCGGCACTCTACCTGCGAATGGTCGCTTAGTTGACATGCAAAATTGGGTATTTCGTAACGAGCCATCGCCAGAACCAACCCGTATGCAATCCTTCCGCGTGCGGGAATTTGTCCGTGCAGGTAGCCCGGATATGGTTATTGCCTGGCGCAATGTATGGCTGCAACGCGGCATTGATATTTTACTGTCGCTTGGCTTACCTGCGCGCTCTGAAGTCGCCTCCGATCCTTTCTTCGGGCGTGGTGGCCGCATGCTGGCAGCGAATCAACGGGAACAGCAACTGAAGTTTGAAGTCGTGATCCCGGTGATCTCGCAAGAGAAGCCTACCGCGGTTTGCTCCTTCAATTACCATCAAGATCATTTCGGAAAATTATTTCACATCCAAACTGCCGATGGCACTACTGCACATACCGCCTGCCTTGGTTTTGGTCTGGAACGGATTGTCATGGCCTTGTTTAAAACTCACGGCATGGATACCGCACACTGGCCACAAACTGTGCGCGACATACTCTGGCCATGAAGCCACCTCTACATCCTTCATCCGTCACGTGTTTTCAAGTGCTTGGCGATATGGATCATCAAACTTATCAGCAGCATAGCTTGCATGGATCTGACCGCGCCTGGGTAGAAACCAATTGCTATATCGATGTATGGATTGAGGTTTTACATAGCTTAAAACTAAATCCCATCGCTTGTATGTCCATGGTATTTGCACTAGATTTTGATGGCGACCAATGGACATTCTACAAACCCCCGCACGAAGATTTATTTGCGCTGTATGGCATTGATGTACAAGAGCTGAATGTCTGGCGCTCTTTGCTGGAAAACGCATGCACACAATTACAGCGTGGTCGTCTGGTACTGACGGAAGCTGATTCTTTTTATTTGCCGGATACCTCGGGTACCGATTACCGCAGCAATCACGTTAAGACCACGATTGCGATTCAAGAAATTGATTTAGAACAGCAACGTTTAGGCTATTTTCATAACAGCAGTTATCACCAGTTGAGCGGTGAGGACTTTGTTAAAACCTTCCGGGTTGGCGCACCACATGATGCGACGTTTATGCCACTGTTTGCCGAGTTTGTACGACTCGATCACCTGCACTACGCAGACGATCAGGGGCTGGCAATAATTTCTATCTCTTTGCTGGCAAAGCATCTGGCGCGCCGCCCAAAATATAATCCCATCAGCCTGTTTATGCCTGTGTTTATCGCTGATGTAGAGCGTTTAAAAACCGAGGGTCTGGCGGCATATCATGCCTATGCTTTTGCCACTCTGCGGCAATTGGGTGCGGGGTTTAGCATCGGCGCCAGTTATTTGCGCTGGTTGCAGCAGTCTTTGGTCATGGCTGATGATACAGCAGAACAATTAAAGACTGCGGCAGCGCATTTTGAAGCCATCTCAGATGCAACTAAAACTTTGCTGCTCAAAACCGCCCGTGCCGTGATGGGTAAAAAACCAGTTGATCTGACGCCTGGCTTGATAGAAATGGCGCAACACTGGCAATCCGGGATAGATCAACTGACGATATTTGTGGGCGAGCAATCCAAGGCGAATTGTAAGGTGAGTGACTGATGGCAAAAATCACTCATTCCGGTCAAACCATCCTGGACGCTGAGTGGCAATATGCCGAGGTCGAGGCAAGCCAGTTTGCAGATGCGTCTGTATTACCGTCTGAGTTAAATGCGCTGATCTGGAAAGCCGCCCAAGTACCGGGCACGGTAGCATCGGCACAACGTGAGGCAAAAGAATTTGCCTACGGTGCAACCAATTATGATGATTACGATTACTGGTTCCGTTGTGAATGTAGTTTGTTGCAAGCCGCCAGTTTACGGTTTGATGGGCTGGCAAGTCTGGTCGATATCTATTGGAATGATGTATTGCTGTTCAGTGCAGACAATATGTTCCGGCAATATCGTGTAGACATGCAGGCACACCAGAGCAGCGGCGCAAACGGCGTAATCAGTCTACGTTTTAAATCAGTCAACGCAACTTTAAAAATCCGGCGCCCACGCGCACGCTGGCGCACTAAGCTAGTAGAACAACAGCAATTGCGCTGGTTGCGCACTAACTTGCTTGGTCGTATTCCCGGATGGTCGCCGCCGGTTGCGCCAGTCGGACCGTATCGACCTATAGTGATCGAAACCGCAAGCGCAGTCCAAGTCAGTCGTGCCGATGTGCGCAGCCGTGTGGAAGATGGCATTGGTATCGTCAATGCGACAATCGAAATCGATACGTCTATGTCGATTGATCGTACTGCGTTGTCCGTTAGCTTGTGCGTCGGCGACCAACGTCTTGCGCTGACGCTAGTAAAAAAAGAAAATGAAGCACATCAGCTACTCGCGCAAGGCAAGATGCACATCGACCAACCTCAGCTTTGGTGGCCGCATACCCACGGCAACTCTGCCTCCACGCCGGCTTTATACCCAGCACATATCGAAGTCATCGTTGGTACACAACAATATCTGTTCGACTTAGGCAAGCTCGGTTTCAGGACGATTGAGGTGCGGCAAGATGAGGGTGACTTCCATCTGTATGTGAATGGCGTATCAGTTTTTTGTCGCGGTGCCTGCTGGACACCAGTAGATCTGATTTCACTCGCTGGCAATACAGCCGATCTATTACCGACGCTGACATTAGCCCGTGATGCAGGCATGAATATGCTGCGGGTCGGCGGCACGATGTTGTATGAGAGCGATGATTTTTACCGGCTATGTGATGAACTTGGACTATTGGTGTGGCAGGATTTTATGTTCGCCAATATGGATTACCCGGTGGATGATCCTGCTTTTGCTGAGAACATCCACCAAGAGGTCACTCAGTTTTTAGACCGCACACAACTCTCCCCTTGCATCGCCGTGTTATGCGGCAGTTCAGAGATCGAGCAACAGGCGGCAATGCTCGGTGTAGCACCCCATCTATGGCGCAATCATTTTTTTGCTGATCGCTTGCCGCAGTTGTGCGAGGCGATGCGGCCAGATGCCACCTATATTGCCTCCAGTCCTAGCGGCGGCGTCATGCCATTCCAGCTTGATGCGGGAGTTGCGCATTACTTTGGCGTTGGTGCTTATTTACGGCCACTGGAGGATGCGCGGCGCGCAGGTCTGCGCTTTACCTCGGAATGTCTAGGCTTCTCAAATATGCCGGATGACAGCACAATAGAAGCTCTGTTAAAGAATGGCGAAGCACCCGGTGCACATCCTGCCTGGAAGCAGCGAGTACCGCGTGATAGTGGCACAGGTTGGGATTTTGAAGATGTGCGCGATCATTACATGGCGCAATTATTTCAGCTCGATCCGGCACGCTTACGTTATGCCGACCCGACGCGTTATCTGGCACTGGCACGCGTGACAACTGGCGAAGTGATGGCACAAACTCTGGCTGAATGGCGGCGTGCAGGATCAAGTTGCCA
>JANXTO010000163.1 GCA_025352365.1 Undibacterium sp. | reverse complement strand
GCAGATTGCCGAACGTAAAAGTTATTACACCACGCTGGTACCAAGCGTGCCGACGGCATATCGGCGCATGCAAGAAGACAGGGACGTGCGGATTGGCGGGCATGACTGGCAAATCATTACCGGCTTCGGCCATTCACCAGAGCATGCTTCGTTGTACTGCGTAGCGCTGAATCTGCTGATCTCCGGCGACATGGTGTTGCCGCGTATATCGACCAATGTGTCGGTGTTTGCGATTGAGCCAGAAGCCAACCCAGTACAGCAATATCTGGATTCGCTAGCGAAATATGCCGCGCTGCCAGAAGACGTGTTAATACTCCCGTCGCATGGCAAACCTTTTCGCGGCTTGCATACCCGCATCCAGCAACTCAATGACCATCACCGCGACCGTCTGGCAGAAGTCGTCGCCGCTTGTACGACTGAACAATCTGCCGCGGATATCGTACCGATCATGTTTCCACGTGCCCTGGACGCGCATCAACTGACGTTCGCCCTGGGTGAGGCGCTGGCGCATTTGCACAAGTTATGGTTCGATGGCGTGCTGCGCCGCAACTTGGGTGCCGATGGGATTATGCGATTTGTCACTGCCTAGCTTAAATCATATACTAGGTAGGAGTAAGTTATATCGATGCCGTATCGTCCATACTTTATTTTGACAATCTAGTTAATTGACGTAATACTCCCCTTATTTTAAATAATAAAACGAGCCATGAGCGAATAATTCAGCGACGAATAACATCGCAACATCAGAACATTTTTTACTGAGTATCAACTCACCAAGACTCTCCTTATCATTCGTCAACTTGTCATCCCTCAACTCCTAATCTACCCATGCCGAATACCACGCATCCAGCGCCCGTCAGTCCCTATGGCACCTATATCAAACTCGTCTTCGTAGCCTTGTTCTGGGGCGGCACTTTTATCGCTGGCAAAGTGGTGGTGCAACAAATCCCGCATCTGATCGTAGCGACTGGGCGATTTTTGGTTGCTTGCAGTTTGCTCTTGCTGATGGCGTGGCGCTTGGAGGGTGGATTGCCGAAGCTGACGCGGCAGCAAATGCATGCGACTTTTGCGCTGGGTGCAACTGGGATTTTTTTGTATAACATTTGTTTTTTCTCCGCGCTAGAGCGCATGCCCGCTGGCCGCACCGCCTTGTTTGTGGCGCTGAATCCCATCATCACGGCGCTGGCGCTGGCGGCGTTTTTTGGTGAGCGTCTGGGCTTTAGAAAATGGCTGGGGATTGCCATTGCGTTTGTCGGTGCGGCCATCGTGATCACCCGCGGCGATCTGGCTGGCGCCTGGCATGACATCGCACAATCTGTCGGTGCGGGCGAATTATTTATGTTCACCGGCGTTTGCGCCTGGGCGGCTTACACTATCATCGGTCGCCATGCGCTCAAAGGTCTCAGCCCGATTGCCGCTACCGCTTACGCGGCGCTGTGGGGCTTGTTGTTGCTGGTATGTGGCGCGCTGTTTGAAATCCGCGACGTCAACTGGCAGCACTTTACCTGGCCCGCTGTGGTGGCGATTGTGTATCTAGGCGCCATCGGTACGGTGGTTGGTTTTGTCTGGTATTACGAAGGCGTAAAAACCATAGGTCCGGCGCGCACGGCGGTGTTTAATAATCTGGTGCCCGTATTTGGCATCAGCCTGAGCGCGCTGCTGCTGGGTGAACCGATTCTGGCATCAATGGTGATTGGCGGTTTGCTGGTGATTGCGGGCGTGTCACTGACCAATAAATAAATCGGCGACCAAATGATGCAAAACTAGCACAGATTTTTATACCCTTTTTACTCGCTAGTCTCCCGCACAGCCAAGATACTCCCCATTATTTTTCATAAAAACAGCCGATTGTCCAGTTAATACATGGACAATTTAAATATACTCATGTCGGGTATATTTTTTATCTGCTCTGTATATCCAAATATCACGCATGCGATTTAAAAAATCTCTCTATTTTTTGTTGTCATTTTGTACTATTCTAAGCGCTAAGACTTCGCTTTCGCTGAGATCAAACGCAGCCACAAGCAAGCTGACGCAAAAAACAAAATAGGGGATCGTATGCAACAGCGCCCGCACCATTCCGTTTGGCTAAGTCAGTATGCTGTTGCGGATCATTTGCGTGCCACGCGATGACGCCCGATAACAATTCTGGCGGGCAGATGTTTGGCGCTGCCAGCGTTTCTAAAGAGGCGATCTACCATGCGATGGTGGAGCAATCGCTAGACGGTTTGATCGTAATGGAAAATAACCAGCTAGTGGATTGCAATCCCAGTGCCGAGCGTCTGTATGGCGCGACCCGGGCGCAATTAATGTTTACATCACCGGTTGATTTCTCTGCGCCCTACCAGGCTGATGGTAGAGATTCCCCCAGTGCTGCCGAATATTGTGTGCGGCTGGCGGTCGCAGGTTATCCCCAACGCTTTGAGTGGATCGCCCGCAAATTGGACGGCACTTTATTCCCTACCGAATTGTGTATCAGTCGCCTGATTGACGGCGACATCATCAGAATCATTATCGTCGTACGGGATCTCACCGAACACAAACTAGCCGAACAGGAATCGATGCGCGGAAGCAGGCAATTACAAATTTTGCTGGATAATTTTCCGGGCGGTGTCAGCTTGATGGATGAGAGCGGTTATCTGGTGGCATGGAACCAGACCATGGTCAGCATACTCGACCTGCCGCCAGCCTTGATGGCAAACGGCATGCCGCATATTCAAGAGATTCTCCGCTTCAATATTGCACGCGGTGAGTTCAGAGAATTCGGCAGCAACGATGGCCAGCGATTTCAGTACATTTTAGGTTTGCTTGAACGAAAAACGTCATTTAGCTATGAGCGCACGCGCAACGATGGCAGTATTCTTGAAGTACGCAGCGCGCCGACCAGTAGCGGCGGCTTTGTGACGACCTGTGTCGATATCACCGCCAAACGTAGTATTCAATCCGAATATAAGCGCCAGTCACTGTTGCTACAAACGATATTAAACAATATGCCGCAAGGTATCAGCGTGTTTGATCAGGACCTGCGCCTGCAAACCTGGAACCAGGGATTTTTAGACATCCTCGATTACGACCCGGCCAGTATTTATCGTGGTGTCCACTTTGCAGATTTGTTACGCATCATGGCCGAGCGTGGCGAATATGGCGACGGTAATATCGACGATTTAATCCAGCAACGTCTGGCCTTGGCGATGCGCTTTGAAGCCCATCAATTTGAGCGAGCCCGTCCTAACGGACATACGCATCTGGTGCAGGGCAATCCGATTTATGAAGACATCAATGTCGATATTCATGAGGATAAAAGCGAAAATAAAAACGATGGCAACGCAGATCGCAACCCGGGTCAAAAACTAAGTGGATTTATCACCACCTATACCGACATCACCAACCTCAAAGCTGCCGAGCTGGCGCTATCCAAAGCCAATGCTTTGTTAGAGCAAAATGTCGCTGATCGCACCAGCGAATTACGTATCGCTTTAAATGATTTAATCCGCAGCGAAAAATTAGCCGCACTGGGTTCTCTGGTGGCTGGCGTGGCGCATGAGCTGAACACACCGATTGGCAATAGCTTGCTGATTTCTAGCACGCTTAAAGAACGTACAACAGAATTTGCTGCCCTGTTAGAACAAGGCCAGATTAAACGCTCTTTGCTGATCAATTATCTGCAAGAAGCAGAGCAAGCCTCGGCGCTGTTAGAGCGCGGCTTAAGTAGCGCGGCAGAATTAATCAGGAGTTTTAAACAAGTTGCAGTAGATCAGGCGAGTTCTAAGCGGCGACCTTTTAATCTGAAAAAAATCAGTCAAGATATCCTTGCAACAGTAATTATCAAAATCCAGCAAGCAGGCATACAAATGCAACTAGATATTGCTGACGATATCGAGATGGATAGTTATCCGGGTCCGCTGGAACAAGTCATCAGCAATCTGATCGACAACGCCATCTTGCATGGCTTTGAGCAATTTACAAATCCAGAGAGCGGCACCATGCATTTATCTGCAAAACGACTTGACCAGGAGACGCTGGAAATCCGCTTTCAAGATAATGGCATTGGCATACCGGACGAAGATTTGTCGCGCATCTTTGACCCTTTTTTCACCACCAAATTAGGGCGCGGCGGCAGCGGACTTGGCCTAAATATTGTGTACAACATTGTGACCTCGCTGCTGGGCGGAAAAATCAGTGTAGAAAGTCACTATGGCCAGGGCGCATGCTTTATTTTGCATTTGCCGCTGGTCGCACCGACGGAAGAAACTAAGCATAGCAAAGAGTAAAGTGGACTTCTGAAAATTCAAATCAGAGCCAACAAGCAAATCAATTTTTGAATCAATTTTTGCATCTATTTTTGCATCAATACAGAAATCAGCTACCAAGGAACATCATGACTACCAAAGCAACGGGCACATTTGAAGTCACTTTATCAGCACTGACATTGCACCACGGCGAGGCCGTCGCGATGATGGGAAGACGCTCAATTGATAAACAGTTTCAGGGCGATTTAGTCGGCACAAGCCAAGGCGAAATGCTAAGTATTGGTACCGAGGCAAAAGGATCGGCAGCGTATGTCGCCATAGAATATGTCACCGGATCGTTGCACGGTCGCAGCGGCAGTTTTGCGCTCCAGCACAACGGCATCATGAATCGTGGCGCACCGCACTTATCCGTGACGGTGGTACCAGATTCGGGCACGGGGGAATTACGTGGCTTGACCGGCAAGCTGATGATTAATATCGCCGACGGAAAACATTCCTACGATTTTGATTACGACTTTGCTCAGGAAGATTAATCGTATCGACAGCTATTGCAATTGCAATAGCTATCGTTATTAGCAATGTTGCTGCATGCTCCAAAAATCGACATTTCCCCTTCATGCCTAAAAATCAAATTAAGCTATTCGTGGTGTATGCCATCTGCATGATGATGTTGATGTTATGGATTGAACACAGCACCAGATATCACGCCTTGCGGGAGCCACTCGGCGCACTATTTGGCGCTTGGCTGCCCATAGGCTTGTCGATATTTGGTATTCAGAACGGATGGGTGATTGGTAAGTTCTCTATCATTGATCGTGATAACAGCCCGATCAGCTTCTGGATCATTATTGTAGCTGGTTTTATGCTTGGCGTATTCCTGCTTTATCGTGGTGTGTCGGGGCTATTGCGTTGAGACAGTATTAATCCACGCAAGATATTTTTGTGATTTGCTCATGTAATTTGGTTTTAATAGTTCGTTTTAATAGGTCTGATATTGAGCCGCAATCGAAGTTTGATCTGGCAATGGTGCAAAAAAAAGGGAGCTTTCGCTCCCTTTTTTATTTCGTCATCAATTACATTTTTGCAGACAAGCTTAAGCCTACAGTCAACGGACGAACGCGGTAACCTTCGCTGACAAACTGGACGTTAGGACGTTGAATGACCTTGTCGTTGTTCAGCAGATTTTTTGCAAACAAGGACAGCTCCCACGTACCCCAAGTTGCGCCAACGCTGGCATCTACGGTGCTGTAAGCAGGGCGATCATAGTCAGGATCGGTGTGTATCAGACTACCGTGGCTACTGCCTACCCAATGTACCGCTGCACGAGCGAAGCCGTAAGTATCATTGGCAAGATCAAAGTTGTATTGACCTGTCAGGCTGGCATTGTATTTAGGTACGCCTTGAATAGCATCGCCAGAGACTGCGCCGATAGATGGAATGTCGCTGGACAATTTTGCATCGGTGTAACCGCCGGAGAAGCCGATCAGGACGTTGGAACTTGGCTTGGCTTTAACTTCAAATTCAAAGCCATAGCTTTTTGCTTTGCCGACGTTGGTCTCAAAGTCGAAACCGCAACCTGGCAAGGACACGTCTTGTTGTAGCTTATTCCAGTCAATGTAAAACGCGGCCAAATTAACAGATAAACGATTGCCCATCAGTCGTGATTTGCTACCGACTTCATAGCTCCATAATTTGTCTGGATCAAATGAGGTTGGTGCTAAAGTCAAGTTCAGGTTTTTAAAGTCTGCGGCACAAACCGAGACTGGAATCGCACGGTTTTGTCCACCCAAACGGAAGCCTTGGCTGGCACTGGCGTACAAATTATTGTTAGGATCGACTTGCCATGTAATCGCAAATTTAGGGGTAGTTGCATTGAAATTGGAGCTAGCATCCGAATGTGCTGGTCCGCCGGCAAAGAAGAAATCACCATCACGGGATAAGGAATCCGTCGCCCTCAGATAGCGAGCACCGACGGTAGCGTGCAGCGTTGGGCTAAAGTAGTAATTAACCTCACCAAACAAGGCGGTCTGCTCTGTACGGTAATGACGTCCGCTGAAATAAGAGTTGTCACCTGGGAAGGCAGAACCTAACAAGTTAGGGTCAGCAGGGTTCACGCCGGCATTAGCAAACGCCTTGTTGATGCCAAACACTGGCTCGTTATCCAACACATTGGTTTTTAAATTGGAATAAAACAAACCACCAATCCAAGTGAAGGGAGAAACCTTCGGATCATATGGTTTAGAAGTCAAACGTACTTCTTGCGAGAACTGACGAACCTGATTATTCAGGTAGACGGCAGAAGGTAATCCGGCAACGGTATCACCAAGCCCGGCAGGTGCATTCGGCAAGCTGCTAATCAGACCACCGATATAGCTACTGTTGACGACGGTACCGTCTTGAGTGCGATCAAAGTCACGTTGAAATAAACTAGATACCGATACCAGATCAGCAAAACCCATGTCGTAATTGATCGTTAGGCTAGGGACAGTCAACTTGTCGGTACCGGGTTCTCTGACGATTTTGTTGGTTTGATTACCAGGCAAGGAAGTGTAGAAAGCGTCGATGTCGGCGGTCTTCACTTCTTGGTAAAAGATCGCTGGCGTAATCGTCAAATCCTTGGTTGGCGACCACTTTAAGGCGATTCTGGCGACGGAACTTTCTTCCGAGTTAATGCCGGACGCAACTACTTTGCCATTGGTAGGAGAAACCTGATCAACATAGCCGCTGTTGCGTCCTTTTTGCAGGCCAATCCGCAATGCCATTTCATCTTTGATCAATGGCAAGTTGAATACGCCATTGACCGTGTAATTAGTGCCGCCGCCTTTGGTAGAGGAGACTTCGCTATATATATTGGTCTCGCGCTCGTTAAAGTTAGGCTGATTGGTGATGAACTTGAGCGTACCGCCCATGGAACTGGCGCCGTACAAGGTACCTTGCGGGCCGCGCAACACCTCGATGCGATCCAGATCAAACAGTTTTGGTTCGGCGCTACCCAAGCTGTACAGATTGCGCGTCGTCATCGACACGTCGTCCATATACACGCCAACGGTGGCAGAACCGGCGGCGGAGCTGACGCCACGGATTTCAATATTGTTCAGACCGGCACCGGAACCGCTGGCACCAGAGAAAGAGACGTTAGGAATCGCGCGGGTGACGTCGCCGATGTCGGTAATATGCTGCCCGACGATATCGTCGCCGCGAATGACGGAAATACTCAGCGGCACTTTGCTGGCATCTTCTTTACGCTTTTGGGCGGTGACGGTGACGGTATCAATTTGCTCAGTACGTTTTCCCGCGCCAGTTGTGGCATCGGTCGTTGTTTGAGCATAAGCAGAACTTGCAAAAATGGAGGAAATCGCCGCCGCAAGGCATGCTAGTTTGCCGTTGTATGAGTGCATGTTGTAAGGCCTTATCTAAAAGTCTGGTTGAGTGTAGCTTTTGCTGAGCTAGGGATTAAATTTAAAAAGAAAGATTGAAAATTGAAATCGATACTGGAATGTTGCTTGTCCGGCAAACCTAGCCGTCTTCAAGCCATGTTTATCTTGCAGGAATTGCTTAAGTTGTATAGCTGACTCAAAGGTAGCATGAAGTGCGGAGGCGGAAAAGGAAGCCGGCTGGCAGTGTGGTATTAATGGTATACATCGAATATCGATCAAAAATGCTTCACCATGGAGCAAAAAACAACTGCTTTAGCCAATAAATACGTGGCGAAACTCTCCGTAAAAAAAATCCTCAATGTCATTGTTTATTCCATTTTTGTAGCCTACAAAACAATCGGATATTTATATACTCCCATTAAATTTATCTAAATTTACCTTATTAAACAATAATTATATAGACAATTAAAATATACCCTACTAGAGTATATTTAACTCATGCATCAATTTTGAATCTGAGATTTACCCGGAAAGCGAACCAGGCGAGAAAAAATGCGGGCTGTGTTTTCATTTTTATTTATCTGTATGACGAGGCGCTTTTCTCGGGCAAGACAAGTTCCGCCTTAAGAGAGTGCGGGCATGCACTTACATCGCTCTTACGCAAATAGATAAATAGAGGTAATTGAGTAAAAATCGAGTTTGCAGGATGTAAAAATAAGATGTCTGAAGCAATCTTATAAACCAATTTATACATAAAACTCAGCTGCGCGCGAAACGCTTTGCCATGTTAAAGCGACCTTAAATATGCCAACCCAGCAATCGCGCGGCTGCCGTACCAGGACAGCATTTCGCCATCTACCAACTGCACCGGTTTGCCGATTTGCTGCTCTAAAGCGTCAACATGGATTTCTGTAAACCGATAGGGTTCAGTCGAGAGCAAAACGCCGTCAATCTCGCTGGCTACTTGATCGCTCCACTCAAACCGGGGATAGCGCTCGGTGGACTGTGGATGCTGCCAAGTTTTCCAGCCGATCAGAGACAACATATTAGCAATATAAGTGTCGCTGGACACCGTCATCCAGGGGTCTTTCCAGATGCAATACAGCATAGTTTGTGGTCGTGCGATTTGCGCCGGCGGTGCTAGCTCAGTGTAGTGCTCAGTGTCAGGCTTGATGTCAGGCTTGGTGTGGAGCTGAGCGTAGCTTTTTTCAAACTCAGCGCAGAGTTTTTCAGCGGCTGGTGCGACCTGAAAAATATCGCCAAGCAAACGATACAGGGCAAGATTGTCACGCGGCGTGATGGGATGGGTGACGACGATATGTGGAATAAATGCGGCAAGTTGATCGACTATGGGCTTTTGGTTTTCATCGATGTTGACGATCAGATGGGTAGGCGCAAGGCGACGGATTTTCTCGATATTGACATCTTTAGTGCCACCGATTTTGGGGATGGTTTTGACAATATCTGCCGGATGAATACAAAAACCTGTACGACCAACCAGCCAGGGAGCCAGCCCCAGATCGCACAGCAATTCGGTAATTGACGGCACCAGACTAACGATGCGCGGATTGGCATCAGCGGGGAGATGGACCTGACCCATAGCATCAATTACCGGCATATTTACTATACTCCCCTATTTTTTTATAAATAATAGCTTGTTGCCCAATGATCTTATGGACAATTAAAATATACTTATTAGGAGTATATTTCATTCCAATTCTACAAAGATGTCATCAAAATTCATTTGCACGCGGTTTTCTGCGTGCTTTGGCAAAAACACGATCATAAAGCCAGTTTGGAAGCAGACGCATTAGCTTGGCAACTACACCCATTTGCCAGGGGATAATCCGGTAAGAATCACCACGATCAATCGCAGCAACGGCTGACTTGGCAAACGCCTCAACCGGCATTAAAAATGGCATGGGATAAGGATTGTCACGCGTCATCGGGGTGTCAATATAACCTGGTGCAATGGTCACCACTTTGATGCCGCTTGAGCGCAATTCGACGCGCAGCGATTCACAATAACTGATCACCGCCGCCTTGGATGCGCTGTAGGCTTCGGCCCCCGGCAAGCCGCGTATGCCGGCGACACTACCGATACCGACCAGACGGCAATCTTGCTGTTTGGCGTAGCCTTGCATAGCCGCGATAAACGGCGCAAAGGTGGCGACGGTCGCAATTAGATTGGTATCGATCACGCGGGCAAATACGGGAATATCTTCAGCGTGCTCCGTCAAAGTGCCAACAGAAATTCCCGCATTCGCAATCACGACATTCACTTGACCGACCGCCTGGATAAAATCCGCAGCAGCCGTGGCCAGCGCCGCGTGATCGGTCACATCTACAGCGTAAATATGATGCTGGTCTGCATTGGGCAAGCTTTGTCGCAACTGCTCCAACACATCCTGGCGGCGCGCGACTAAACCGAGGATCGCACCTTGCTCCGCAAAACGACGAGCCAGTGCTGCACCGATACCGGAAGATGCGCCTGTGATAAATACTGTTTGCATATAAAAAAAGTCCGTCATTGACTGACGGACTTCCTTAAATTGTTACTAGCCTGGGCTAGGAAATTATTTCTTTTTTGCAGCGTCTTTTGCGGCCGCTGGTGCGGCGGCTTTACTTGCTGCCGGTGTTGCTGCCGGTGAATTTTTCTCTTTCAAAACTTTGTTGAACAAGAAATCTACTACTTGAACACCGGCAACATTTTGTGCATCTTCAGTCACGCGTCCCAATCCCTTTGCCGCCATTGCCGGACCAGTCATATAGCGACCATCAACTGCAAACATCGGCACACTATCAATGCGATAAGCATCTTGCATTTGTGCCGAGCGGTTGACCTTGCTTTGCACTGCGAACGAGTTATAAACGTCCATAAATTTTTGTTTATCCAGACCCGATTTCGTCACAAATTCCATAATATCGGCATCACTTTGCAAGCGGTTACGTTCAATATGAAACGCAGCAAACGCCTTGGCATGGAATTCTTCTGTTTTACCCATGGCTTCTAAGGTGTAATACAGTTTCTGCTGCGTGACCAAGTCGTGAAAGTTGACATGGATACGCTTAAAAACAATATTGTCACCTTGCTTTTTTACCCATGCGGCGATCACTGGCTCTAAAGCATTGCAATGCGGGCAGAAGTAGCCGAAGAATTCAATGACTTCTACTTTTTTACCGCCTTCGGCTGGCTGCGGACGATCTAACACCGTATATTCAATACCATTTTGCGGCATTGTTGGGCTTGCGCTAGCGGTCGCAGCGACAAAACCTAAGCCCAAACCAAACCCAATTACTAACAACATTTTTTGTGTCATTTGACGGATTGAACGCATCACTTTTTCCTTTATATTATTCAAGAATATGTCTTGCTATTGCAACTGACCTAGAACTACTTAGCGGTACGGACCACTGCGACATCCACACTATTTTCAGACAACTTTGCGCGCATTCGGTTCATTGTTTCGATCTGATTAAATGGACCAATCCGAACCCGGTACAGCGTACCATTATCCGAGGGCTTTTCGCTGACACGAGCCTCAAAACCGATCAATGCCAACTTAGCGCGGGCACTCTCTGCATCAGCCTGATCGCGGAATGCACCTGCTTGCAAATAATAAACAAACTTCTCATCGACAGCATCGCCAGCTTTAGTGGCATCAGCCGGTTTGGCTTCAGTTTTTTCTTGCGCTGCGACTGCAGGCTTGGTGTCTACCTTTGCGTCAGGCGCTTTAACCGAAGCTGTTGCCGTGGTAGGAGGATTGGCAACGACTTCTGGCGCCTTGGGTTTTGCAACGTCTTTAGCGGCATCTTTGACCGCGTCTTTGTTACCGTATAGAGGTTTATTCGGATCTTGTGTTTGCGTCAAAGGTGCATCTGCGGGCTTGGCGCCTTTATTGGTAAAAGGCGTGGAAGATTTGGTAATCAATAATGCGACGGCGACGGCGATTGCCAAACCGATGACTAAACCGACGATCAGTCCAAGCAAGGTACCGCCATGCTGACGGACAGTTTTAACAGTTTGATAGCGATGATAAGAAAGCGATTTCATGCGTCTCCGATTTGATAGGTCTTAAATGACTTTATATTGACACTTAGAGTGGTACTTATGTTCAGACTTAAATTCACACATAGACAAATATTATTTCAGGGTAGTGCATTGATCAATATTGATAGATATTGATCAAATTGCGCTGTCGCTGAAGTAATTCGCCTAAGCTCTCTACATTTTATTCGGCGCCGATACGCCAATCAAGGCGAGTCCGTTACGCAAGACCTGGCGGGTTGCCAGCATCAAAGCCAGACGTGCCATTTTGGTCGCTTCATCATCGACCAAAACCCGTTCGGCATTGTAATAGCTATGCAGCTCGCCTGCTAGATCGCGCAAATAGAAAGCGATTTGATGCGGCCCCAGCTCGTCCAGCGCTTTTTGCAAGGCTTCTGGATATTCTGCCAGTTTGGCTAACAATGCTGCCTCGCGCACGGCAGTAAGCGGAGACAGATCGACGTCTTTTAACTTGGCCAGCAAGTCTTCATCGCTGCTGTATTGCGCCAGCACGGAGCAAATCCGGGCATGGGCGTATTGCACGTAATACACAGGATTTTCATCTGAGCGGGCTAAGGCGACGTCAACATCGAACACGAATTCGGTATCGGCTTTGCGCGAAATCAGGAAAAAGCGCACCGCGTCCCTACCTTTAACGACATCACCATTACCGGACCAATCAATCAGATCACGCACCGTGACATAGGAGCCTGCGCGCTTAGAGATTTTGACCTCGGCACCATCCTTCATCACGGTGACCATTTTATGCAGTACATAGTCAGGATAGCCTAGCGGTACGCCCACATTGGCAGCTTGCAAACCGCCGCGCACGCGAGCAATGGTGCCGTGATGGTCGCTGCCCATAATGTTGATCGCCTTCTGGAAACCACGTTGCCATTTGACGATGTGGTAAGCAACGTCAGGGACAAAATAAGTATAAGTCCCGTCAGACTTCTTCATGACGCGGTCTTTGTCGTCGCCGTATTCTGTGCTGCGCAACCATAAGGCGCCATCGAGTTCGTAAGTTTTGCCAGCTTTGATTAGGGCTTCTACTGCGGCTTCTACTTTCCCATCTTTATATAGGGAGGTTTCTAAGTAGTAGTTATTAAACTTCACGCCAAATGCGAGCAAATCCATATCCTGTTCGTTACGCAGATAGGTCACGCTGAACTGGCGGATAGAATCGATATCGTCGACATTGCCAGTGGCAGTAACAGGTGCGCCATCGCTTGCAGAGACGGTCTTTTTAGCTAAAAAGTCGAGTGCGATCTCAGCAATATAATCGCCGTTATAAGCTGACTCTGGCCAACCTGCTTCACCCGGCTTAAACCCTTTTGCACGTGCTTGCACGGACAAAGCAAGATTAGCAATTTGTACGCCGGCATCGTTGTAATAAAACTCTCGCGTGACATCGTAGCCTTGCGCCTCAAATAAAGCGGACATCGCGTCGCCCAAGGCACCTTGGCGTCCATGACCGACATGCAAAGGTCCGGTTGGATTGGCAGAGACAAATTCGATGATGACTTTCTTACCTGCGCCTTGGTCACTTTTACCAAAATCTGCGGTTTGCTCCAATACCGTTTTGACGATGGCTTGCTTAGCGGCGTCTGTCAGGCGAATATTGATAAAGCCGGGACCAGCGATTTCGGCAGCGGCGATCAAGCTACTGGATTGCGCCATGATTGCGGCAACAATGGCCTTCGCCAGTTCACGTGGATTTTTTTTGAGCGGTTTGGCAATTTGCATTGCGATATTGCAAGCGATGTCGCCGTGCGAAGCGTCGCGCGGGCGTTCCAATACGATATTTGGCGTTAAATCGCTGCCAACCAACAAAGGCGCAACAGCGAGTTGGAATAGTTTGGAAATTTCTTGTTTTTGTTGAGCTAGCATAGTGTGCGCGCACCTCGCGTTAAGGCTGAGGTATAGGTAGGTGTGTATGTAAAGAGACAGCGAACATTATACTGTCTTGCACACTCAAAGTCCGTATTGGCATTGGATGGGCTGGTGACGAGCTAGCAGATGCCCGTTGATTGAGGTCTGATTAGTCATGGCAGTTTTGCGTAAATCCTGATTGGTGTCTGATTGATCCTTGATTGTATGAGAAGACTGTACCTGATTTGGACCGGAAACTAGCTACATAATTAGTGCAACATGAAAAAGACGTTTAAATATACTCCTTACAGTATATTTAAACGTCCATATAATCATTGGACACTGAAGCATATTTTCAAAAATATGGGGGGAGTATATTATTTTCCTGCACGTTATTTGCATTCTTGCCTGACGGTGGCTTCAGTCAGATCGCGCACTACAAGCCTGACGGTCGCCGCCTTATTTTTAAGCCAGAGATTGTGCAGATAGCTGGGCTGTAGGAGCATTTTCTTCTTTATAACGTTGAACAATAGCCAGCATCTTGCCCATAAACACACCGTTTAAGATGCCAAACAGTACGCAAACAATTATGACAAACAGAGATTCTGTTTTCCAGTGCGTATCTATCGCCAACATCACATTCACGCAATATTTGATCATGAAAATCGCCATCATCAATGTTAAGGGCACCCAACTTCCTGTCAGATACACTTTTGATTCAGCTCGCATGACGCTGACTTTGGTGTTTTTGGCTAATTTCCATGTCAACGCGGTGACCAAAATATAGCTGAGGCTCCAGCTCAGTAGCGCAAGCGAGCTGATACCAAAGTTGCTCAGCATCCCTTGCAGCGACAAGCCAAGCATCACGATAGGAATAATGCAAATTGACTTCAAGCTAACGACGCGGTCTTTGCTGGCAATAACACCGCGATAAATTAAAAATCCCAGAATTGCCCAGACCCAGAGTGGCGTATGTGTGATGATTTGACTTAACATTTTATTTCTCCCAGTGATGTAGTGATGCTGTATGGTGACATTTCATCTTCTGCGTGCCGAATCATTTGCGACCAACGAACACCAGATGTCGTGAAACACTTCGGGAATGGTGTGAATGCACCTGACCTAGCGTGTAAAATGGATTGTTTTACTAGCTGAGATTATTTATGTGGTTTAAGAACTTACAGATTTTTCGCCTTCCTAGTCCTTTGCAAATAGATGTAAAGGAACTGAATGCGCAACTTGCAAAACAAGCATTTTCGCAATGCGCTTCAGGCGACATGCAAAGCGAAGGTTGGGCATCTCCGCGCGACAATGATCTTTTGGTCCATAGCGTTGGTAGCCAATTGTTCTTACTGCTTGCTACGGAAAAGAAATTATTACCTTCCACGGTGATCAACCAAGTGACGAAGGCACGCGCTATTGAACTGGAAGAGCAACAAGGATTTGCGCCAGGCCGCAAGGCCATGAAAGATTTAAAGGAACGGGTAACGGAGGAATTGTTACCACGTGCCTTCGGTATCAAGCGTACAAGCTGGGTTTGGATTGATCCCGATCACGGTTGGCTAGTGATTGATTCGTCCAGTCCAAACAAGGCGGACGAAGTAATTAAACTTTTACTGAAATGCACCAGCAAATTACCGTTAGAGAGTTTGCGGGTAACGATGTCGCCTACGGCGGCGATGACAGATTGGCTGGTCGGCAATGAAGCGCCAAAAGGTTTCACCATAGATCAAGACACCGAACTGAGAGCGCATACCGAAGATAAGGCGACTGTCCGTTATGTTCGCCATACTTTGGATGCAGATGATGTACAGCGGCATATTGCGGCGGGTAAGCAGTGCACTAAGCTAGCGTTGACCTGGAACGACCGTATCTCTTTTGTACTGACAGAGACACTGGCGATTAAGCGTATTAAGCCACTGGATATTCTGGATGAAGATACCGATAAGCGGACTAGCAATGATGAGGAGCGTTTTGATGCCGACTTCATGCTAATGAGTGCCGAATTGGCTAGCATGCTGGACGATTTGGTATTTGCGCTTGGCGGAGAAATTTCTACTGCGATTGCAGCTTAAGAATAGAGATAAGGCTAGTAGCGTGTCATTATTTCGTTAGTTATGAAATTGACTCAGTCAGCCATAACTCTGAGATATTGGTGCGCTAAACATAGTCTGGATACGATATTTTTATTCTGATGTATTTGTGCAGGTAAATAGAAACTATCTACGAGAAGCATTCAGCAGAAATAAAAATACGGACATAAAAAAAGACGAGCAATTTGCTCGTCTTTTTTTGTTCTGGCGGAGCGGACGGGGCTCGAACCCGCGACCCCCGGCGTGACAGGCCGGTATTCTAACCAACTGAACTACCACTCCGAAACTACTTAACCTTGGTACTACAAGCTTATCTGATGGTGGGTGCTGAGAGGCTCGAACTCCCGACCTACGCCTTGTAAGGGCGCCGCTCTACCAACTGAGCTAAGCACCCGATCTGCTTAATTCAGATAATCTTCGTGTTTGTCACCACGACTACAGAAACAAAATTATACTGCTTCTACTATCCCGCTGTCCAGATATTTTTCACATAATTCCCACTATTTACTGGGAACGTCTGTCATTTCTATCTGTACTAACTTAATACTCAATTTAGCTGCTATTAATTTTAGATTTAGAAATGCAAAAGCCCTTAACTCTGGTTGAGTTAAGGGCTATGCGGGATAAAAGCCTGACGATGACCTACTTTCACACTGGTTGCAGCACTATCATTGGCGCGGAGTCGTTTCACGGTCCTGTTCGGGATGGGAAGGGGTGGTACCGACTTGCTATGGTCATCAGGCATAACTTGTTGATCT
>JANXTO010000157.1 GCA_025352365.1 Undibacterium sp. | reverse complement strand
TCACGAATATCTTTAGTACCTGTCAGCGCCATACTGACATCCAATTCTTTGTGCAAAATCTCCAGCATTTTTGTCACGCCTTGCTCTCCCATCGCACCCAAGCCATATAAAAAGGCACGTCCAACCATGCTTCCTTTCGCGCCCAAAGCCGTGGCTTTTAAAATATCCTGACCGGTGCGAATGCCACCATCAAACCAGACTTCGGTTAAGTGCCCGACCGCATCGACAATAGCTGGCAATGCTTGTATGGACGACATTGCACCATCTAATTGACGACCACCATGATTGCTGACGATGATCGCATCGGCACCGGCTGCGACGCCTAATCGAGCATCCTCTACATCCAGAATGCCTTTAAGAATTAATTTTCCTCCCCACTCTTTTTTAATCCAGGCCACGTCATCCCAATTTAAGGTTGGATCAAACTGGCTGGCCGTCCATTGACTCAGGGTCAAAATACCATCGCCACCTTTGACATGACCAACTAAATTGCCAAAGGTTTTACGACCAGTCAATGCGCGTAGTGCCCAAGCTGGTTTGGTTGCCAGATCAAGGATATTTGCCAGCGTTAATTTTGGTGGAACTGACATGCCGTTACGGATATCTTTATGTCGCTGACCCAAAATTTGCAAATCCAACGTCAATACTAAGGCCGAACATTTTGCATTTTTTGCGCGCTGTATCATTTCTTTGACAAAGCCGCGGTCGCGCATGACATAGAGCTGAAACCAGAATGGTTTAGTAGTGACGCTCGCCACATCTTCAATCGAACAAATGCTCATCGTCGATAGCGTGAACGGAACACCAAATTTTTCTGCGGCAATCGCACCTAACATTTCCCCATTCGCCCATTGCATGCCCGTCAATCCCGTTGGTGCAATTGCCACGGGCATGGAAACTTCTTGCCCAACCATCGTTGTGCGGGTAGAGCGCTGATCAACGTTGATGGCAACCCGCTGACGTAGCTTCAGTTTGGCCAGATCATCGGTATTGGCGCGATACGTGCTCTCGGTATAGGAACCGCTATCGGCATAATCGTAAAAGGCTTTAGGTACCCTTTTTTTTGCCAGCAAACGCAAATCTTCTACGCAAGTGATGATGGGCATGGTGATTCTCCGTCACAATTAATGATAGACACAAAGTGTAGGGCAAAACTTTATAGCAATGGCAGAAAAGCGTTCAGTCTACGGGTGAAGGATTTTCACCCCAAGTAATTGTCAGACTCACCTACTCCGCGAAATGTTGGACAATAAACTGGCGCAACCATTGATTACCCCCATCCTGATTGTAGCGACGATGCCAGAACATATTGGTTTGTAAAGAGGGTAAGCGTAATGGCGGGCGTATATATTGCAAATTAAATGGTGTAGCAGCGCGCTCTGCCAGCTTTTGTGGCACTGTCACTAACAGATCGGTCGTACTCACGATATAAGGTACTGCCACAAAATGTGGCACGCAAAAATGTGCTGCGGCTTTGATGCCCGCCTTATCTAGGCTTTGATTAATCCTGTCATAAGGACTCTCTTGCGACGCGACGATCAAATGCTGCGCCGCTAAAAAATCGCTCAAATCAATTTTGTCACCCGCCAAAGGATGGTTACTGCGGAACATGCTGACATAATTTTGTTTAAACAAACGGCGTTGATACAGGGCACTAGATATCGTATCAAACGCACCAATCGCCAAATCAACCCGACCAGCCTCCATCTCGGCCTTTAGATCGATGCTGCTGGCGCGCACCGTCGAGAACTGCAATTGAGGTGCCATAGACTGGCAACGCTCTACCAATACCGGCATGAAATACACTTCACCGACATCTGTCATCGCTATAGTAAATTGACGTTTGCTACTTGCAGGGTCGAAACTCTCTTGGCGGTTTAACGCCCTACGAATATTCTCCAGAGCACTAGAGACTGGCTCAACTAAATTGCTAGCCAAAGGCGTGGGTTGCATCCCTGATGCAGTGCGAACAAATAACTCATCATCAAAGGTACGGCGCAAACGCGCCAGTGCATTACTGACGGCGGGCTGGGATAGTCCTAGCTTCTTTGCGACAGAAGAAATTTGTCTTTTTTGAATTATTTCCTGAAAAATTACCAGCAAATTCAGGTCAATATCTTTAGGTTCTATCATTTAAATGTCGCTTCACCATTATTGATTTGATGAATGTAGTACATTTTTGTATTTATGTCGCAGGTTTTGACTAGCTAGACTATATTGACGTCACATCAAAATTGCGGTCATTTCTTTAGGAACATCATATGCAACCCGTCAAAGAATACTCACCCGTGTCGACCCATTCCCTTGCTCCGCGTAGCTATCAAACTGGCTTTGCAAATGAATTTTCGACCGAAGCATTGCCCGGCGCATTACCCAAAAATCAGAATTCACCACAGCAATGCGCTTATGGTTTATATGCTGAGCAAATCTCTGGCACAGCATTCACTGCACCGCGTCATGCCAATCGACGTTCATGGTTGTACCGGATCAGACCAGCGGCAATGCATCAACCCTTTGTGCAAATTGGCAATGGTGCGATGACCAATCAGTTTGATCAGGTACCATCGACACCCAATCAATTACGCTGGGATCCATTGCCGATGCCGGATAAAGCGATCGATTTTATTGACTCATGGGTCACGATGGCAGGGAATGGCTCTGCGGACGCACAAAGCGGTTGCGCGATCCATTTATATTCGGCGAATCTCGATATGAGTGATCGCTTTTTTTATGATGCGGATGCCGAGTTGCTCATTATTCCGCAAGAAGGTCGTTTGCAGATTAAAACTGAGCTCGGGATCATTGATATTGAGCCGCAAGAAATCGCGGTGATACCACGTGGCATACGATTTCAAATCACGTTACCGGATGGCACCGCGCGCGGCTATCTATGCGAAAACTTTGGCGCCGCATTAAAGCTACCTGATCTCGGCGTGATCGGTTCAAATGGCTTGGCAAACCCCCGCGACTTTATGACTCCTCACGCCAGCTATGAAGACCGCGAGGGTGACTTCGAACTGCTGGCTAAATTTAGTGGCAATTTGTGGTCTGCCAAAATCGGACATTCGCCGCTAGATGTCGTTGCATGGCATGGTAATTTTGCGCCCTACAAATATGATCTGCGGCACTTTAATACCATCGGTTCGATTAGTTACGACCATCCAGATCCGTCGATTTTTTTAGTCTTGCAATCTGCCAGTGATACACCGGGCGTTGATACGATCGACTTTGTAATCTTTCCGCCGCGCTGGCTGGCAGCAGAAAATACCTTCCGTCCGCCCTGGTTCCATCGTAATATCGCCAGCGAATTTATGGGCTTAATCCACGGCCAGTATGATGCTAAATCCGCAGGGTTCAGACCCGGTGGCGCTAGCTTGCATAATTGTATGAGTGGTCATGGCCCAGATGCTGGTACGTTTGACAAAGCAAGTACAGCCGACACCAGCGCACCGCATAAGATCGCTGATACCATGGCGTTTATGATCGAGACTCGTACCATCATCAAACCGACGCGTGCGGCAATGACGTCTCCGCAATTGCAAGCCGATTACTACCAATGCTGGATGGGTATCAAGAAAAATTTCAATCCCAATCAAGCCTAACGATATCCAAATAGGAACCTCAATATGAGCAATCAAACGACTCTGCAATTGAATGAAACCCATGGTATTAATTTGCGTAGCTGGGTCACCTCTGCGAATGATATCAATAGCGATTTTCCGATACAAAATTTGCCTTATGGCGTGTTCCGCAAAAAAGGGACTGCAGAAAATTTCCGTATCGGTGTCGCGATTGGTGATCAGATTTTGGATCTCGCCGCAGCACATGCGCTAGGCGTTTTTTCAACGTTAAAATCGACGGCATTTGATCAGGCGATCCGCAGTAACCACTTAAATGCCTTGATGGAATTAGGCAACGCGACCTGGACAACATTACGTCTGCAACTATCGCGAGCGCTGCGTGAAGGCATGTCACAACAAGATTTATTGAAAAGTGCTTTAGTGCCGCAAGCAAATGCGGAATATGCTCTGCCTGCACACATCGGTGACTACACCGATTTTTTCACTTCCATCCATCATGCGACGGCTGTAGGTAAATTATTTCGCCCGGATAATCCGCTGATGCCCAATTACAAATGGGTACCGATTGGCTACCATGGTCGTTCATCATCGGTTGTGATCTCTGGTCAGCAGTTCCGTCGACCTGTCGGACAAACTATGCCACCGACGGCGACAACTCCGGTGTTTGGTGCAGCAAAGCGGATTGATTATGAAGCCGAGATTGGTATTTTTGTAGGGCAAGGTAATGCAATCGGCGATGCGGTAGCGATTGATGATGCAGAATCGCATGTGTTTGGCTTGTGTTTGCTCAACGATTGGTCGGCACGCGATGTGCAAGCCTGGGAATACCAACCACTAGGACCTTTTCTGGCGAAAAATTTCGCGACCACGATTTCGCCTTGGGTCGTTACGCTAGAAGCATTGGCGCCCTATCGTTTGCAATGGCAACGTGACGCGGCAGATCCACAACCGTTGCCGTATCTGAATTCTGCAGCGGTGCGCGAACAAGGTGCATTTGATGTGCAGATGGAAGTTTTGCTACAAACCAAATCTATGCGTGAGCAAGGCCTGCCTGCGCAGCGTTTATCGCTTTCTAACTTCCGTCATTCTTACTGGAGCGTTTCGCAATTAGTGGCGCATCACACCGTCAACGGTTGTAACCTGCGCGCTGGAGATTTACTCGGCTCTGGAACTCAATCGGGTCCTACTCCGGAAGAAGCAGGATCGTTATTGGAACTGAGTGTCGGCGGCAAACAGCCACTGATATTAAGTAATGGCGAGCAACGCACATTTATGGAAGATGGCGACTCCATCATCATGCGCGCCTGGACGGAAAAGTCAGGCTTGCCAAGGATAGGTTTTGGGGAAGTTGAAGGGACTTTATTGCCCGCACGACAATTTTAAACTGTGAACTGATTAAATAAGAAAAGCATATGCAAATGAATTTTGCATGCGCTTTTTTTATCGATGTACTGACAGATCGTCGCTAAACCACAAACGCCTGACTCACTTATCTAACTTATATCTTAGCTATATCAGCACATCGCTCGCCGCAATCGCAACAGCGACTACCCCAAAGCTGTCTATATTAGTGAGGGTGCGGTTGTGATGCAGGATGATCTGCGCGGCAGTCAAAATCTCGCTATCTTCAGTGGTATGTGCATCCGCAACCAAGACCACAGGATAAGTCAACGCCAATGCTCTGCGCACCGTGGTGTCAACACAAAATTCTGTCTGCATACCGCAAATAATCAGATCAGTTATCGCATGCTGTTTCAGCAAAGCATCTAACTCCGTCTGATGAAAAGAATCTGAAGCAGTCTTACGAACCCGTAAGTCGCTTGGCTCAATATAAAGACCGTCCGCCAGTTGCCAAGCTTTGCTACTAAATGCCAGCAAACCTGATGACGACTCATGTTGGATAAAGATCACGAGCGCGCCTGCATCACGCGCTTTTTTTGACACAATATTAATGTTGGCAATAACTCGTTGCGATTCAAAAGTGGCATGCTTACCTTCACATAAACCTTGCTGGACGTCGATAATCAACAGTGCTGTTTTCATGGTTTGGTAAATACTCACATTAAAAATAGAGAACAATCTACGGGTTAAATAGGAAGAACTATGTTATCGCAATCCTCATTCGTAGTTCTGATCACGACAATCAACGCATATACGCAAACCAACTATCCAACCGCGAAACGATTCGTTTTGATTTTATAAGGGATGCCTTATTCTGCGAAGCATCAACAACAATGACGGAAAATTCCGAATCCGATCGACGTCGTGGGCACGTCACTCTGGGTTCGGCGAGACAAGCAAATTGCGTGATTTTTCGTCGTACTTGTTAGCAGACTCAATTTCCTTTAAAAATATACCCCCTATTAGTATATTTTATTGCCCATATAATCATTGGACAATAAGGCATATTTATTAAATTTGATGGGGAGTATATTCAATATCGCATGTATTACGGAGTTATATCCGCGTTGGAGCCACTATGACATCCCCTGCTCTTCAGCAATATTTACAACATTTACAACAGTCCAGCCCGACCAAAACCAACATCCGCCTAGATGCACAAGGTCAAGCGCTAGGGAGGTATTTTCATTCAACGTTGACAAGCACATTTCAGGCGATTCGCGCTCATCAAGATCAGCGCGTGGTTGCCTATGACGGGTATGTGCGCAGCTATGCAGAGGATGGCGAGGGTTTAAATATCTGGAAATTACTGGAGACTCATGCCAACGATGATGAATCAGTAGAACTCGATCGTTTATGCAGAATTTTGCACACGATTAATTTTTATCAACAGGCATCAGCGGCTGCACCAGAGGCTGATCTTTTTTTAACCATTCACACACGTTTATTGGCAGCGGTTGAAGGTAATCACGGTGCGGCCTTTCGTAGAATCTTACATTTGTTAGAGTTGCCGCAAGACCATATTGTGTTGCAACTGCCGCACATTATTCCTAACCAACGCTGGATGTTGCAACATGTAGCCGATGGCTACCGACGCAATGGCTTCAAAATTGGAGTGCATGCGAACGACATTTTGCAGGCTCTAGAACTATTAGCCAAGGTTCGGCCTGACGCCATCAAGATGGATGTGCGCCAGATTATCACGCGGGACGCAGATCGCAAGCCCACGCAGCATGAGTCATTGCGCACGTTAATAAAACATGCGAATCAGATCGGCAGCCGCTTAATATTTAAGCGCATAGAGACAGAACAGCAATTGGATTCTTTGACGCAACTGCTAGAAGATGTCTCGGATTTAGTGCCTGACAGCAGGAACGAAACCTATTTCTTGCAAGGCTTCTTGCTGGACACACCCAAAGCCGTTCTCGCAGCCACAAAGGACATTGCCAGGGCAGCATGAGCCGCCCGCTGACATTTTTCACCCAATCAACTCAAATACGCTTCTTTATACGATTTTATTCTATCAAAATGCGAAAAAAATCGTTTTCCATATAAGGAACGAATGCCATTATTGCCCCTCAACGGCTAAATAAGTAATAACGAATGGCATTCTCCCTCACTCCTACGCTGAAAAAACAGCGCAATGCGCCCAGCAGAGTTATCCCCGGTTTTCATCTGACCTTGGGATTTACTTTGTTGTATCTCGGTCTGATTGTACTCATCCCGCTGTCGGCGATTTTCTTAAAAACTTTCACCATGACTTGGGAGGCGTTTTGGAATACCGTCACGTCTGATCGGGTACTGGCGTCTTATCGCCTGACATTTGGTGCGTCCTTTTTAGCCGCGCTGATTAATGTGGTATTTGGCGGAATCGTGGCTTGGGTGTTGGTGCGGTATAAGTTCCCGGGCAAGCGTTTGATTGATGCGTTGGTCGATTTGCCGTTTGCGTTACCGACCGCCGTTGCGGGCATCACCTTGGCAACGCTGTATGCGCCGAATGGCTGGTTAGGCAAATATCTGGAGCCATGGGGTATCAAAGTTGCGTTCACGCCGTTGGGCATCTTAGTCGCGCTGACATTTATCGGCCTGCCTTTTGTGGTGCGCACCGTACAACCGGTGCTGGAAGAAGCAGAAAAAGAATTAGAAGAAGCGGCAATCAGTCTGGGTGCCAGTCATTGGCAAACTTTTATCAAAGTGATTTTACCGACCATATTGCCAGCGCTGCTGACCGGCTTTGCACTGGCCTTTGCACGAGCCACGGGTGAATACGGATCTGTGATTTTTATCGCGGGCAATATGCCGATGGTGTCAGAAATCACACCGCTATTCATGATCACAAAATTAGAGCAATACGATTACGCCGGTGCGACCGCGATTGCCGTCGTGATGTTGATGCTGTCTTTTAGCTTGCTGTTGACGATCAATTTATTGCAATCCTGGAGCCGCAACCGCAACAAAAGTGAGCCTGCATAATGACCAGCACCAAGATTTCATCCACGCTGTCTGCTCCAGCACCCTTGCCACGTCGCATTGAGCCAGCAATCAGCTTGTCTGCTACGTTAGAACCTGTTTGGGTTCGTGCGCTGCTCATCATCACGGCCTTGACTTTTTTAACCGTGTTCTTGTTCATCCCTTTGGCGGCCGTATTTTTTGAAGCGTTTAAAAAGGGCTGGGAAGTTTATCTTAAGGCCATCGTCGAGCCAGATGCCTTGTCCGCTATTAAACTGACGTTGATTACCGCCGCTATTGCGGTACCGCTGAATTTGGTATTTGGTGTCGCCGCGGCTTGGACGATTGCTAAATTTGAGTTCCGTGGCAAACAATTTTTGCTGACCTTGATTGATTTGCCATTCTCGGTATCGCCTGTGATTTCTGGTTTGATTTATGTCTTGTTGTTTGGTGCGCAAGGCTGGTTCGGCCCGTGGTTGCGAGAACATGACATCAAGATTTTATTCGCGGTGCCTGGCATCGTACTGGCGACGATTTTTGTGACCTTCCCTTTCATTGCGCGTGAGTTGATTCCCTTGATGGAAGCACAAGGTAGCGAGGAAGAAGAAGCTGCCTTGGTACTCGGTGCGTCTGGCTGGAAGACCTTCTGGCATGTGACCTTACCGAATATTAAGTGGGGCTTGTTATACGGCGTGATCTTATGTAACGCCCGCGCCATGGGTGAGTTTGGCGCGGTATCGGTGGTGTCTGGGCATATCCGTGGCGAGACTAATACCATGCCTTTGCAAGTCGAAATTCTCTATAACGAATACAACTTTACTGCGGCTTTTGCGGTGGCATCGCTGCTCACTTTGCTGGCATTACTGACGCTGGCGCTGAAGTCGATTGTTGAATGGCGAACACGAGAAAATCAGGCGCTCCCACAAGAGTAAATTAAGAAAATTTCAAGAGTAAGAATTCAGGAGCAAGTCATGAGTATCGCAGTTCAACATTTACAAAAAAAATTCGGCAGTTTTACTGCACTTAATGATGTATCGCTAGAATTTCCTAGCGGTGAATTAACCGCCCTCTTAGGTCCGTCTGGCTGCGGGAAGACCACGCTGTTACGCATCATCGCCGGACTGGAACATGCCGATGCAGGACAAGTATTGTTAGATGGTCAGGACGCTTCGGCGCAGCATGTGCGTGAACGCCAGGTTGGTTTTGTGTTTCAACACTATGCGCTGTTTAAGCACATGACGATTTTTGAGAACATCGCGTTTGGCCTGCGAGTCAAACCACGTGGGTCACGCCCATCAGAAGCTGTGATCAAAGAAAAAGTCCATAAATTACTTGATCTAGTACAACTGGATTGGCTGGCAGATCGCTACCCGCCGCAGTTGTCCGGCGGACAGCGGCAACGGATTGCGCTGGCACGTGCGCTGGCGGTAGAGCCAAGAGTCCTACTGCTGGACGAACCATTTGGTGCGCTGGATGCCAAGGTACGTAAAGAGCTGCGCCGCTGGTTGCGACGCTTGCATGATGATCTGCATGTGACCAGCATTTTTGTCACGCATGATCAGGAAGAAGCCTTGGAAGTGGCCGACAAAATCGTCGTCATGAACCAAGGTAAGGTGGAACAAATCGGTGCACCGGCAGCGGTCTACCAAAATCCGGCATCGCCTTTTGTGTACGGCTTTTTGGGGAATGTTAACTTGTTCCGTGGTCGTATCCATGAAGGTACTTTGGACGCTGGTGGCGTTGCTTTTGACGCGCCAGATCATGCGGCAACCCGTGACGCAACAGGCATTGGCTATGTCCGTCCGCATGAACTGGAAATCGATCGCTATTCACCCGGTGCAGACGGCTTGGTCGTGCAACTTCGCCGCGTACACAGCATAGGACCGTTAGCGCAACTGGAACTAGAGCGTGACGATAATGGCGATTTACTAGAAGCCATGATCTCTAGCGAGCGCTACCACCAGCTCAAACTCAAAGTCGGTGAAATTCTGGTAGTCAAACCTAGACGACTGGCCGTGTTTGTCGATCAAACGTCTCTATAATTTTTGTCAGACACAGTATGAATTTCCAACAATTACGCTCTATCCGCGAAGCTGCCCGTTGCGGCTACAACCTAACTGAAGTGGCGAATGTTTTATTCACCTCACAGCCAGGCGTCAGTCGTCAAATCCGTGAGCTGGAAGAAGAACTCGGCGTTGATATCTTCGAGCGTAACGGCAAACGCCTGACTGGCTTAACCGAACCGGGCAAAGGCATTTTGCACATCATCGAACGTCTGTTGCTCGAAGCAGAAAATCTGAAGCAAGCCGGTGACGATTATTCTGATCAGACCAAAGGCACGCTAACGATTGCGACTACGCATACGCAAGCGCGCTATGTGCTGCCGAAAGTAGTACAAGGATTTAGAAATAGTTTTCCTGATGTCCGCATCGCGCTCCAACAAAGCTCGCCAGAACATATCGCCGAATGGGTTTTATCAGGCAAGGCCGATGTGGGGATTGCGACTGAAGGCCTGTCACAATTTAAAGATTTAGTCTCCTTCCCCTGCTATCAATGGAACCACGTAATCGTCGTGCCAGACGGACATCCGCTGCTGCGCAAAACTCAGTTCAATCAGACGCCCATCACGCTGGAAGATTTGTCGAATTACCCTTTGATCACTTACGACGTCGGCTTTACCGGTCGCGGCCATATTGATCAGGCATTTAAACAAGCTGGTTTGCGCACAGACATCGTGCTGACGGCGATGGATTCAGACGTGATCCAACAGTATGTGTCTTTGGGATTGGGCGTGGGTCTGGTGGCAGAGATGGCGGTAGAAAGTGGTAACGACATTAATGGCGCAGTCAATCCGGCAACCCAGCGTTACAGCGCCTTAAAAGCGCTGCCTGCCAGCCATTTGTTTGCCCCCAACGTAACGCGCCTGGCAGTCCGCCGTGGTGCTTATCTGCGTAGCTATATTCTGGACTTCATTTTGCAATTCGCACCGGAATTAAAACGCGAAGATATTCAGCTTGCGCTGACGCCTGAGCAAGAGTAATTCTTGTTTATCGGGGCGAACTACTAATCCTCAATACTGGGACTTTATGCTGAGATCGACACCATAGATTGATACTGCGAATCGTCACTAAATATTCGCATAAATTAATATACTCCCCACCATTTTATGAAAATATGGCCGATAGTCCATGCTTTATATGGACAATGAAATATACTAGCCAGTAGTATATATTTCACTTAACTAAACCGGCACCATAAAATGCACAGCGGATTCCATTACCAAGCTGCGTACCAATGCAAGGCGTTGCTGCTGCCCTTGCCTCAGCTTAACCGCTAGCTTTTTGCCAGTTAATACGCATGGCAGGACTGCTACGCCGGGTCAAATCAATCACAAACTCTTGCTGCATATTTAAATAGCATTTCTTTGTGCATTAACGCACTTAGTATGGATATCTAAAAAGAATCGCCTAGACTAGAAAATGCATAGTTCTCCATCACAAAAAGTAATTTTGTAAAAAAGATGGTGGTCAATGCATCGGGATCGGGATGGATGGTAAATATGCCTAATCATCATCAATAAAATTATGCATAAGTAATAACCCGTACTTGTTGACGCATATAAAACGAATGCTTTTTTATCGCTAAGCATTTTTAATATTTGAATAACACCATAGACATAAAATAGTGCAATTACACGCTGTTACATAGTTGTATTTTCAGGTAAAACATGACAGAGTTATAAAAGTTTTAATGTTGTCAATATTCACGAATACGCTGTCCAAACCAATTTCGCAGTAAAGCCCAGCCAGATTTCCACAGCCCAGTTTCAAGCGAAAGAACTTATCCATGAAAAAATTTACTTCCCTAAGAAAGCAAGTGGGTCAGGCGGCAACAAAACTTCGGCAGGGTTTACATAGCAGTATCACGGTCGACGCGGATCGTTCGGTTGATGTGATGGGCAAATTGACGCCAGCGTTAAAAAGCGGTTCGACTGATTTAAACCTGAACTTTGGATTGTTGGATAAATTCACTGCTAAAACCGGCGTGTCGGCTACGGTGTTCGTCAAAAGTGGCGACGACCTGATCAGGATTACGACTTCGATTAAAAAGCCCAACGGTGAGCGCCCATTGGGCACGACGTTAGACCGCGCGCATCCGGGTTTGCGCTGGTCATGTCGGGTAAATCTTACGTTGGTTACGCCTCATTATTTGGTAAGCCTTATATGACGCAATATGACCCGGTGCTGGATAGCAGCGGACGATTAATTGCCGTTTTATTTGTTGGCATTGATGTCAGCGAAGTCCGGCAAATGAGTGTCGCCAGCAAAGTGGCCTTGATGACGTTTGGCGTAATCACTTGCATTATGGGTTTATATGTCTGGATGTTTAGCTCAGCCTTGATCGCCGTCAGCGAGCAGCACGCGTCGGCGCTCACCGAGTTGCGCAACTGGTATCTGTTATTTGGTGTGCTGGCTTTAGCTGGTACGGCCTGGATCATTCATAAAGCAGTCAGCTACATGGTGAGTCGTGCTTTGGTTCAGGCGACTAAAGTATCGCAGCAACTTGCCGCTGGTGATCTGACCAAACAATTGCATGTGGAGCGCATGGATGAAATCGGTCAGTTAATGCAGGCCATCAATGGCGTCAGCCAAGGCTTGGCAGGTATCGTCAGTAATGTCCGCCATGGCTCGGATCAGATCACGGTTGCCTCGCGCGAGATTGCTTCTGGTAATTCCGATCTGTCGTCACGCACAGAATCGCAAGCCAGTTCACTGGAAGAAACCGCGTCCTCGATGGAAGAATTAACCTCGACCGTTAAGCAAAATGCAGACAGCGCGCGGCAGGCTAATCAGCTGGTGTTGTCGGCATCGGAGGTGGCAGGCAAAGGCGGACAAGTCGTAGCGCAAGTGGTTGAGACAATGGAATCAATCAAACAAAGTTCGCTCAAGATCACCGATATTATTTCTGTGATTGAGAGCATCGCTTTCCAAACCAATATCCTGGCATTGAACGCGGCGGTAGAGGCTGCCCGCGCAGGCGAACAGGGGCGTGGCTTTGCGGTAGTAGCGAATGAAGTCAGAAATCTAGCGCAGCGGTCGTCATCCGCAGCGAAAGAGATTAAATCGCTGATCAACGACTCTGCCGATCAAGTTGATGCCGGCGGTGTGTTAGTCGCGAAAGCAGGCGAAACCATGACTGAAATCGTCAGTTCAGTTAAACGTGTTGCCGACATCATGAGCGAGATCACGTCCGCCAGCAGCGAGCAAAGCACTGGCATAGAACAAGTCAACCAAGCCATTACTCAGATGGATGAAATGACGCAGCAAAATGCCGCGTTGGTAGAACAAGCCGCGGCGGCGGCAGCTAGTTTGCATGAACAAGCAGAAAAATTATCGCAAGTCGTGGTGGTCTTTAAACTTCTGGACGGACAAACTGTCAAAGCGCAAAAAGCGCAGAACACCGGAACGATCTCGGCGATCGAAAACCGCAGTAACGCAAGATCGGCAAACACACGCGCTTTAGCAGCACCGCGTCGCAAATGAATGAGCGATTCAGGCTTTAATTTGGCCTGAGTCGAGCGTGACAATCCTCGGGCTTATCAAGTCACTGATATTTAGAAACAAGATACGGACAATATACAAGCAAGATAAAACATATACTCATAGCCAGTATATTTAAGTTGTCCATAGGATCATTGGACGATATGACATTTTTAATAAAATAAATGGGGAGTATATTGAAAAGGTAAAAAATATCACCGATAAAAATAGAAGAATAAAAAACAGCAAACCTATTGCCTAAGTTCAGCCTTACTAGATATAATGAGAATTATTCGCATTTATAATATTAATTTGAATGGCAACGCACAAACATGATGGGCAACACCGGGGCAAGCGAACTCACTGACGAGTCCAAACAGCAATCCAAGCAATCCACGAATTTAAGCAAGCCAATCACGCCACTCATGCCAACAAGCAAATCGATCGCTGGCCAACAAAGCACGCGCGCTTTCTGGCTGCGGCATCTGCACCAATGGCATTGGATCAGCTCAGCATTATGTTTGATCGCCATGCTGATGTTTGCTGCGACCGGCATCACGCTCAATCATTCCGCCCAAATTGAGGCGCATCCCCAAGTCACCAAAAAATCCGGTCAAATTCCTGCTGCGATACTGGCAACATTAAAACAAACTCAGCACAGCGCTAAAGACGGCAAAGACGCACAAGATCCCTTACCCGACAATCTGAGGCAATGGCTGGATCAACAGCAGTCCATCAGCGTGGGCGATCAAGCCGCGGAATGGTCGCCGGAAGAGGTATATATCTCCTTGCCGCGCCCCGGCGGCGATGCCTGGCTGCGTATTGCGCTGGACACAGGCGAGTTGGAATATGAAAAAACCCAGCGCGGCTGGATCGCCTATCTCAACGATTTGCACAAAGGTCGCAACACCGGCAGCGCATGGAGCTGGTTTATCGATATCTTCGCCGTTGCCTGTTTAATTTTTTGTATCACCGGATTATTCCTGCTCAAAATGCATGCAGGCAATCGCCCTATTACCTGGCCCATTGTCGGTTTAGGATTAGTGTTACCGCTGCTATTAGCGATACTGTTTATGCATTGATGTATTGATTTTGTTTTACTTACGCCAGCTCAGCCGCCAGCTAATTTACCTGCACAATCCGCTATATCTTCAATGAATAGCGATCATCGTTAACTGTATTTTATTTACCAAGAGGTTTTTTGTATGCGTAAGTTGCTCCCTTTTGCCATCACCAGTTTGTTGGGCACCTCCGCCATGGCTGCTGATCTGACCGTTAAGCTAGAAGTGCCGCGTCTGAATGTGGCTGAGTATCACCGTCCGTATGTTGCGATGTGGATAGAAAAATCCGATCAGACTTTCGCTGGCAATCTGGCTGTTTGGTATGACTTAAAAAAGCGCGATAACGAAGGCCTCAAATACTTAAAAGATTTACGTCAATGGTGGCGTCGTAGCGGCCGCGATTTGCAATTGCCAGTGGATGGTGTGAGTGGTGCAACCCGTGTCGTAGGTGAATACACGCTGAATTTTGCAGGCGACAAAGGTGCTTTAGCCAAACTGCCAGCTGGCGACTACCAGTTAGTGACAGAAGCAGCGCGTGAAGGTGGTGGGCGTGAAGTGGTCAAAGTACCTTTCCAATGGGGTGGCAAGACAGAACAAAATGCCAAAGCACAAGGTAGTAATGAGCTGGGCGCAATTGCACTTAATGTCAAACCTTAAAGGTTGCGTTTTATTCGGCATGTCAATCCCAGGCTCAACTTACACGCTGCTTCACGTTCCACATATTCAAGGACTAGTATGAAACCCGCTACCAAAATTATCGCCTTATCATTAGCATCACTCGCTCTCAGTTTGCCGCTGGCGGCACAAGCGCATCGCGCTTTCTTATTACCGACATCGACTATTACCGCAGGCAATGCGCCATGGGTCAGCATTGATGCAGCGGCGGCTACGGATGTATTCTTCATGGATCATCAGCCGCTTAAGCTCGATAGCTTGTTGATCACCGCACCGGATGGCAGCAACGTCAAAGAAGAAAATGCCAGTACCGGCAAACTGCGCAGTAGCTTTGATCTGCATCTGGAAAAAGTCGGCACCTATAAAGTGAGCTTGCTCAACAACGCCGTGTTTGCCAGCTACAAAGATAAAGGCGTACCAAAACGCTGGCGCGGCACAGCAGAAAACATCAGTAAAGAAATCCCTGCAGATGCAGAAGATGTGGTCATCAGCCAGATGCAAGGCCGGATCGAAACCTTTGTCACTAACGGCAAGCCGAGCACAAAAGCATTAGAGGTCACTGGCAAAGGATTAGAGATGCAGGCAATTACGCATCCGAATGATCTGGTCGCCGGTGAAAACACCAGCTTCCGTCTGGTATTAGATGGCAAACCCGCCGCCAATGTCAGTGTCAGCGTCATCCCGGGCGGCATTCGTTATCGCCAGAATTTGGGCGAACAAACCTTGACGACCGATGCAGACGGCAAGCTGACGATTACCTGGAAAACGGCTGGTATGTATTGGCTAGAAGCCTCGGTAAAAGATGACAAATCAACGGTCAAAGGCGCTAAAGAACGACGGGCAAATTATTCAGCAACACTGGAAGTGCTGCCGCAATAATCGAATGTCATTTTTAATTAGCGCATCAGTTTATAACTGAACTTCAACTGAACTTCAACTGAATTTCAACGGCATGACGTATGTCTTTATTCCTACCCACATGACAATGCCAGCGGCATTGCCTGTGGGGGCGTGCATAGAAGATTTTTCTGGTGCGACTATGGGCACCACCTGGGCAGTCAAACTGGTACGCCCTCAACATAGCAGCGCAGTACAACTCCAGATTGGTATGCAACAAGCGCTGGATCAGGTAGTCGCGCAGATGAGTACCTGGCTGGCGGATTCTGATATCAGTCGCTTTAATCAGGCAGCAGCCGGGAGCTGGCATGTGCTGCCGCCAGAGTTTTTTAAAGTACTGGATTATGGTTTATTTATCGCACAGCAAACAGCGGGCGCATATGATCCTAGCATCGGACACTTAGTTAATCTTTGGGGTTTTGGTCCTGATAAAAATGCCAGACAAATTCCAAGCAAGGAAGTATTGGAACAAGTCCAACGACAATCCGGTTATCAACAATTACAAGTCGATCGTCTGAAGCAAAATGTATATCAGCCGGGTGGCTTGTCGATTGATTTATCGTCGATTGCCAAAGGCTTTGGCGTTGATCAGGTAGCGCGATATTTAGAAGCGCAAGGCGTACTCAACTATCTGGTCGAAGTCGGCGGAGAATTGCGTGGCTTGGGCACTAAACCGGGCAACACCCCTTGGTGGGTAGAGCTAGAACAACCGCAAAAGACCCGCCCTAGCAGCATCGTAGCGCTGCATGGATTGTCGATCGCCACGTCGGGCGACTATCGTCGTTATTTTGACTCTGACGGACGACGGTTTTCGCACACGATTGATCCGCGTACCGGCTACCCGGTGGCACACAATCTGGCCGCCGTCACTGTGCTGCATGCAGAATGTATGATCGCCGATGCGCTGGCGACTGCCATGACGGTGATGGGATTAACACAAGGGATGGCATATGCCAATCAATTGCATGTCGCTGCTTTATTTGTTTGCAGAGATGCGGCAACCGAGCAGGACGATACACCTGTATTTACAGAACATATGAGCAAAGCCTTGATGGCAATGCTGGAAGAATGAATTCATATTTGAAAAAATTAGGCGCAAGTATTTTTTGGGTGACGAGTGTTTTGTTGCTCGCTGCACTAAGTGTCTGGACTGTCTGGACTAGCCAATCTCAGCAATATCATCTAAGTGCAATAACTCATCGTACTCTGACGGCAGTTTTAGTCGTCATCGCCTATATACTTTTTTGCGCTGCCATCTTGCAGCGGCATCGCCGTCGCATCGCGATCGCCTCTGCAACTTTCGTGAGCAACATCAATAGTACGGACGTATCAAACAACGCAAAAAAAATACTCGTCGTACATGCCAGCCAGACCGGTTATGCCGAACAACTGGCGCGCCAGACTGCGCAGAGTTTGCAAGCTGGCGGCATGGCGGTAGAGCTACTTTCTATCGCACAAATCGATGCGAGCCGACTACAACAAGCTGAACGTATTTTATTTGTCGTCAGCACCACGGGCGAAGGTGATGCGCCGGATAGCGCGGCCGGATTTGCCCGCAAGTTGATGAGCCAAACTCTACCAATCACACAATTACGCTACAGCATTCTGGCGCTGGGTGACCGCAACTACCAACACTATTGCGCCTTTGGCCACAGACTGGAGCATTGGTTGCGGCATAACCATGCAGAAACTTTGTTTGATTTAATTGAGGTCGATAACGGTGACGAAGGCGCACTGCGACACTGGCAACATCACCTCGGCGTTCTCAGCGGCCATACCGAATTAGCCGACTGGACAGCACCTAGGTATAGCAACTGGATTTTGACTGAACGTCGTCTGTTAAATCCTGGCAGCGCAGGCAGTGCCGCCTTCCATATCGCACTGCGGCCAGATCAGGTCAGTGGCACTGAACTGCCACTATGGCAAGCGGGCGATATTGTAGAAATAGGTCCAGAGTATGCGCCTGACGATACAACGCCCATTGCCAACCGCACCGCTTTACCACATCGTGAATACTCTATAGCGTCCATCCATAATGATGGTCAAATCGAATTGTTGGTGCGTCAGATGCAACAAGCTAACGGCAAGCTGGGTATCGGTTCTGGCTGGCTGACAGCGCATGCGCAAGTCGGTGGCAAGATTGCCGTACGGCTGCGTGAGAACCGCAGTTTTCATCCGCCCGCAGATGATAAGCCGATGATACTCATCGGTAATGGCACTGGGCTGGCGGGCTTGCGCGCGCACATCAAACATCGTGCGAACTTAGGATATTTGCGTAACTATTTATTTTTTGGTGAACGGAATGTCGCCTTTGACTACTTTCATCAAGAAGAAATAGAAGCGTGGAAAACTAAGGGCGTACTTCAGGAA
>JANXTO010000130.1 GCA_025352365.1 Undibacterium sp. | reverse complement strand
AAGACTTGTTCATTGCTCTCTCCAAGTTAAAAAATTATCTTTTCATTTTACTGCGTTTTGCTTATTTTAATGCGTTAGAACAATCAAAGAACGTGTGCGCTCAACATAAGGTTGACCATAAGCAAAATTACTCCTAAGATTTGGTAAAAGGAGTCATCATGCCCCTCATCATTGTTACCGCGTTGTTGTTTTTACTTAAATATTTAGAAGTAAGCTTTTTAAATAGCATCTCTTGGTGGTGGCTAGTCGGATTAGCGTTCTTTGCATTTTTATGGTTTGAATTTTTCGAACGCTTACTAGGTTTGGACAAACGAAAAGACCACGCTCACTTTGAAAAAATTAAAACCGACCGTATTAAACGGACCTTTGATAAAAAGAAGTAATACCGGACTGAAAAAATTCAGCTCCAGAATTTAATTTCCCTGCTAATACAGTAGAAATAATGCCTTTATGTGGAACTAAATGACACACCATACTTGCTTTGATTAATTAAAATACTGGTAGTGAGTATATTTTAATCGCCCATATTTATACTGGCTGAGATGCCATTTTCAATAAAAATAATGGAGAGTATATTAAAATTCTTAAATTAATCCGCTCCAGATCCGCATAATATAAAATCCCCAAAATATACTCGATTTAGCTTAACTTAAATTGTTGGGCACTTTCTCCATCGAGCCTAGCTTACCTGCGTGAAACCATCTATAGATTAGCTGATTCATGCATTGATCAAATGCAGTCCATATGAATCTGGAATTACGACAACTCCGTTATTTTCTCGCGGTAGCAGAAGAAATGCATTTTGGTCGCGCTGCGGCTAAACTACATATGACGCAACCACCGCTGTCACAAACGATACAAGCGCTTGAAGCCACCCTTAGCACTGCTTTGTTCACCCGTAGCACTCGCAGTATTGCGCTGACTGCTGCCGGGCTAGCACTGCTGCCAGAGGCACGCCGCATACTTCAACAGGCGCAAGGCTTACCCGCACTGGTACAACGCGCAGCAGCTGGTGCTAGCGGTCATTTGTCGCTGGCATTTGTGTCCATCGCCGACTACAGCATCTTGCCACCCTATCTGCGAACATTCCGGCAAAGTCATGCGGCTGTGCAGATTGAACTGCGAGAAGCAACCAGTGATGTTCAATTAATCGCTCTGGAGAAAGGTGAAATCGATGCTGGCCTGATCATCCCGCCGATACCAGATCGTTTGCGTAATCTGCTAGCCTACCAAAAAGTCTTGTCCGAACCGCTGATACTGGCAGTACCGGAAAGCTTTGCGACAAAAACACACGACGTCTCACTATTGGATTACCAGCATCTGCCTCTGATTATTTTTCCACGCAAAATTGCGCCAGCTTTACATGACTTAATACTTGGCTGCTTCCGCGAACTTGGGCTAACCCCGGCAATTAGTCAGGAAGCGATACAAATGCAAACCATCGTGGGCTTAGTCTCCGCTGGCATGGGCATCGCGCTTGTGCCACAATCTGTCTCGAATTTAAAACGTCCCGGTGTGACTTATATAAATCTGCCGCAAACTAGCCATGTTGTAGAGACCGGCGTGGCATGGCGTAAAGATAATACGTCTCCCGTTTTGCAGGCATTTTTAACCCTATTACAAACGAAAGAGTAGCTATGCTGATTCACCCCAACCCAGATCCAGTAGCATTCCATTTAGGACCTGTTTCTGTACACTGGTATGGACTGATGTATCTGGTCGCGTTTGTACAATTTGTCTTGCTGGGTCGGGTACGCATTCGCTCACCGCATATTGCAGCTCAGGGCTGGAAAAATGACGACATTGATGACATGCTATTTTACGGTGTGCTTGGTGTCGTACTGGGTGGACGTATTGGTGAGTTTTTGTTTTACCGTCCCAGCGAATTGATTAGCAATCCGCTAGAAATACTGATGGTCTGGCATGGCGGCATGTCATTTCATGGCGGCTTTATCGGCGTCTTGATTGCAATGTTTTTCTGGGCGCGCAAAGTGGGGCGCCCACTGGTGAATGTATTCGATTTTATCGCGCCACTGGTGCCGCTAGGCTACGCTGCGGGGCGCATCGGCAACTTTATCAACCACGAACTACCAGGTCGGATTGCTTCAGCCGATTTACCTTGGGCAATGCAATGGCCTGGTGTGGATCACCTGGTACATCCGTCGCCAATTTATCAGGCCTTGGTGGATGGATTATTGCTGTTTGTTATTTTGTGGATATATGCCCGTAAAGCGCGGCCACCACTGGCTGTCGGCGCAATGTTTGTAATGCTGTACGGCTGCGCACGATTTTTTACCGAGTATTTCCGTACGCCGGATTGGCAAGTGGACTTAGCAGGCATGACCATTTCTGCCGGACAAATACTTTCGCTACCAATGATTATTGGCGGACTGATGATACTGGTGTTTGCATATAGAAAATCAGCTAAAGCCTAGGTAACATTACTACGGCATTATCGTAGGATTAATCTCTGATCGAAAACGATAGTGCCGTTAAAACGCTCAGTCCAATAACTTCATGATGACTGCCCATTCTGCGGCAGTCACTGGCGTGATCGACAAACGACTTCCCTTCTGCAATACCAGCATGTCTGACAACGCCTCATGAGTGCGCAACTCTGCGAGGCTCAATAAACGCGTCTTGCGCAATGCCCGGATATCCACCATCATCCAGCGCGGATTTTCTTGCGACGCCTTGGGATCAAAATAATGACTTTGCGGATCAAATTGCGTGTGATCGGGATACGCGCTGCTAGCAACTTCAGCCAGTCCAGCAATACCAGGCTCTGCACAACTAGAGTGATAAAACAGGACTCCATCACCAAGCTTCATTGCATCACGCATAAAGTTGCGCGCCTGGTAATTGCGCACGCCAAACCACGCTATCGAGGATGCAGATAAAGCGTCATCAATGCTCACTTCATCCGGCTCGGACTTCATTAACCAATACGCCATAAAAATATACTCCCCGTAAATTTTTACAAAAATGCCTTATTGTCCAATGATTACTTGGACAATTAAAATATACCTATATGAGTATATTAAATACCAGAGCATCTTAGTTACATCTTGGCCTAACGATATCTAATAGCCGACCAAGTGGATATTGGCACAACACGACAAGCAATGCTAAAGGAAAATTAGTTTCTAAGACGTTGCACCGTTAGACAAGCTCGCATCACCTTTGCTCAGTCAAGCATCGAAAAAACAAGCCTACAAATAAATAGGATTTACGCAAAATTGTCCCGGCAAGGCGCAGCGACGACGACGACAGTACATTAGTACGGCTAGTCGCTGCAACGAAGTTGGGGCGGTTTTGCGTAAGTCCCAATAAAAAAGCACTCACAGCAAACGCTGTAAGTGCTCTGGAATAAGTCCCCACCAATGCCGCTATGCCGGCATCCTGAACCAGGAGGTTCAAGTTGGCCACAGTCGGTTCAACTTCGGGTTCATCGGACTAGCGACGCTCACACCCGTCGAACAATTCCCGCAGCCTGTGCACATAAATGGTTCAAGGAATATATGGCACTGGCGAACACGGTAGGGAATTTAAGTTTACTCCTATCCGCGATGTCGTACAGCTTTTTTTAACTCTTTTTGATTGATTAAACCAATACAAGCACGGTTCAAAATAGATTTTCTTGGGGAGTCAGTGCTTTGTCCAACACCTCATGCATATGATTAATTTTTTGCTTGACGTCTGCAATCGACAATCCAGACAACGGTCCCTCTGGCGATTTGGTCGATAGCAATTCTGCCGTAACACCCAGAGCTGCCATCACTGCGATTCTGTCATTGCCTTTAATCTTGGCAGCGTCGCGGATGGTACACATTTTTTCGTTTAGATAAGCGACTGCAGCCAGCAAGGCCTTGTCTTCGCCTTCTTTACAACTAAGCTTATACGCTTGTCCCATGATGCTGACATCAAGCTGGATCACATTGTCTTTCATGCGGCATCCTTATCTGTATCGTTCTCTACAGGTAATTGCGCAAGCAACGCGGTTACACGTTCGTGCGCTTCATCCATACGCTGATGCATCTCACCATTTTCTTCGGTCAGAGCAACGATATCGCGCCGTAGCTCGGCATTCTCACGGCGCAAAAAATCGGTGAGCTCTGCGAGCCGTGCGACTTTTTCAGCAAGTAATTCAAATTCAGGATTCATCTCGTCACTAGGTTGATAAAAACATGGCAAAAACGTGCGCAAAGCATTTGGAAAAGCCGTAGTCAAAACCTAGGACTAAACCATACCGACTAAATTATAAATTGAAACGTCACTTTATAGCATTTCTACCAGAGCACCATCACTTAATATCAAGGCCGCTTTAATTTTTTTATCCTTATGCAACTCGCGCAGCGCATCAGCGTAGGTTTGTAGTTGGGTCTGGTAGTCTAGCCGTTCAGATGCTAACAAAGCCCGCTTGTAATCGAGAATCCATATTTCGTCTTTAAAAACGACCATTCGGTCCAGACGTAAAAGCTGTTGCTGGAACAAAACATCCATCTCATTGCGGGCATACACAAAATGGGCAGGATTAAAGTATTTTTCCAGCGTCGCCTGACTCAATATTGCTAAAGCTTGCTGACGTATGGTGGCAGCGATACTACTAGCACAAGGCAGCCAGGCAGCAATCGCCTCCACATCAGGAACGACAACAGGCCATGCCTGTATCTGATTGGTCAATCGTTCCAACAAAGCATGCAGGGCAATGCCTTCCAGCTGCGCGTCACTTGGGACTGGTTCACTCTCGGCTTGGGGCAAAGTCAGATTGGGCGGATTAAATACTTGCAAACTAAATTCGCCTTGCGATTGCTGCACTAATGCAGCGTTGACCGGCACATTCACTTGGCCTACTTGTTGCAGCCGATCATACCAACTATCTTGAATCAAGCCGATGATGACATCCCTGCCGTCATCGATCACGGCGCTCTTCGTTTTTTTGTCGCTAGCAATACCACTGAGTATCAATAAATTTTTAGCGCGAGTGGCGGCGACATACAGCAAGTTCCAGTTCTCTTGTGCGGCTTGCGCCTCCTCTTGCGCGAACAATGCATCCCGCGCTGCACCACGCTGATCCTTGCGTCCGAAGACAGAAAAATGTCTGGCCTCGCCTTCTTGCAATGGCCATTGGCATAAGATGCCGACCTGATCTTTGGCGGATTCGCTATGGTTAGCATCGAGTACAACAACGACTGATGCCTCTAGCCCTTTGGCACTATGGATGGTTAATATTCTTACTGCGTCGGCTGCATCATCTACTGCCGACTCATCAGGCGCATCGCCTTCCCCTCCATTTCTAAACACATTGAGGGCCGCAATAAACTTAGGCAAGCTAGGATAGCGCCCCGCGTCCATGTTGAGCGCTAGTTCTAAAAAGGCGTGAATATTCCCTATGACTTGATGTCGCTCCGCCGGACTAGCAAGCTGTGCGTAGCGCGACAGCAATTCGCCCTGATGCAAAATCCGGTCAAGCAAATCATGTACGGGTAAATCATGTGCCGCTTGCATCCAGTCTTGCAATAACCGTGCTGCTCGAGCAAAAACTTCCTGCGCTACCACGGATGACGATGCTGATAATGCACTAGCTTGCAAACGCTTCCACCACGACGCTTCTGATCGCTGCGCTAACGTGATCAGGTTGTCGTCAGTCGCAGAAAAAATCGGCGACTTCAGCACATGTGCCAAGGCACGGTTATCGCCCGGCGTCATCAAAAATCCTAGTAAAGCGATCAGATCTGCAACTTCCAAGGCTTCCAGCAAACCACCTCGCCTGCTGGATACAAACGGAATACCAAGTTCACGTAGAGCATTTTCATACGCAGCCAGATGCGTGCGGCGCCTGACCAATAACATGACTTCTGACCAAGGTAAGTTCCCCAGTTGCTGCCGCGCCAATAGCAGAGCTTGTGCGACCTGACGCCCTTCCTCCAAGCGGCGACTATCCTCTTCTTCAATCATTGGCGTGGTGAAAGGATTACGTAAAATAAGGCGTGAAGATTGAGTCTCGCCGCTAATATCAGAATCTTCTTTACCTTGATTCATCGTACTAATCGATGCACTGATTAGGGGTAAACGCCATACTTCACCAATCGCTGTAGAAGCGCTGGTTTGTGGCAGATAGATTTTATTTTGACGCATGCTGTCATTCAAGACAGACACAATCTCGGGCGCATTTCTGCGAGTCTGATTGGTGCGTAGCAGTTGTGCGCCATGCTGCGCCAACATTTGTCTTGCAGCAGAGAACACGCGTGGTTCTGCACGGCGAAAACGGTAAATTGACTGCTTAGGATCACCAACAATGAAGACCGTTGGCCGCGCCACGTCGTTACCATAGGCATCTAGCCACGCTTGGACGATACCCCACTGTAAAGGATTGGTATCCTGAAATTCGTCCAGCAAAATATGCTTGTAACGCGCATCTAGCCGGCTATGTAAATATGCTGCATATTCCTCGTTGCTTAAAAGCCTGTAGGCTTGCCATTCCAAATCGGCAAAGTCAAATACTCTCTGATCCGATTTCAAAGATTGATAGCACTCCAGATAAGCTGCACCGACTTTAAACAAGGCCTGATTAATGGTGAGTACCATTTTTTCAACGCTACGCCGACGCAATAATTTGAGCGTTTCTGCGATGACCGTACACTCATCATCAAAACTGGCAACACTATCTGGACCTAACCATTTTTCGATAGCGATGAGTAAATTTTTTGTTTTTGTATTGGATCTATTTTTGCCATCAGTACCAAAAAACTCATGGCATAAGGCATCAAAGCTGTCTAAGTTCGCACCTGCGCTCATAGCAGTTTCTATCGCAGTCGCACGCTTTTGATTGGTCGCGGTACCCTGCCCTAAACATAATGCGATTGCATTAATACGCTGACCTAGTTCTTGATCATCCCACAAGGCCAATCGTGGATCGACCTCTGCATCAGCGCCGCACATCTCGCGCAGCCAATCCAAGGGATCGCCTTCAAGCCCATGTTGATTGGATGCCCACCATTCCGCACGTTTATCTAAAAATGCATCCAGCATTTTCTTGGTGTTGAAATCACCTAACTCTTCGTACAAGAGTAATAAGGCATGACGCACATCCTGATTATCGGCATCAGTCAGGGATTGCATCAGCTGCGCATAAGCTTCTCTTTGCAAGTCAGCAGTTGCCTCTAGCAAGCTAAAGCCATGGGGAACGCCTGCGGCCAACGGTGCTAACTGGATCAGGCGTCCAAACCAACTATGAAAAGTGTCCATCGCTAACGCTTGCGGGCTGGATAAAATCTTATCGTAAAGACGTCGTGCCTTAGGCAAAATTGAGGGAATATCGTTTTGCTGTATCCCACGTTCTGTCAACAATTGAATAGCCGCAGCCTCATCAACTAAGGCTAACTCGCGTAACAGTGCCATCAGGCGCTCACGCATTTCTTGCGCAGCTTTGCGGGTAAAGGTAATCGCCAATAACTCACCAGGCTCAGCGCCAGCCAGCAACAGGCGCAACATACGCGCTACGAGTAACCATGTCTTGCCGCTACCAGCACAAGCCTCAACTACTACTGACAATTGTGGATTACATGCGGTGGCAGTGAAGCTTACAGCGTCGCTGCCATATCCGTTAATTTCATACGCTTGAACATCATCGTTTGCTGAAGAATGGGACGACGAAGGTGATAATAATGGGGACAAGATCGGCGATAACATCATGACCATGCTCCCTTGCGGCATAGTCCACGCATTTCGCAATACTGGCAGACCGATTCTGTACCTTGTGCTGGCAATGGTGTGTTATCTCTGATTGCCTGCATATTACTTTTGATATCAACTTCCAATACATTCGTCCAGTCACTAAAGTTATCGGCAGCGGCGGCACCAATTTTGCCTTTGTCTAATTCCAACGCGACATAGCTTGCTGCAGCGATCGTCTGGTTTGCTAGCAAACCATAAAAGGGTAATTGCTGATCCTCGCCTTCTTTTAAACGTTTCATTAATGCGGTTTGTGTTTTAGTTTTGTAATCCAAGACCGCATGCTCACCGTCTTGGTTTTTATCAATCCTATCTATCCTTCCCCGCAAAACGATGCTCGCGTTTTCACCTTGGTCTGACCAGATCAAAGTACGCTCGCGCCAATCCTCGCCGATTTCAAATTGCCAGCCATCCACCTCGCGCTGATTAGCCCAAGCGACATATTCGGGTATCACTTTATTCCAGCGCACGCTATATCCCAAGGCTGCAGGACTGCGCTTTAAAATATCGTCAAAACGTTGGGTAGAAATATCCCTTAGTAATTGGACTCTGTCTTCCGGCTGATGCCCAGATAATTGATCGTGGTAAGTTTTAAGAATCGCATGTAACCAATCACCGTAGTCACGTTTCTCGGGCATGTCTGACAATTCATCCAGCGCATCCAGCCGCAACATACGCCGGGCGAAAAACTGATAAGGACATGCAAGCAAGCTGCTATATCCGCTGGAGGATAAGGTAGTTGGCGCTAATATAGCAGCGACTGGACGCGGTTGTGATATCGCTTCTGATTGCAAATGCACAGTCGATAACATCGGATGATGTTTGAGAAGCGCCTCGCTGCCATTGCGCTCCAGGGCGAGATTCAATTGTGCCAGCCAAGGACTCACAGGGTTATGCTCACCTTGCTGCTGACCCTGCCATGACAAAACCACTTCTGGGTTGGATAGCAATAACTCGGTAAAGTCTCTGAGCTGTTGTTGCTGCCTTTGCTCACGGGTCGTCAAACCACATTCGCGTCTGACCGCATTGGTGAAGAATAAAACTTCCTGTGCTTGCGATGGCAAATGTGCGGCATCTGCACCGACCAGCAACACCGCATCAAATCGTCGCAAGCGAGCACCATTCAGCGGCAACATAAACACACGCTTATCAATTTTCGCAGTAATGTAAGGTGCATTTTCCAGCTGCAAATTGATAAAGGCACGCCATTCCGAGAAGGAGAACGTCGCCTCCATCTGCTGACAATCCTCCATCAACGCTTGCAATAACTGAATAATTTGTGAGCCTGCGCTGTCGGCTTGCAACTGCGGATGCATGCCCGACTCGTAAAGCATCTGTATGCTTGCCCGACTCCAATCAGAGATACTTTTACGTCCGCTGAATCCTGCTGCCTGACGCGCAAGCGCTGCGATCCATTTGCGCTCATCGGGCTTACTATCCAGCGTGGATAAAATCGCCTCCCAACCACCGAGAACGTTAGCGCGACGCAAGGCCAGTTCGATATGCATCACTGCATCGGCCTTCGCATTTATGTCAATCACCACATCGGTCCGAGCGGCGTCTTTTGCAGATGCGCCAGGTAAGTAAGGCGACTTCAACAGATCCAGCAATGCCATCGTATCGGCACGTGTGGCAACCACCTCAAACCAAGCGGCAATCGCGGCAGCAGCACGGGTCGTCGAGAGTTTCCAGCCAGTTTCATCTGCAACAAATACCTGTGCTCTTTCTAATAAGGCCCGGATACGACGCGCCACCACACGGTCTTGTGCAATCACTGCAATGCTCTGACGACCCGCCTGTAACCAATCAATAATAGTCTGCGCGCCTTGCTGCGCCTCGTCTTCAAGCGAACTCGCCTCACATAAGTGAATATGCGATACGTCGGCCCGATCCAAGGTAAATTGCTGCTGGCCGCTGCTAACAGCCTCAAATAAATTCGGCCAGGCAGATGCGTATGGCTGCGTAATGGATGTGGCGCGCCAATCCAGCAAGATCATTAAGAGTTTTTTCTTTTTAGAATACACATCTAAAAACGCTTGCTCCAGTGCGTTCGGTGCAGTTGGGCTGATCCAGACTAAAGGTTCCTGCGCTTGCTGCGCAATACTCAGCCATTGCTGATGAGTTTGTCCGATGGCGTCATGTTCATCCAACTGACTTTGCCAAATAGTCCAGACCAGTTGCGCTTCTTCCGATAAGATTTTCTGCGTTGGCTGCGGCAACTGTGCCAAGGCAGTATGCCAGCGCTGTGTCGTTTGCTCTCTGTCATCTAGTACGGAGGCTAACAAGGCCTGCGTCAGCTCGTCCGATAAGCTTAATAAGGTCTGCGCCAGTGGCAGCAAGTCCGTATTGCGTCTGGCAGTAAATAATTTTTTTAGCCAGGCATGCTGCCTCAACCCGGCATACAAACTCATCAGACGCTCGCTTGGCGCGCTGACTCGTTTATGGGGTAGCGGCGGCAACATCTCCACCCAGGCAAACATGGTTTGTATGCGAGGAGGAATAAAATTAATCTGCAGCTCTTGTGTCAGGGCTTTTAAAAATAATTGCGCGTGTTCAAAAGTAGGTACCACAACACGCACAGCAGAATAATCATTCGCCGATGTCAGCGGCCAGACTGGTGACACTACATCAAGTACAAAGCGATGCGCAGCTTGTTGCCAGAAGTTGCCGGATGCCGCAATAAGCTCAGTGGAAGATCGCATGGAGTTTCAAGAATTTTCGTGATTTTTTAGTGAACGATAAGCTTTAGATAAGTGCATTTTATGCGACAGACTACGCAATTTCGGAGCTTGGTCCCACTTTTATAAAAAATAGGTTATTATTTGACGTATAGTTTGCCACTAGACATCACTGAATCCAGTGTTGCACCGTTCAAAAGCATTGAATTTGTGCAGATCGCTTCCATATATAAATTGTTCTACCGGAAGCGTCATCATCGATGATGTAGATCAAAGATCTTACCAGTCGATTTCAGTTATTATTTCTGTGGCGCTGTACCCCCCTTAATTTTTCCCTCGAATGAGGATTCCATGAGCGAAAACATCAAATATGTAAGTGATGCTTCCTTTGAAGCAGACGTGTTGAAATCTGACAAACCAGTTTTAGTCGATTTTTGGGCTGAATGGTGCGGTCCATGCAAAATGATCGCCCCGATTCTGGAAGAAGTAGCAAAAGAATACGATGGTAAGATCATCATCGCGAAAATGGATGTCGATGCGAATCAAGCTGTTCCAGCTAAATTTGGTATTCGTGGCATTCCTACTTTGATTTTGTTCAAAGATGGCGCTGCTGCAGCACAAAAAGTTGGCGCATTGGCAAAAGGTCAATTGACTGCATTTATCGACAGCAATATTTAAGATAGTTTAAGTTACAGAATATTCTTAGATAAGTAAGGTAAAATACAGATTAATAAAAAGATGAGTGACATTTAGATGTCGCTCGTCTAGTTTTAAAAAAACGCATTTTAAAAAAAACAAACAGACAATTCATTTTTTGATCGCACTCAAAAGTAATGAGAAGCGGCAAAAAATAGCAAAAATCCTAAATACACCATCCTGTAGTTCAGCTCTGTTCACTCTCCCCCACCTACTTATCCCATCCCGGGACACTCAAACATGCACTTATCAGAATTAAAGGCGTTACACGTCTCAGCCTTGCTAGAAATGGCCATCGGTTTAGACATTGACAACGCAGCACGGATGCGCAAACAAGAACTGATGTTCGCAATCCTGAAAAAACGCGCCAAATCCGGCGAACAAATTTTTGGCGATGGCGCCTTAGAAGTATTGCCAGACGGCTTTGGCTTCTTGCGCTCGCCGGACGCCAGTTATATGGCATCCACCGATGATATTTATATTTCTCCTTCCCAGATCCGACGATTCAACCTGCATACAGGCGATTCGATTGAGGGTGAAGTCCGCACACCAAAAGATGGCGAACGTTATTTCGCCCTGGTCAAAGTGGACAAGGTCAATGGCGAAGCGCCAGAAGCCTCCAAACACCGTATTCTGTTTGAAAACTTAACACCGCTGCATCCAAACAAAGTCTTGCAATTAGAACGTGATATGCGTGGTGAAGAAAACACCACTGGTCGTATCATCGATTTGATCGCCCCTATCGGTAAAGGCCAGCGCGGCTTATTAGTAGCGTCGCCTAAATCCGGTAAATCGGTCATGCTGCAACATATTGCGCATGCCATTACCACCAATCATCCAGACGTTACGATGATCGTCTTGCTGATCGACGAACGTCCCGAAGAAGTCACTGAGATGCAACGCTCTGTCCGCGGTGAAGTCGTTGCATCCACTTTCGATGAACCGGCAACCCGTCACGTACAAGTTGCTGAAATGGTGCTGGAAAAAGCCAAGCGCCTGGTCGAGATGAAAAAAGACGTCGTCATTTTGCTGGATTCAATCACACGTCTGGCGCGTGCCTATAACACCGTCATCCCTGCCTCCGGCAAAGTGTTGACCGGTGGTGTAGATGCAAACGCCCTGCAACGTCCAAAGCGCTTCTTCGGCGCGGCACGTAACGTAGAAGAAGGCGGCTCGCTCACAATTATCGCTACTGCGCTAATCGAAACGGGCAGCCGCATGGATGACGTGATTTATGAGGAATTCAAAGGTACCGGTAACATGGAGGTCCATCTGGAACGCCGTCTTGCCGAGAAACGCACCTACCCTGCGATTAATCTAAACAAATCCGGCACACGCCGTGAAGAGTTGCTGATTAAACCAGACCAGTTACAAAAAATCTGGATTCTGCGCAAGTTACTGTATAGCATGGACGAAATCGAAGCGATGGAGTTCATCCTCGACAAAATGAAGGCAACTAAAAACAATGCAGAGTTTTTTGAAATGATGCGTCGTGGTAATTAAGTCTGAATAAACGATACTCGTTTTAGACTGATCATCCGTAGCCGATAGAGCCATCTTTTTAGATGGCTCTTTTTATTTTGGCGATGGA
>JANXTO010000120.1 GCA_025352365.1 Undibacterium sp. | reverse complement strand
ATTGCAAGGCAAAATCATCCAGATTCGCGATATTCCTGCGGGTACTGGCGTTGGCTACAGTCTGACGTATCGCAGTCAGCAGCCGCGCAAGATTGCGACCGTGGCCGTTGGTTATGCCGATGGCTGGATGCGTAGCCTGAGCAACCGTGGCGTGGCACATATCGCTGGCCAGCCTGCGCCTATGGTCGGCAATGTGTCAATGGATACGATTACGCTGGATGTCAGCGATATTGCGCCGGAGAGTTTATATGCGGGCGCAGCGGTAGATCTATTGTCTTCTACCAATACGGTGGATATGGTCGCCAAACTGGCTGGCACGATCGGCTATGAAATCTTGACCAGCCTAGGGCAGCGTTATTATCGTGAATATACCGATGCCGTTTCTTCTGGATCTTCCAGCTCTAGTTTGTCTATCGATTCCGAATTACAGCATCAAAAATCTCAGCATAAAGTAATAAGTCATTCCGGCACTGTCAATACAGACGCCATTAAGGGAGAATCACAATGAAAGTAGTCATACTCGGCGCAGGTGTGATTGGTACGGCATCGGCTTATTATCTGGCGAAGGCGGGACATGAGGTTACGGTAATAGAGCGTCAGCCTGCCGCCGCTATGGAAACTAGTTATGCCAATGCAGGTGAGGTTTCCCCTGGTTATTCGGCACCGTGGGCTGGTCCTGGTGTGCCAATGAAAGCGATTAAATGGCTAATGATGAAACACAGTCCGCTGGCGATACGTCCTAGCTTAGATCCTCATATGTGGCGCTGGGTAACCCAGATGCTGTTTAACTGCACAACCAAGCGCTACGAAATCAACAAAGGTCGTATGTTGCGGATGGCAGAATATAGCCGTGACACTTTGCAAGAATTACGTGCCGAGACAGGTATCCATTACGACGAGCGCACCCAAGGCACTTTGCAATTGTTCCGGAATCAGGCTCAGGTGGAGGCAGCGCAAGCAGATATCGCTATTTTGAAAAGTTATGGCGTGCCGTATGAGTTACTGGATAAAGCAGCGTGTCTGGCAGTGGAGCCAGCTTTAAAGCATGTGCAAGAGAAGTTCATCGGTGCTTTGCGTTTGCCCGGCGATGAGACTGGAGATTGCTTTAAATTTACTCAAAATCTAGCCAAATTGGCTGAGGATTTGGGAGCCCAGTTTAAGTACGGCGTCAGCATAGAAAAATTGCTGCATGAGGGCGATAAAATCACTGGTGTGAAAACCTCAGCAGGTACTTTTCAGGGTGATTCTTATGTACTTGCTCTTGGCAGTTATTCGCCAATATTACTACGTGAGCTCGGTATTAAAATCCCTGTTTATCCGATTAAGGGCTATTCAATCACTATCCCTATTAACGATGTGTCAGGCGCACCGGAATCCACCGTGATGGATGAAACCTATAAGGTCGCGATTACGAGACTGGGAGATCGTATCCGCGTTGGCGGCACGGCTGAAATTACTGGCTATGACTTGCAACTGCGTGAAGATCGCCGTGCAACGCTGGTGCACTCTGTTACCGATTTATTCCCGCATGGCGGCGATGTAGAAAAGGCCGAATTCTGGACTGGTCTGCGTCCGATGACGCCAGATGGCACGCCAATTGTTGGTCCCACACCTTATCGTAATTTGTATCTTAATACTGGACATGGCACCTTAGGTTGGACGATGTCTTGTGGCTCTGGCCGCTTCATCGCTGATGTCGTATCCAACAAACGTCCGGCAATTTCTACCGAGGGCTTGTACATGGATCGTTATGGCAGCGTCAATCGTCCCATCATTGTCTCTAAGGAGTTACAAGCATGAATTTAATTGAACGCGAACATTTGGTCTCTACTACAGAGATATTTGCTGACCCGACTTTGAATATGCGTTTTTATATCGCAATTGAATTGTTAGCGCAGATTGTGATGGTAATGCCCCGCACAGCAACGGTTGCTTCATTGGCGCAGGCTACCGGTAAAACACCAAGACTGGTACGTTCGATATTGTCCACCCTGAGCAAAGATGGCCTGGTCGCACGCGATGTAAAAGAGAAGGATGCGTGGCATTGCCGCTCTTGTAACGGGATTATTACGCTGGCCGATATTTATCGTTGCTTCTGTCTGGCAGAAGAAAAAGCTGTCGCTAAAGCAGAGGAAAAAGCGCGTATAGAATCCGATGCAAAAGCAGAGCAAGCAGCGATTGATGCTGAAATTAATGGAGATTCTGAGCAAATAGCAGATCGCTCTTCTGAGCGCGATAAGCAAACCAGACCCCGTAGCTCAAACCAACAAAGTGTTGATCTGTTGATGATGCAAGTCAAAATGACGGTTAATCGTGCGGTGTTCCAGCAACTAGAGCAATTTGATCTTGGGCGCTTGCGCGGTTTGGCATCGACCACCAGCTTTCGCAGCCATAACGCACGGCCGCGTGGTTACATTCCGGAACCGCATTAAACTTGATTTGATCGGCTCCAATGCGCATTAATATTCAGTTTAAAGACAGAGTTGGTATTGCGCATGAAATACTGGCAGTGTTTGCTCTGCGTGGTTTGAATGTAGTTGGCGTAGAGGTTGATCCGCCGAATATTTATATCGATAGTCCAGAGTTGTTGGAGTTCATGCTGCCATCTTTGCAGCAAGACTGTGACCAAGTGCGTGGTGTCGGTAAGATTAACGTTCTGGATATTTTGCCTGGTAAACGCCGCCGTCTCAACTTAGATACCGTGATGGCGGTGATGGAAGATCCCGTACTTGCTATTGACGCTAATGGCAAAGTTGTCATTGCTAATGCCGCCGCGGCTGCCGTGTCCGGCATGACGGAAGACATTCTTTGTCAGAAAAATCTACGCGATCTGCTAGAAGATCCTTTGGTCGAGCATGAATTGATTACCCATTCTTTTCATGTACCAAGTCGGGAAGTCATTCTCAATGGCGAGCCGTTTTGGATGGACGTAACTCCCGTCTCTGAGACTTTGTCAAATCCACAAATATCCAGTCTAACAATCAGCCAGACAACCAGTCCAATTGATATAAAACCCAATGGTCAGACTGTGGGTGCCGTACTGACTTTGCACGCCCCAAAGCGTATGGGAGGGCGGTTACATGCGCTACAGCATTCTGAAGGTAGCGGTTTTCATTTCATTATCGGTGAGTCCGAGCAAATCAAGGCGCTAAAAGTACGCGCAGCTAAAGTGGCTGTCGTGGATGCACCCTTGCTGATTACCGGTGAGACAGGGACCGGTAAGGAGTTATTGGCGCAAGCTTGCCACGGCGTCAGTGCTCGTAGCAACGCGCCTTTTCTGGAGTTGAATTGTGCTGCCTTGCCTGAGAGTCTTGCAGAGAGTGAGTTATTTGGTTATATGTCAGGCGCTTTCACCGGTGCACAACGTGGAGGCAAGCCAGGCCTGATAGAAATGGCGGACGGCGGTACCGTATTTTTGGATGAGATTGGCGAAATGTCGCTCTACTTGCAAGCGAAGTTATTGCGCTTCCTGAATGACGGCAAGTTTCGTCGCATTGGTGGTGATAAAGAGGTTAAGGTTAACGTTCGCATTATCAGCGCCACCCACCGTAATTTGCGCAAGATGGTACATGAAGGCTTATTCCGTGAAGATCTGTTTTATCGGCTGAACGTACTTCATTTAGAAATGCCAGCCTTACGCGAACGACCAGACGATATTTTGCAATTAGCCCGGCATTTTATTGAACGCGCCTGTACTCAGGCGCAAAAGCCCGTGTGTCGTTTGAACTCGGCCGCTTGCGCCGCGTTGTTGTCTAATCGTTGGCCTGGTAATGTCCGCCAGCTTCAGAATGTGGTTTTTAGAGCGATCACTATGTCTGATCAGCGTGTATTAGACGCAGCAGATTTAGATTGGGCTGAGGGTAGTATCACGGCAGAAGAAGTCCATATTGATGCTGCCGAAAGCTGGGAGCTGTCCGTTAGAGAATTTGAATCAGCCTTGCTAGAAAAGCTCTACTCACAATATCCATCTAGCCGCAAACTTGCTGCCAGATTAGATACGTCACACTCGATGATCGCGGCTAAGCTCAGGAAGTATGGCATACCTCAAAAACGCTGATACTTATCCCTAACATTGATTTTTGAAGGGCAATCAAGAGCAAGCAAGTAGATTTAATGAGAGTCAATGACTTTACTGTGATAAATCTTCGTCAGGCTCTTGTGGTAAGTTAACTGCAGGGATTGTATATTTTTCTTCAGCCCATGCGCCCAAATCAATTTGTTTACAGCGATCAGAACAAAAAGGGCGGTAAGGATTGGCTTCCGACCAAACCACTTTTGTGCCGCAAGTAGGGCAATCTACAACTGTACTCATATAATTAATTCCAACTAAAGACGATCAGCGCATTGCACGATATCGCCGTACAAAAACTTTTATAGGCACTCAACTCAAGTTTTATGAGTAGTGCGTAGCAAACAAAAAAATTAGAAATTACAAAGTGTCAGATCAAATGGAATATCGCTTTCAAATGCCTTAGGTTTCATCGTTCCGTCTTGAGACATAAAGCGTATCCAAAGCATATATTTATTAGCAGAAATTTCTGGAATAGCGCCCATATCTTGTACTAAAGTGACGCGTAACAGCTGATAAATTTTCCCTTGTAGCATTTGCTGATAACTGCCTGTTTGTGCAATCACTTTTGTAGTTACGCCAGACTCACGTAATAACCTCAGCACAATATTGATCGCATCAAATAGAGGAGCTATAGGTGCAAACCAGTTAGAGATATCGGAAAAACGTTTTTCAGAGGTATTTTTTTGCCAGGCATGATAGCTAGGGAGATCAAATTCGCAAGCGCCGCCTGGAATAATGGTACGACCACGAATACTCATCAGCCATTCGTTATCGCGAACATTTTGCCCAGTCTTGCCTGTAGAGGCAACCAGCGCGCTGCTGGCTCGATCAACTTCATCCAGAATTTGATCGAGCATATCGGCTTGTACATTTGGATTTGATTTGAAGCTGATGAGAGTATGTTTTTGTCGTTCTAGTTCTTGCAGTAAATCAGACTTAAGGTCGGCACGACCAGCAACCTCCAGCATTTCAAAAATGGTGGACAGTGCGACGTGATGCTGCATAGGATCAGACTGATGTAGAAAAAAAGTGAATTTTTCATACAGATCTTCTAGCCGCAATAACGTGCGAATACGCTCGTTAAAAGGGTATTCGTAAACAATCAAAATAATGTCCTTGTTTAAATTGGTGCCAACGCGCAAGTGCCATGTGATTCTGAACCATGCTGAGTAAAATTACAAACGTTGTATGAGGATTATTAGTCATTTTCCTCGAGATTAATCAAGGATGATTTGGCTAATTGCAGATATTGACTGTGCAACTTTATAACCTGCTTATGAACCTGCGTTAAATCACCCTCATTAAAAATAATATCGTCGGCGACTTTAAGTCTTTGTTCTCGACTGACTTGAGCGCGCATGATGGCTAGTACTTGCTCTTGACTCAATCCATTTCTTGCTATAACACGGCTAATTTGAGTTTCTTCCTGGCAGTCGACTACTAATATTCGGCTGACTTTTTGTCTCCAATTGCTAGATTCGACCAATAGGGGAACAACAAATATAGTGTAAGCGCCATTTACGTTTTTTGCCGCTCGATTGGTTTCTTGACGTATTAGCGGGTGAAGAATATTCTCAAGTTGTAATTTCTTTGCTGGATCGGCAAATACGCATTCACGCATTTTTGCTCGATCCATTGCTCCATCAGGTTGAATAAATTCTGCACCAAATTCATTTTGGATTGGTTCAATAGCTATTCCATTAGCTGCAGTAAGTTCATGGGCGATTAGGTCGGTATCAACCTGACTTGCACCAAGCTCTGCGAACATATTGGCAATAGTAGTTTTACCACTCCCAATACCTCCGGTCAGACCTAAGGTAAAGGCGTTTGTTGCATACATTAGCCTAGTAATCCCAAATAGTGCTGAGACAGCGTTTTCCCCCAAATTAGCGCGATTAAACCTGCTCCCGCCAAATAAGGGCCGAATGGAATAGGATTATTTCTACCCATTTTTTTAAAAACAATCATGCTAATGCCAACTACAGCACCGACGGCCGAGGAGAGCAACACAATTACAGGTAGCATGCTCCAACCCATCCACGCACCAAGTGCTGCGAGTAGTTTGAAATCACCGTAACCCATACCATCTTTTCCAGTAGCTAGCTTAAACAACCAGTAGATCGACCATAGACTTAAATATCCAGCAACCGCACCGATCACTGCATCAGTCAGTGGTGTAAAGGTAGTATTCAGGTTAATTAGAAGACCGCACCAAAGCAATGGTAGCGTTAGATCGTCAGGCAACAATTGAGTATCGGCATCTATAAATGTCATGGCAATTAGAAACCAGCCAAATAACACCGCCCCTAGTCCTGCAATCCCACTGCCAAAATGCCAGACCAACAAAGCGGATATCGCGGCAGTTAGTAATTCTACTATTGGATAACGGATAGAAATCGGTGCTTTGCAACCTGCGCATTTACCGCCGATCATTATGTAGCTAATGACGGGAATATTTTCTACTGCCGTAATTTGATGTCCACAATGAGGGCATGCAGAGCGCGGTACCATTAAATTATAGCGATCTGTATGAGGCAGTGCCTCACCTTTCTCACTGGCCACGTAATTGTCAGATTCACGCTGCATCATCTTTGGAACTCGATGAATTACAACATTGAGGAAGCTACCGACTAACAAGCTAATAATTCCGATTGTGCTAGCGCTTATCCAATTTTCTGGCGCGGTAAAAAAAATTAATTCCCACATTAAACGACTTGTCCTAATTTGAAAATTGGCAAATACATTGCAACGACTAGACCACCAATGATTACACCAAGTATTAC
>JANXTO010000117.1 GCA_025352365.1 Undibacterium sp. | reverse complement strand
AGCCGAAGTTGATAATGCTATCAAAACCATTTTGATAAAAATTCACCTGGCTACCACCGTCCATAGTGAATTGCTGTCCACTGGCGATGGAGTAGCCATATACTTCTGCCGCCATAAAAAATTAGGTGACGATCCTTTTTTTATGGCGGCAGAAGTATATGGCTACTCCATCGCCAGTGGACAGCAATTCACTATGGACGGTGGTAGCCAGGTGAATTTTTATCAAAATGGTTTTGATAGCATTATCAACTTCGGCTTTAAGACCGATGCTAAGAAAAATATCGACGTCTTGTTCAGCGAGTATTCGGAAAAACTCACTATGCCGGATAGTCCTTTGCACGGATATTCCGTCCTCAATTACATCAGTTCGCATGACGATTTAAGTCCGTTTGACCGAGAACGCAACAATCCGTTTGATGCGGGTACCCGACTATTACTGAGTCCCGGTGCCGCACAAATTTATTACGGTGACGAAACTGCCCGCTCTTTATCAGTCGCTGGTGCGCAAGGGGATGCCAGTTTGCGATCCATGATGAACTGGGATGAGCTGGCGCAAAAAAAATCGAGATTTCATTACAACATCGCAGATGTGTACCAGCATTGGAGCAAGCTGGGATTATTCCGCCAAGCGCATGTCGCAGTGGGCGCTGGCGTCCATCAAAAAATATCAGATAGACCGTATATTTTTAAACGGATTTATCAGCATGATGGCATCAACGACAAAGTGGTAGTAGCGCTCGATTTACCGATTGGTGAGAGTGTTGCAATTCCCGTTACGGGCGTTTTTCTTGATGGGGAAAAGTTGAAAGACTATTACTCAGGACATAGTGCCATCGTCGTTAATGGCATGGTGAAGTTTGATAGCAAGAATAATATGGTGTTGATTGGGAAGGATGTACATCCGTCTGCTAGATCGGATGGAAATTAATATGAAAAATCAACTAAAAAGCCCAATCATTGGCAACGCTGTATTCTGCATAGTAGTCGCCTTAGTTGTTCTAGCGATACAACTAACACAGCCAGCTTTTGCTCAAAACAGGGGAAGAGTACTTGAGGCCGTTGCTGATAAAGGTAGTTACTTGGAATTGACGACCAACGATGGTCTTTATCAGATCAAGCCTTATTCTGACAAGATTATAGAAACCACGTTTATCCCCAAAGGACAAAGTTTTGTCTCAGGGTCACATGCAGTTGTGTTGTCACCCGCCATGCTTAAAACCAGCATTAGCAACACAGACGTTGCCGTCGATTATGCTGTCGGCCCCGGTGTTGGCTCCAGTCTGACCGGTATGGTGGTACACATCACCAAATCGCCTTTTCAAATCAGTTACGCCTACAAAGGCAATCAACTGATTTCTGAAAAAAATGGTTACAGCAAACAAGATACCTCTGAAGTACTCGACTTTAATCTGGATGAAACGGAAGCGCTGTACGGTGCAGGTGCGCGTGCGCTAGGGATGAACCGCCGTGGCAATCGCCTGCCGCTTTACAACAAAGCACATTATGGTTATGAGGATCGTTCTAGCCAGATGAATTTTTCTATTCCGCTGGTATTTTCATCCAAAGGCTACGGCATTCATTTTGATAACGCACCGATTGGCTATCTAGATCTGGATAGTAAAAAAGAGAATGTACTCGCTTATGAAACCATCAGCGGCAGAAAAACATATCAGATTATTGCTGGCGATAGCTGGGACGATATTATTGGTAGCTACACCAGTTTGACGGGCAAGCAACCGTTGCCGCCACGCTGGGCTTTCGGCAACTTCGCTAGTCGCTTCGGTTACCACAGCGAAGCAGAAGCACGCAAAATCGTCGATCAATTTTCGGCTGAAAAAATTCCACTGGATGCGATCATTTTTGATTTGTACTGGTTTGGTAAAGACATCAAAGGCACCATGGGAAATCTCGAATTTGACAGAGATAACTTCCCTCATCCTAAGGCGATGATTGCTGACTTTGCTAAAAAAGGCATAAAAACGATACTGATCACGGAACCGTTTATCTTAACTAGCTCCAGCAAATGGGATGAGGCTGTCGACAAGAAAATTCTCGCAACGGATAAAAACGGCGCACCATTTGTCTATGATTTTTATTTTGGACATACAGGATTGATCGATATTTTTGATCCTAAAGCAAAAGACTGGTTTTGGTCGGTTTATAAGAATTTGAAGAAGAACGGCGTCGCAGGGTGGTGGGGTGATTTGGGTGAGCCCGAGGTACATCCATCAGATTTACAGCACAGGACAGGCTCGGCAGATCAGTTACATAATATTTATGGGCACGATTGGGCACGACTGATTGCAGAGGGATATCAAAAAGAATTCCCTGAAGAGCGCCCCTTTATTTTGATGCGTTCTGGCTACTCGGGCTCGCAACGGTTTGGCATGATCCCTTGGTCAGGCGACGTGAACCGGACTTGGGGCGGCTTGCAGAGTCAGCCGGAGATTGCGCTGCAAATGGGGATGCAAGGTTTGGCCTATATGCATTCAGACTTGGGCGGATTCGCGGGTGCCAATTTAGACGATGAGCTGTACACGCGCTGGTTGCAGTACGGCGTATTCCAGCCGATTTTTCGTCCACACGCCCAAGAGGAAGTCGCCGCAGAACCGGTTTTAAGAAGCATATCCGCAAAGGCCCTAGCAAAGGCGGCGATCGAACTACGTTATCGCATGCTGCCGTATAACTACACGCTAGCGTTTGAAAATAATCAGCGTGGCTTGCCGCTGATGCGACCAATGTTGTATGAAGAGCCGGATAATCCCGAGATGCGCGGCGTGTCTGACCGTTATTTATGGGGGCATGATTTTTTTGTGTCGCCCGTGCTCAAAGCCGCTGTCAAAGAGCAGACGATTCGTTTTCCTGCGACCAATCACTGGTTTGATTTTTATACTGATCAAAAATATGTCGCTGGTAGTACTGGATCAGTTGCGATTGTGCCTGAGCACATCCCCGTATTTGTCAGAGCAGGTGCCTTTATCCCTATGGCAAAGTTGGTCCAAACCACCAGAGATTATTCGACTAAAGAATTTGATCTGCATTATTACTACGATTCATCTGTACCGCATAGTCGCGGTCAATTGTATGACGATGATGGTTTGACATCCGCCGCTTTCGAGAAAGGTCGATATCAATTTTTACAGTTTTCTGGCGATACCGCTGTAGACAATAATCACCAAAAAATCACGGTACAGCTGAAGACGAAAACGGGTTTGAATTATCAGCCTGTTGACAGAAAAATTGAATTGATCGTGCATAACATTGCTGCTGCGCCGAACTGGGTCAAGGTAAAAAACCGGCCTTCGCCATTTAAATGGAATCCGGTAAAAAAACAATTATCAGTCTTGGTCAACATACCAGCAAGAACAGAGCAGACCGTCGTAGTGCAGATCAATTGAAATAAAAAGCCATCAGCTAAATCATCAGCTAATTTGGCACAGAAATTGGCAAATAAGTAAGCGAATAAGTAAGCAAATAAGTAAGCGAATACGTAAGCGAATAAGTCAGCTTCAGCAAATTTAAAAGTAGTCTCATTTTTAAGTAACCGACACCAATGAATCTTAAAAGCCTCGCTAAAAATCTAGGTATTTCCGAAACCACGGTAAGCCGAGCTCTGAACGGCTATCCAGAGGTTAGCGAGAAGACCCGACAGCGTGTGATGGCGGCAGCCAATGCAGCAGGATATCGCCCCAATCCGATGGCGCGGAGTCTGGCAGTCGGGCGCACTAATGTGGTTGGCATGATTCATCCTTTGCTGCCGAACGATTTAGGCGATCCTATGTTTATGTCTATCGTCGATGGTATGTCGTCCGCGCTGGAGTCGAGGCAGATGGATTTGATCATTGCACCGGTTTCGCCTGCGAATGAGTTGCGTGCATACCAGCGTATGGTGCAAGAACGTCGGGTCGATGGTTTGATCGTTTCCCGTACCCGTTTATATGACGAGCGGATTGCTTACTTAACCGGACACGGCTTGCCATTCGTCGCGCATGGACGCACACAAGTCAATGAGCCTCACGCCTGGTTTGATTATGACAATGAGTCTGGTATGCAGACCGCAGTTCAATATCTGCTCTCGCACGGACACCAGCGTGTCGGCCTGATCAGTGCGCATTTAGAAATGAACTTTGCCCGTCAACGTTACAACAGCTTTATCGAGGCAATACAAAAGGCGGGCTTACAACCGAATCCCGCACATCTGGTCGGCGATAGTAACGACAGACGCCGAGGGTATCAGGCGATGCAACAAATACTTGCCAGCCCCTTACCACCAACCGCAGTCATCGTCGATAACCAGATGTCTGGCGTGGGCGCCGTACGCGCTTTGCTGGATGCGGGTATTCAGATTGGTACCGATATATCGATCATCGTCTGGAGCAAGATGGAAGATTCCCTGGCGGGCTATAACGTCACCACAATAGATCAGCCAAATCCTGATCAGGCAGGTAGCCGCATGATAGAAATGTTGATGTCCTTATTAGATGGAACGCCGCCAGAAGAATTACAAGTGCTGTGGCAGCCGATACTTTTGCCGGGCGATACGGTAAGAGATTGCCGCCATAGTTAAGCCGCTGCTATTTAAGAAGTCAGACGTAAGAAGTCAGACTTAATAAGTCAGACTTAAATAAAGCTGTTAAAAAAGTTGTTGAATAGTGCAGCGACCACCACCTGTTTTATGAATGATTTCAACATGACTGCAACAACCAAGCGCGACATTCCGCTAGCCACGATCTCTGCAACAAATACTGAGTGGTGGCGCGAGGCTATCATTTATCAGGTCTATCCACGCAGCTTTTTGGATACCAATGGCGACGGCGTCGGTGACTTGCCGGGTATTACCGCTAAGCTTGATTACATCGCTAGTCTGGGTGTTGATATTGTCTGGATTTCTCCTTTCTTCACTTCGCCGATGAAGGACTTTGGTTATGACGTGGCGGACTATTGCGATGTTGATCCCTTGTTCGGTACTCTGGCTGATTTCGATCAATTGGTGCAGCGTGCGCATGCGCTGGGTCTGAAGATTATGATTGACCAGGTACTGTCACATACGGCAGAAAATCACCCTTGGTTTGCTGAAAGTCGCAAGAACCGTACTAATCCAAAAGCGGACTGGTATGTCTGGGCAGACCCGCAGGCCGACGGCACTCCGCCGAATAACTGGTTGTCGATTTTCGGCGGCTCTGCATGGCAGTGGGATACTCGTCGTCTGCAATATTATTTGCATAATTTTTTGACTAGTCAGCCGGATATGAATTTCCATCAGCCTGCGGTGCAGCAAGCGCATCTGGAGAATATGCGCTTCTGGCTGGAGCGTGGTGTGGATGGCTTTCGTATGGATGCGTGTATTTTTCATTTCCATGATCAGCAATTACGCAGCAATCCACCGGCGGCCAAGCAAAATACGATTAGTGTCGCGGCCTCCAATCCGTATGGCATGCAAGCGCATATTTACGATAATACGCAGCCAGAAAATCTTGCCTTCTTTCAAAAAGTCCGTACTTTGTTAAATGAGTATGGCGCCATCTCGATTGGTGAGATTGGCTCTGATGACGCGTTGGGTGTAATGGCGGCCTATACCGCCGACAACGACAAGTTGCAGATGGCATACAGCTTTAATTTACTGACCACAGAAAAATCCGCACGTTATATCCGCTCTCAGGTAGAAGAATTTGAAGCACGCGTGGTTGGCGGTGGTGCGTCGTGGTCTGTCGGCAATCATGATGTTGCGCGTGTCATGACGCGCTGGGGTGGTACGCAAGCAACACCCGCTTTTGCCAAAGTTGTCCTCGCAATGCAACTAGCCTTAAAAGGTACGCCATGTCTGTACCAAGGTGATGAGCTGGCATTGACAGAGGCCGATGTTCCCTTTGAGTCATTGCGCGATCCGGTCGGGATTACCTTCTGGCCAGAAGCCAAAGGCCGCGATGGCTGCCGCACGCCTATGCCTTGGAACAAAGCCGAGGCACACGCGGGTTTTACCACGGGCACTCCGTGGTTACCCGTGCCAGCAGAACATCTGGCTGTTGCTGCGTCTGAACAGGAATCTGACCCCGTTTCGGCACTGAACTTTACCCGTAACATCATTCGCTGGCGAAAACAGCTCCCGCAACTGACCCGCGGCGAGATTACATTTTTTGATGCGCCTGAACCTGTATTGGCTTTGAGCCGGACATTGCCTGATTCCCCTCAGATATTGGCCGTGTTTAATTTGGGAGGGGATGCGGTTGAATTTACTTTACCGGTGGCCGCTAATTTTGATGCATTAGCAGGGCATGGATTGCCGGGCGATGTTGCTGGAAGCTTCGTGCGCTTACCCGCCTATGGTGCCTGGTTTGGTATTGCCAGAACTTAGCAGAAGATAAAAACTCTCTCCCGTCAGCGAACGAGGGAGTTGGCAGATCATTTCTTTCATTCTTTATTTTAATTTATATACTGGGATGCAGTATTTTTAATTGTCCATAGAAAGTATGGACAATAATGCATAAAAATACCAATACTCCCCTTATTTTAATTAATTTAGCCATAATCATGCACCTCAAAAATGATAAAAAAGTCAAATGATGTTGGACGCTTTGAGCGGACTTGTGTAGCTGCTTGCTTATGCACCTGTCTGATTTTTTTTAGCAGCTTTGGTGTGATTCAAGACGCCTCTGCCGCTGTCAGCATAAATTTAGCCGCACCATCTCAAAGAATAAATCCCACTTTAGGCGACTGCAATAGCCAGCAGTTTCAGACGGTTTTACGTCCTGCTAGCATTGGCGCCAGTGCTGCCACAAACGAGGCGCGTGCGGTCTGGTTGAATCGTCAGTTGATAGCTTGGCCGGGAGTTAACTCTACTTCTGGTCATTTCAAACTGGTTTATTCCGCTACAGCGCAATTGGCGGCGAGCATTGGCGCAAAAGTGACGGGCGCGGATGGTGCGCTCAGTTTGTCAGTCGCTGATGCCGCTTTGCCTGAGCCTCTTGCTACCCGCTTTAAATACCTTGCTGAGGGAGTAGTGCTTGGAGTCAACGTAGAGGATCTTGGCAAAATCGCGGCTTTGCAGAGGCAGCAAGTATTTCTGGTACAAGAGAATGCTGATGGCATCGTGATGGCTGCAAGCTCGCTGCAATTGGCAGGGGCACTGGATGATCTGTATGCACCGGCAAGCGAGCTGACCTCACTTGGTGTGAGTTTGACTAAAAGTACCAGTCGCATGAAGACTCAAGCGAAGAGCCAAGCAAAGACTCAAACGAGGTTTTCTTTATGGGCGCCGACGGCACAACGTGTCTGGGTCTGCACATACGGCAGCGGAGCGGGTAACGCACGTCGTGTAGACGCTATGCAGTTCGATGCAAAAACAGGTGCTTGGAACACAGCGGTCGCAGCGAATCTCTCCGGACAATATTACCGCTATCTTGTGGATGTGATCGTGCCTCATGTTGGCTTGGTGCGTAATCGGGTGACCGATCCTTATTCCATTAGTTTGACTACCGATTCCAAGCGCAGCTATATCGCTGATCTGGCAGCATTGCAATTGCAGCCAGCCGGATGGACAACCCAGGCGGTAACAAAAAATGTATCGGCGCAGACTGATATGGTGGTGTATGAATTGCACGTGCGTGATTTCTCCATCAACGATGCCTCAGTCAGCAAACAACATCGTGGTAAGTACATGGCGTTTACTGAGGCTAATTCCAATGGAATGCGTCACTTAAAAGCGTTGGCGCAAGCGGGGCTGACCGATATTCATTTGCTGCCGGTTTTTGATTTTGGTAGTGTTCCTGAAATGAATTGTGTCACCCCGAAGATTGAATTTAATGCGACTGATCCTGCCAGTGAGATACCTCAAGCCGCAGTCACTGCGTATGCAGCCGAGGATTGTTTTAACTGGGGTTATGACCCGACACATTACGGTGCACCGGAGGGCAGTTATGCGACAGACGCAGCTGATGCCGCTGCGCGTATTCTGGAATTTCGCAAGATGGTTTTGGCTCTGCACCAAGCGGGTTTACGCGTCGGTATGGACGTGGTCTATAACCATACTTATGCATCGGGACAAAAAGAAAAGTCCGTATTAGACAGAATTGTTCCGGGTTATTACCACCGCTTAAACGAGCGCGGTGCAGTCGAGCAATCAAGCTGTTGCGATAATACTGCGACTGAACATAAGATGATGGGCAAGCTCATGGTTGATACGGTAATGCAGTGGGCTAATGCTTATAAGATCGATTCATTCCGGTTTGATTTGATGGCACATCAACCGCGTAGCGTCATGGAACAACTTAAAGCAAAACTGCTCGCCAGCGTGGGTCATGATGTGCAACTGATCGGTGAGGGTTGGAATTTTGGTGAGGTTGCGAACGGTGCCCGATTTGTTCAGGCGTCGCAACTGTCATTAAACGATTCGGGTATTGCCACATTTAGTGATCGCGCCCGTGACGCAATTCGCGGCGGCGGATCATCCGAATCGGGTGACAATCTAATCCGTAAACAAGGTTATATCAATGGTTTATTTGTTGATCCAAACGCTATTAATTCCGCATTCAATTCTGAACCTGAACATCGTGTCACTGCGACAGATTTAATGGAGGCGGCGGACATGGTGCGGGTCGGACTAGCGGGCTCAATTCGTGACTATACGATGCTGACGCGACGTGATACGACTCTGCGTCTGGAGCAGATTCTCTACGGCGATCAGCCAGCCGGATATGTCAGTCAGCCTAGTGAAGTCGTGAATTATATTGAGAACCATGATAACCAGACTCTGTTTGATATCAATGCCTACAAATTACCACTCACTACCAGTAAGGACGACAGAGTGCGGGTACAGATGTTGGGCGCGGCAATCAACGCATTTAGTCAAGGCATCGCTTACTTCCATGCCGGGATCGATACGCTGCGGTCTAAATCGATGGACAAAAATAGCTTTGAATCGGGTGACTGGTTTAATCGCCTGGACTGGACTTATACCGATAATTATTTTGGGTCCGGCCTGCCACCGAAGCCAGATAATGCGGCGGATTATCCTTGGATCCGTCCGCTGTTATCCAATGCTGTGATCAAGCCTGATCCGCAACATATTGCAATGGCACGCGATATGTTCCGTGACTTACTGCGGATACGAGCCAGCTCTTCTTTGTTCCGGTTGCGGACAGCGGCAGATATCCGGCAACGTCTGCATTTTTATAACACGGGATCAGGACAAAATCCTGCGGTGATTGTGGCGCATATTGATGGTGTTGGTTATCCTGATTCAGGATTTAAATCGCTGATGTATTTCATCAATGTCAGCAAGGAATCACAACGGTTAGTGATTGCAGAGCAGGCCGGCAAGAAGTATCAATTACATCCGGTACAGAGTAGCAAAACAGCGGCTGATCCGCGCCCTGCGGCCTGTGCTAAATACGATGTTGCGTCGGGAGAATTTATTGTGCCTGCGCGGACTGTTGTGGTGTTTGTGGAGTCACTTTGATTTCCTAAAGTGCATTACTCAACATGCTGCTCGATCGCCATCGCAGCGCCGCTCAATGCTGCTAGCGTATCAATAATTAATACGGTAGGAATACCTTCGAGATAGCCACGCAAACGACCTTTTGCTTCAAAGCGCTCACGAAAATCCGAGGTAAAGAAATAATCGCCTAGGCGGGGTACGATGCCGCCACCGATGTACACGCCGCCGCGTGCGCCGAGTATCAAGGCCACGTTACCGGCGAAACCGCCCAACATGGCGCAGAACACGGCTAAGGTTTTGCTGCAAACAATATCACTGCCAGACAGGCCATGTTCTACGATCGCTTCAGAAGTAGTATGTGCTGACTCGATCTGCATCACTTTGCCAACGGCACGATGCAATACAGGCAAGCCTATGCCCGACAATAAGCGTTCTGCTGACACATGCGGGTATTGCTGGCGGACGTGGTGCAATACTGCACTTTCAAATTCATTGACTGCTGCTAGTGTGACGTGACCACCTTCACCAGGTAGCGCAACCCAACCGTTTTTCGTTTCCACCACACTAGCTACACCCAAACCTGTACCCGGTCCGATCACCGCCAATGTGCCATGTTGGGTAGGTAGCGCTCCATTAGTTTTTAATTGAGAAGGTTTCAGTCGCGGCAAAGACAGCGCCAGAGCTTCAAAGTCATTGAGCACCAGAAAGCTATCTAGTTGCAATGCAGCTTTAACAGCTGCTTGAGAAAAACTCCAGTGACTATTGGTGAACGCAACTCTGTCGCTCGCTACCGCAGTGGCGACGGCAAATGCGGCGCAGCGTGGTGCTTGATAGTCTTCACCCAGCTTATTGGCGATCAAGTTCAAATATGCCTTGGTTGCCGCGATAGGATCGACATACTCTTTAACGGGCAGCGTGTGTACATGCTCAACCCTGACATCTTTGTTGGCTATCCAGCCAAAACGCGCATTGCTGCCGCCGATGTCAGCAACCAGCCAAGGGAAATGATTATCAGAGAGTTTATTGTTTGAAGTTGAAGTCATCACACTAGAGAAAAAGAGATCACAAAAAGCTGAATGTTGGCGTAATGTAGCAAAACTACAAAAAAATCGCAAGAAGTTGAAAGAAAAGTTTTAAACTACGCAGCTCGTTATGCATTTGTTATGCTTTAATGAAATTTTAGCTAGTTTGTCAAAATAGGTATTACTGCAAAAAAACGACTGTAGAGTGAAGCGATGGTCAGTTATGAAAACTGCCTCCATTTTATATTTGTAGCTTAGCTACAGATATCGTTCTATTTTGTTGCTTTTCAGTATTTTTATCGTCAAATATCGCTACTACACGCCAACAACTATCGTTTGCAAGCGCACCGGACTACAATAATAAGATTAGATTCAGAATCACTAGTGCTTGCCTCAATTTAAGTTAGGCGGGTTCACAATAAATAATAAAGAGATCTCATGCAGCCATTCGTGCAAGCTTTCGATAGTCCACGCTTAATCGCCGATATTGGCGGAACCTATGCCCGTTTTGCGCTGGAGATGGCAAAGGGCGATTTTCAACATATCAACTCTTTGCGCTGCGCTGATTACCCTGATTTTCAGGCAACCGTATTAGCGTATCTTGCAACTATTGTGGCAACGAATCCGACTATTCATGTAGAACATGCTGCCGTAGCGATCGCCAATCCGGTGGATGGCGATCAAGTCAGTATGACCAATTATCACTGGCAATTTTCGATTGAAGAAATGCGCTTGAGATTGGGTTTAGACACACTGGTCATTGTGAATGACTTTACCGCTCTGGCAATGGCATTGCCCCGACTGGATGCAAGTGATGTGCGTCAGATTGGCGATGGCGAGCCGGTGCAGAAAAGTGTGATCGGTTTGCTAGGGCCAGGCAGTGGCTTGGGCGTATCTGGTTTGATTCCGTCCGGCGATGGATGGATTTCGCTCGGGTCTGAAGGGGGGCATACCAGTTTTGCGCCGCGAGATGAGCGTGAAATTGCCGTGCTGCGCTATGTCTGGAAGCAGTATGAACATGTGTCTTTCGAGCGCTTGGTGTCAGGTCCTGGATTGGAACTAATTTATCGTGCGTTGGCCGATCTGGCAGGCGTAGCGCCGCTGGCGCTGGCGGCACCTGATATTACGCAACGTGCGTTGGATAAAACCGATACGGTTTGCATGGATACGCTGGATGTATTTTGCGCTCTGCTTGGTACGGCGGCGGCCAACTTGGCCGTGACGCTAGGCGCATTTGGCGGCATCTATATCGGCGGGGGGATAGTGCCGCGACTGGGAAGTTATTTTGATGCGTCGCGTTTTCGTTCCCGCTTCGAAGAAAAAGGGCGATTCAGTCGCTACGTCGGATCGATTCCCACTTATGTCATTACGGCTGAGCAGGCGACGTTTATCGGTGCCTCCGCCATTTTAGATGCGCAATTACGCACACTGAAAGCCGATCCGGGTTCTGCCATTTTGGGTCAAATCCGTCGCGCGCGGGATGAGTTATCGCCTGCAGAATTGCGCGTTGCCGAGCATGTGTTAGCGCATCCACGCTCCGTCTTGAATGATCCGATTGCAGAAATCGCCCGTGCTGCCGATGTCAGTCAGCCGACCGTGATCCGTTTTTGTCGCTCGCTGGGGTGCGAGGGTTTATCTGATTTCAAATTACGCTTAGCCTCCGGCTTGACGGGTACCGTGCCAGTCACGCATGTGCAGGTGACCAATGATGATTCCGCCTTAGAGTTGGGGGCCAAAGTACTGGGTAATACCGCGTCCGCCATTTTGCAAGTGCGTAGCCAGTTGAATCGCGACATGATAGACCGCGCGATTGAAATGATCGTCCATGCAAACCGGGTCGAGTTTTATGCGATTGGTCATTACGGTGTGGTAGCGCAAGATGCGCAATTTAAATTTCTGCGCTTAGGCATTCCGTGTGTGGCCCAGACCGATTCGCGTCTGCAATTGCTGGCGGCTAGTGTGCTGAAAGCGGGCGATGTCGTCGTTATCAGCAGCAGCAGCGGACGTTTGCCGGAGTTATTAGAGGTCGCAGAAAAAGCGCATGAACGCGGCGCCACCGTGATTGCCATTGCAGCCAGCCAATCGCCGCTGGTGCGCAAAGCAGATGTCGCTTTGATTGTCGATCATGTTGAAGACGTCTCTACGCATTTGCCGATGGTCAGCCGGATTTTGCATTTGCTGGTGATCGATATGCTGGCAGTCGGCGTCGCGATGCGCCGTAATCCGGACGGTGGCAGCTTGCTGGGCGGTGAAGCCAATGAACGATTGGATGAAACCAGTTCTGTCCTGGTGAAGAAAGCGATTTCGCCACGCGGGGGGCGTGGTGATGCCATTGGTAGTAAAGCAAGTGCTAGTGCATCACCATTAGCTAGACTAACGTCGCACAGCCGCTAATCCACCTTTCTCTGAAATGACCAATCGCTATCATTCACTGCGACGGTCATGGATACATTCATCGCTACATTCACCGCTGCAATAGCGACGGTGAATTCCATCTTTAATAAATAATACTCCCTACAGGTATATCTTAGTTGTCCAAAGAATCATTGGGCAACAAGGCGTATTTCTAAAAAATTAGGGGGAGTATATTGATTGGCTAGTGCTGTTTTGGTCAAACTTAGTACCAAAACCATTGACGTATTTGATTAGTCTGCGGCTACGTTTGTTTGATAAATCTGGCTTCAACACGCTTATTCTTTGACTTCTTGTTAATATACTTGCTGTATTTCTTGAGCAGTGTCCGGCTTTCTCGCCGTGCTCATTTTGACTAATCTTGATCCAACTTCCATCGAGGTTTTACCATGCGTCGTCTTGCTTCCCGTCGTCTTGTTTTTCGTGGTCTTGTTTCCCGTTGTTTTGCTCCGATGTACTACCGTGCTGCGGCCGTATCGCTTTCTGCGTTTGTATTGATGCCCGTTTCTTTTGCAACTACCCCGGCTCCGGCAGCGCCGCCCTCCGTATCCTTAACACCTTCGACTATGCAAACTACGACACCACCAGTTGCTGCGCAACGTCCGTATCAGGTTGAGTCACCAAACGGCTCGCGTAATGACCCCTATTATTGGATACGCGACGATAAGCGGGAGTCGCCAGATGTGCTGGCGTATCTCGCCGCAGAAAATGCTTACTTCACCGGCCAGTCAGCGGCATATCAAGGCTTAACCGAAAAGTTGTACCAAGAGATCGTTGGCCGCATTAAGCAAGATGACAGCACAGTGCCTTTCAAAAAAGGACATTATCAGTACTACACGCGCTTTGCCAAAGGTGGCGAATATCCGATTTTTGCGCGCAAACCAGCCGCTGGCGGTGCCGAGCAGATCATGATTGACGGCAATCTGGAGGCAGAGAAAAAGAGTTACTTCGATATCGGCCAGCGGGCCGTCAGCAGCAACGAGCAACTGTTGGCGTATCTGGAAGATGACAGTGGTCGCCGTCAGTACACTTTAAAATTTATTGATCTGAAAACCGGTAAAAAACTCCCGGATCAAATCACCGGCCTCGCTCCGCAAGTCGCCTGGGCGGTGGATAATAAGACCGTGTTTTATATCGAAAATGATCAGGTCACGCTGTTGACCACACGGGTTAAAAAACATGTGATCGGTACTGATGTCAGCAAAGATGTGGTGGTCTATACCGAAGAAGATCACAGCTATTACATGGGCATAGGCAGTACCGGCGATGATCGTTATATTGCGATAGAACTGCGCAGTACCGAGACCACTGAAATCCGGATTATCGATGCAAAAAATCCAGATACAGCGCCGGTCGTCATGGCTGCGCGTACCACTGGCATTAAATATAATGCAGACCATATCAATGGTCGCTGGATTATTTCTACCGACTGGCAAGCACCTAATTATCGTCTGATGTCGGTGGCTGATGATCAAATCGGTGATCGCAGTAAATGGCAAGAACTGGTGCCACACAACAAGGCGGTATTCATCCAGAATTTTGCCCTGTTTAAAAACTATATCGCCATCAATGAACGTTCGGAAGGTTTATTGCGTATCCGCATCATGCCTTGGAGCGCATCAGGTAAATCAACTTTTATCAAGTCGGATGAGCCTGCGTATGCCGAGAGTTTTGGCATCAATGCTGAGCAAAATACGGACGAGCTGCGCTACAGTTATAGCTCGCTGACGACACCTGCCAGTGTGTACGCTGTAAATATGAAAACCGGTGTACGCAAGCTGTTGAAAGAGCAGCCCGTTCTTGGTGGATTTAAAAAATCAGACTATGTCACTGAGCGCGTTTGGGCAACGGCAAAAGACGGTACGTCTATTCCGGTCTCATTGGTCTACCGCAAAGGGTTTAAAAAAGACGGTACTGCGCCTTTGTACCAATATGCCTATGGCTCTTATGGCGCATCGACTGATCCTGTATTTCGCCCGGGTGTAATTTCTTTGTTAGATCGTGGATTCGTCTACGCGATTGCGCATATCCGTGGTGGTCAGGAGATGGGGCGCGACTGGTATGAGAACGGTAAGCTACTCAAAAAGAAAAATACGTTCACAGATTTTATTGACGTAACCGATTATTTAGTCGCTCAGCACTACGCCGCAAAAGATAAAGTGTTTGCGATGGGAGGCAGTGCAGGTGGCTTGCTAATGGGGGCGGTGGCGAATCTGGCGGGTGAGAAATATGCCGGAATGATTGCGCATGTGCCGTTTGTCGATGTGGTCACGACGATGCTGGATGAAAGTATTCCACTCACCACCAACGAGTTTGATGAGTGGGGCAATCCTAAACAACAAGCGTCTTATGATTACATGCTGTCTTACTCACCTTACGACAACATAGCGCATAAAAATTATCCGCCTTTATTGGTCACTACGGGTCTGTACGACTCGCAAGTGCAATATTACGAGCCGACTAAATGGGTAGCGAAATTACGTGCAGCAAAAACCGATCAAAACCCGCTGCTATTCAAAGTCAATATGGAGGCAGGGCACGGCGGAAAATCAGGCCGCTTTGTGCGCCAGCATGAGACTGCAGAAGAGTATGGATTTGTCTTACATCAGTTAGGCATCTCTCAATGATCGAGTAACTGATCTGCCAGATGGAGTAGGTCTGTGGCATGAAAAGTATTTTCCGCAACCGGCGAAATATCATTGGATTGCTTAGCGCCATACTCCATCGGTCTTTCTATAAACGCGGTCTGCAATCCAGAGGCACGCGCCGCCGCCAGATCACTCTGGTGCGCGGCGACCAACATCACTTGCGCGGGTGCCACGTCAAACAATTCTGCCACGCCCAGATAGGTTGCCGGGTCTGGTTTGTATTTCTTAAAAATTTCTGCCGACAAAATACAATCCCAAGGCAAGCCGCCATGCTTCGCCATATTAGTCAGCAAGCTCACATTACCGTTGGATAAAGTACAAATCGTGTAGCGCGATTTCAACTGACTCAGAGCTGCCACGCACTCTGGCCATGGGTCTAATTTGTGCCAAACTTTGTTTAGATCTTGCCGCTGTGATTCATCTAAATGACCAAGCCCAAACTGCGGCACTATGTCATCCAGAATCAAACGGTGCAGAGCGTCAATTTTCATCCACGGTAAGACACCCGACATCACTTTTTGCATCGCCGGAACATAGCCAGAGCGCCAGGCTAAGGCAAAGCAATCACCATCTACTTCCGGTGCGACCCGCTGCATTTCTTTGACGATGCTGCCATGCCAATCGACCACCGTGCCGAAGATGTCGAATGCGAGTACTCTAATGTTCTTGTGCATTGATTGCATGTATGTGTCTCCTATTGATAGGTAATTTGTTTTACAGGCAATTTATCACAATGGAGATGAACTCATCGTCAACTTATCGTAACTCCCACACAAGCCGGATGATGGAATGAAAAATCAACAGGAAAATAGTGCGATGACCGCCACTCATTTAAACGCCAACGAGAATATTGTTGAGGCGTCTAAAAAAATGACGCAGCCGGTTCGTCGTCTGAGTCCAAAAAAATTATTACTCAGTAAATGGACTGCGGTATCGCCACGTAATAAAGAAAAGCATTTCATGGTGACCAAATTAGTTTTGTCTGATGATTTGGACCATTCCGGTTTGTCCAATGTGCCGGTAGAATTGATTGAGCTAGAGGCGGTGTACTCCAAGAATGTCATCAGGCTGGCCTGGCGGGAACTGACCGACAGTAATTTATGGCATCAAGGATGGAAATAATTTTTTAGAGGCCAGAGCATAAAAAGTGACCAAAAAATCAGCAGTCTTTCAGTTTTATTGCGGCTTCGTTGCAGCTGAATTACTGCTTAATTGCCGCGTGATTTCAGCATCATCTCAGTAGCGTTTTGGTATGAATGCGCAATACAGCGAAATAACATCATGTTTATAAGTAGTAATGCGTAGTTGGCAGATTTATGCATGCAAATTTTTCACCAACTCTTTAATTTCTTTTCACTTTGGATTAAATTTCTCTATGCCAAAATCTTTTTGCTAAAAATTGTTCACTTAAACTAGCTTTGTCTATGATCACGGTAGTTGTATCGCTTTGAATTAATTTAAATTCAGTCCAAACCTGATGCATTTGTTTCAGATTGCTGATCGTGGATAACATGGTTTACATTGCTCGCAAGTGGTTTTTTTTGCAGTAAATAGTTTTTTTAGTTTGGCTTTTCTGCTGTAAATTAGAAGTACTAAAATAAGTACTAGATGGACCAAAGTAAGTGCTGATCACAGCACTAAAACAATATAAACGGAGGACGACATGTCATACAAATTCAAGAAAATCATCACAATTGCTGTTGCGGCAGCCCTAACAAGTTTGTCATTGTCAGCAATCGCTGCTGACCCAATCAAAATCGGTGTATCCGGCCCCTTCACGGGCGGTTCTGCACCGATGGGCGTGTCTATGCGTGATGGCGTCAAACTCGCCGTGGCTGAGATCAATGCTAGCGGTGGTGTGTTAGGTCGTCAATTCCAGATCGTAGAACGTGATGACGAAGCCAAAAATGAGCGCGGTGTGCAAGTCGCGCAAGAATTGATTAACAAAGAAAAAGTCGTATCCACAGTCGGTTTTGCTAATACCGGCGTCGCCCTTGCTGCACAACGCTTCTATCAAGAAGCCAAAATACCGGTCATGAATAATGTGGCAACGGGTAGTGTGGTAACCAAGCAGTTTGCTGATCAGCCAGAAAACTATATCTTTCGCAACGTGGCTTACGATACGATCCAGTCTGCCATGATCGTTGACGAGGCTGTGACTAAGCGCAAGCTGACCAAACTGGCAATTCTGGCTGATTCTACTAACTACGGTCAGTTAGGTCGTGAGGACTTGGAAAAAACCCTGGACAAAAAGGGTCTGAAGCCAGTTGCGGTTGAAAAGTTCAACATCAAAGATGTGGACATGACAGCACAATTGTTAAAAGCCAAGCAAGCCGGCGCACAAGCGATTCTGACTTACGGTATTGGTCCAGAGCTAGCACAAATTGCTAATGGTATGGAAAAGCTGAATTGGAAAGTACCAATGATCGGCAGCTGGACACTGTCAATGGGTAATTTCATCGACAACGCGGGTAAAAATGGTGAAGGCGTCATGATGCCGCAAACCTTTATTCAGCAGCCAAATACGCCAAAACGTAAAGCATTTATTGATGCCTATGTCAAAGCCTACAACCCACCGGGCGGTCGTATTCCATCTCCTGTATCCGCTGCACAAGGTTACGATTCGATTTACTTGTTAGCTGCCGCGATCAAGCAAGCGGGTACGACGGATGGTTCCAAAGTACGTGAGGCTTTAGAAAATCTGCAAGCTAAAGTCGATGGTCTGGTCACGACTTACGACAAGCCATTTACCAAAACTGATCACGAAGCCATCAAGGCGGGCATGCCAGTCATGGGCGCTGTCAAAGAAGGTCATATCGTACAAGTTCAATAAGCATTCAGGTCTCGCTTCTGTCTATAAAATTGAACATCCCACGATTCGTAAACATTACAGATCGTGGGATGGTTCTTATTCTTCACTAGCGTTTTGCGCTCAGGATTATCATGGATATTTTCCTTCAATTAGTGTTCAGCGGTATTGCGCTGGGCATGATTTACGCCGTCATTGCGTTCGGCTATCAACTTACTTTTGCTACGTCCGGCACACTCAATTTTGGTCAGGGTGAAGCGCTGATGCTCGGCGCTTTGGTTGGCCTCAGTCTGGTCGGCAATATTCACGGCGGGCCGTATCTCAACTACTGGTTGATGATCCCCATCGTGATTGCGTTTGGCGCTTTGCAAGGTATGGTCGTGGAGTGGATTGGTGTGCGCCCCGCGATTAAAATTAAATCAGAATTCGGCTGGATCATGTCCACCATCGCACTCGCGATTATTTTTAAAAACGTCGCCGAAAATATCTGGGGCAAAGATGATCTGACTTTTCCTACGCCCTTGTCCGCAACACCGTTTCAGATATTTGGTGCCAACATTCAACCAATGCAAATCGTAGTTGTGTTGGGTGCATTGGCGATGATGTTGGCGGTGGAATTATTTAATCGCAAATCGATTTATGGTAAAGCGGTCGTCGCTACCTCTAATGACCGCGATGCTGCAGGTCTGATGGGTATTAATACCAGTATGGTGATTACATTTTCTTATGCGTTATCGTCAGCCACGGCGGCGTTTGCAGGCGTGCTGGTCGCGCCATTAACTTTGACCGGTTCCACTATGGGTACGGCGCTGGGTTTAAAAGCCTTCTCCGTGGCGATTATCGGTGGCCTGACATCCGGCATGGGTGCGATTGTAGGTGGCCTGATCTTGGGCGTGGCAGAAACACTGACGGGCTTTTATATTTCCACGGGTTACAAAGAAGTCCCAGGTCTGGTTTTGTTACTCTTGGTATTAGCCATCAAGCCAGCCGGTTTGTTTGGCAAAACTGCGATTAAGAAGGTTTGATCATGAGTTTGATTACAGATAAGAAGACCTTATTGATTTCTGTTGTTGGGCTGGCCGCGCTAGCAGTCTTCCCGATTGTTGCCCACAACCCTTATTACATCCATCTGGCAGAAACGATTTTGATCTATGCCATTCTGTTGTTTGGTCTGGATATTGTGGTCGGATATACCGGTCAGGTGTCGCTCGGTCATGCGGGTTTATTTGGTATTGGTTCGTACACCACTGGTGTGCTGTATTTTAAGTTCGGTTTGCCATTCTTACTCGCCATGCCAGCCAGTATTGCAGTGACAGCTTTATTTGGCGCCTTGCTTGCCTTGCCTGCCTTGCGCGTGACTGGCCCCTATCTGGCCATGGTGACTTTGGCCTTCGGGACGATCATCCAGATTCTGATCAACGAGATGACCTTTCTGACAGAAGGACCGATGGGTTTGAAAGTTGCTAAACCGATGTTTTTTGGCACAAAGATCAGCGAAGTCGGTTTCTTTTATCTAGTCGCGGTGATGATGGTCTTGTCTCTCATCGTCGTGCACCGGATTTTAAAGTCGCACTTAGGGCGGGCATTTCAGGCCTTGCGCGATAGTCCGATTGCATCCGATTGCATGGGCGTATCGGTGTATCGCTACAAAGTTTATGCCTTCGTGATCAGTGCGGCGTTAGCAGGTCTGGCTGGTAGTTTGTATTCTTATTCAGAAGAATATATCTCGCCCAATACCTACAACTTTGAACTCACGATCATGTTTTTGCTGGCCATTATTATGGGTGGTCGCAAAACTCGTAGCGGTGCTTTATTAGGCGCACTGATCGTCGTGATGTTGCCAAGTTTGTTAGCGGATATTGATCTGTTCCGCAAGATCGCTACTGCCGCTGCGGTGATTGGCGTTGTTGCTAGCGCTTTCTTATTGATGAAAAAGCGTACCACCATCCGTAGCATCATCGTGCCGTTGGTTGCGACGATAGGCATGGCGATATTCTCCTACCGCTTAGAAAATATCACCGACTGGCGTTTGACGATTTTTGGTTTGATGACTTTGTTTGTGGTGTATTACCTGCAGGATGGCATTATCGGATTTTTACGCGGACTGGTCGGTACCCGCTCGACGTCAACGGATCAACACGTCGTTGTCGCAGACGAGAGCAAAGCTTGGAGCTTGGTCGATCATAGTGCTGCGATCAGTGGCCATTTGCTAAAAGCCAAACAAGTGCTCATGCAGTTCGGCGGCCTCAAAGCCTTGAACCAGGTTGATCTCAACATCGCCAAAGGCACCGTACATGGTCTGATCGGCCCCAATGGTTCTGGCAAAAGTACGATGATGAATGTCTTGACGGGCATTTATAGACCGACCGATGGTAGCGTGGAATTTAACGGCAAAGTCATCTCAGGTACGACCCCTTCGGAGATTGCCTTAGGCGGTGTCGCAAGAACTTTTCAGAACGTGCAATTGTTTGTTGAGATGACCGCGACCGAGAATATTTTGGTGGGTTTGCATCATACGTTCAAAAGTAATGTGCTGGATGTGATGCTGAATACGCCTCGATATCGCCGGGAAGAACAAGACGCCAGAACCCGTGCTGCAGCGATTTTACAATTTATGGGCTTGGTTGATCTAAGCGTGGAAGAAGCGCGTAATCTGCCCTACGGCAAACAACGTATGCTGGAAATTGGTCGTGCGCTGGGACTCAACCCACAATTGTTATTGCTTGATGAACCAGCCGCCGGCTTGACTGCACCCGATATCAAAGAGCTGATCGCCATCATCCGAAAAATTCGCCAGCATGGAATCACGATTATCCTGATCGAGCATCACATGGATGTGGTAATGGCGATTTGCGATACCGTCACCGTACTCGATTTTGGTCAGAAGATTGCAGAAGGTAAGCCAGCCGAAGTACAGGCCGATCCAAAAGTGATCGAGGCTTATCTTGGTGGTTCTATCGGTGATGAAGCATCGCCTGAAATCGCCATCGAGAATTCTTCGGAATCGACTTCATCTACTGTTAGCCATAGTTAGCAGACAAGGAACTGATATGTTATCTATCACTGATTTACACGCCGGCTATGGCAAGGTGCAAGTGCTGCATGGCATTTCTCTGGAAGTACCTAAAGGCAAAGTCGTTACATTGATTGGCTCCAACGGCGCCGGTAAAACAACGACCATGCGCGCTATCTCCGGCATGCTTAAACCTAAAACGGGCAGCGTCAGACTGGCCGGTAAAGATGTTACTGGTCTGGAGTCGCACAAAATTGCTCGTGCAGGTCTGGCACATTCGCCAGAGGGACGACGGGTTTTCTCCACCATGAGCGTGACAGATAATTTATTGTTAGGCGCATTCCCACGCTTCACCCGCTCACGTCCTCGCGGCGACGTCGCAGCTGATCTGGAAAAAGCGCTGGAGTTATTCCCTCGCCTCAAAGAACGTCAGCACCAACTCGCTGGGACTTTGTCCGGAGGAGAACAACAAATGCTCGCCATGGCGCGTGCGGTCATGTTGAATCCGGAAGTGATTTTGCTGGACGAACCATCAATGGGCTTAGCGCCGATTCTGGTGGATGAAGTTTTCAGAATTATTCTGCGGCTAAAAGAGCAGGGCGTCACCATGCTGCTAGTAGAACAATTTGCCGCCGCCGCGTTAAACGTGGCGGATTATGGTTACGTGTTAGAGAACGGCAGAATCTCAGTACACGGTCCGGCTGAGAGCTTGAAGAACGATCCGGCAGTCAAAGCAGCTTACCTAGGCGGCGGCGATCACGGTCATGCCTGATACGATCAACGGGCGGCGAAATCTGTTTGTCGTCGCCCAGCTGATGATCTTTTATGTATAGCAGTTTTTTATATACTCCCTGTTAGTATATTTTATTGTCCATATAATCATTGGACAATAAGGCATATTTCTATAATTTATGGGGGAGTATATCAATTTGACTAATACAGACGCGTTAGGGCGTCTGTAATTTTTTATGCCTAGCGCTTTGGCATTCGTCCGATTAATTACCTACTCCTGATAGGTGCGATCGTATCGCGCCATCGCACCATCGTACCATCGCACCTATCGCACCTATCGCAACTATGGCATCTGGTATAGACCCGAATAACCCGAATATCACTCCGGGAAGCGCGTCAACCGTTTTGCATCTTTCGGTATTTGATATTGTGCGACGTTCATTTGCATCGCTAGCAAGGTATAGTAAGAGTTAATTCCGGTCAGATCGACCACACCCTTTTTACCGAATCGTTTATCTGCGCGCTGGAAAGTGCGGTCAGAGACGCGTTTGTTCTTGTGTAGTTCAGTCGAGAAGTCGTAGACGATTTCCTCATCCTCGCTCATGCCCACCGGACGGATGCCATCCGCAATCGCATCGGCGATGGCGGGTTTGATACCCGCTTTTAGCGCGATTGGATAATGGACATACCATTCAAAATCTTGTGTCCATTCGCGAGCTGTGATCAGGATTGCCAGCTCACTTAAGGTATTGCCGATGGCCGAGTGATAGCGCAAATAGTCGCCCATGGCTCGGGCTTGCGTCATGACTTGCGGGCTGTGCATTAATGGCTCAAATGGACCAAAAACAGGTACTTTGCGGGTGGCTAAAAAATCTTCGGCCGCTTGTTTTTGTTCCGGCGTGTATTGATCTGGCGGGATCGTTGGCAGGCGGTCGCTTGCGTATGCTGCGCTGGCGATTAAGCCTGCTGCTATACCGGATGTAATACCGGATGTGATGCCGGATGCAATTTTATTTTTCATGTTGTCTCCTCAGACGGTGGGTGGATTAGTAGCTTACTTTTTGGGTGAAATTTCTGTTTGAAATGCATGACTTATTTTACGTTTCTTGCTCGAATAGGCTCTCAATCAAACTGACGCTTTAACCATGTGACGATGCCATCGATACTACGGAAATCAGCGACCGAGCGGCACGCAATCCGTGGATGCCGTGTTTGTAGCATGCGCGATAAAGCAGAGCCTGGCCCTAATTCTAGCGCGACGGTTACGCCAGCTTCAGCACAAGCATCCATACAAGCGCTCCATTGGATAGGTTCAGCTAACTGCCGTGATAAATGCGTGATGGCGATTGTTTTGTCTGTGATGGGGATAGCTTCTATACCGGATAAGACCGGACAGCTAGCTAGCTTAAAATTGGTGTCTTGCAGCGTGCTTAAAAATGGAGAAACCGCATGTGCCATCTTGGGCGTGTGGGATGCAATATCTACTGGTAATGACTGTATTTTTCCGCCCGCTGCTTTTACTGCCCGGCTGATCGACGGTAATGCCGATTGTTGTCCTCCTACAATGCAGCTATCTTCGCCAGTAACGATGGCTAGATCAAAATCGAATGGATGAATCAACTGCTGAATTCGCTCAACTGATAAACCGCTGATCGCTGCCAGAGTCTGTTGTGGCGATTCTGCCAGACAGGTATCCATTAAGCTCGCTCGGGTTCTCGCTAAGTCTACCGCTTGTTTAGCGCCGAGCATGCCCGCCACGCTGTAGGCTGCAAGCTCACCTATGCTGTAACCGGCAACCAGACTCGGTGCAGGTATGTGCTGTTTGATCGCTTCCCAAATACCGAGCGCGCTGGCAACAATCATCGGCTGCGCGATACG
>JANXTO010000088.1 GCA_025352365.1 Undibacterium sp. | reverse complement strand
CTTCATGCCGTGCGATGCCATATACGCCATCTGGCCGTGATAACCGGCATCGAGCCAAGCTTGCAAACCCGGCTCGGCCTGCGACAAATCAACGTCGGCGATCCCCAGCTCGGCGAAGCCCAGCTCTTTGCCCCAAGCTTTAATCTGATCTGCCAATGCAGACCAATCGGCTAATTCATGCATGACTGAAGTCCGGCGCGGTATGATGATGGCTGCACGAGTAGCGACCGCACTGCTAGCCGCTGTAATGCGAGCCTGCGATAATGGTGGCAAGCAGCAAAGCCATCTGAATTAGAATTTACGCGAAATTGTCCCAGTAAAACGTAGCGACGACAGCACTCTAGTACGCCTAGGAGCTGCAACGTAGCTGGAGCAGCTTTGCGCAAGTCCTGTGAATTGAAAAATTGAAATTTCATGTTTAGTCTTACAGCAAATGTCTCATTATAAAACGACCCTCGCGGATGAAGCCGCCACACAGGCGCTGGGCAAACGTCTGGCTTTGCACTTGCAAGCCGGACTGAGCATTTATTTACACGGTGATCTGGGTGCAGGTAAAACCGCCCTGACCCGCGCCATGCTGCATGCAGCGGGACATCAGGGCCATGTCAAAAGTCCCACCTATAACCTGGTCGAAACTTATACCGTGCAATTGCATGGGCAAGCGGTGAATATTCTGCATTTTGATCTGTATCGGATGACTAGCCCAGAAGAATTTTTAGAAGCTGGCTTCCGCGAAGAATTCAATGACAGCACAATTTGTATCGTCGAATGGCCAAAAAAAGCCGATGGTATCTTGCCACCCGCCGATTTGAACATCTTTTTAAGCGTCGCAGGCGAGGGGCGTAAGGTAGAATTGCAAGCCTTGTCTGACAAAGGTAATGCATGTTTAGCAAAATTGAATTTCGCTCCCAATCTGTAAGCCAAAATGATGCGCTATTAGACACAGCTGAGGGCGCAACTATAAGCGCAAATAAGGGCGTAAAAACCCGGCGCACCCTCCTCAAGGCGGGGAGCACACTACTCATTTCCATCACCGTTCCCAGTCTGATCCCGAATATTGCTCAGGCAGCCCAAATTTTGGCAGTACGCGTCTGGCCTGCTGACGACTATACCCGCGTCACGCTGGAAAATGACAGCGACTTAAAGACCAGCCATTTCATCGTCAAAAATCCAGAGCGTCTGGTGGTAGACATTGAAGGGATAGAACTCAACCCTACCCTCAAAGAATTAGTCGCAAAAATTCAATCTAACGACCCCTACATCAAACAAGTACGGGTAGGTCAAAATCGCCCTAATGTCGTCAGGCTGGTGTTTGATCTGAAAGAAGAAGTCAATCCACAAGTATTTACGTTACAGCCGGTCGGCAATTACAAACATCGTTTAGTGTTTGATCTGTACCCATCCAACCCGCCCGATCCTATCGCGGTGATGATAGAAAAGGGCAACTGGAATACTGAGCTACCAAAAGATCTGACGCCATCTAAACCCGATAGCCCGGGATTGAAACCTGAAATCAAGCCCGAACTAAAGTTTGGGAATAAACAAGAAAATAAAACTGATCCGGCAAACTCCGAGACAAATAAAGCATCAGAAAAAATATCTGGCCTAACCCGTATGATCACGATCGCAATTGATCCGGGGCATGGTGGCGAGGACCCCGGTGCGATCGGGCGTGGCGGTAGCCGGGAAAAAGATGTCGTACTATCGATTGCCAAGCGTTTAAAAGCAAAAATTGAGCAACAACCCAATATGCGCGTGATGCTGACACGCGATGCGGATTTTTTTGTGCCGCTGAATATGCGGGTACAAAAAGCCCGCGCGGTGCAGGCAGATTTATTTATGTCGGTACACGCAGATGCATTTGTCAATTCCAGCGCGCGCGGCTCCTCCGTATTTGCGCTATCAGAAAAAGGAGCCAGCTCCACTGCGGCACGCTGGATGGCAAACAAAGAAAATTCGGCAGATCTGATTGGTGGCGTGAATATCAAAACGCATGACAGACAACTGGCAAGCGTTTTATTAGATTTGTCCACCACAGCGCAAATCAACGACAGTCTGAAGTTAGGTAAAGTCGTTCTAAATGAGATCAAAGGTATCAACGACTTGCACAAAGGCTCGGTCGAACAGGCGGGCTTTGCGGTACTCAAAGCGCCAGACATCCCCAGCATTCTGATTGAAACAGCGTTTATCTCTAATCCGGAAGAAGAAGCTAAACTGACCGACGATGCTTATCAGGATCAAATGGCAGAGGCGATTGTCAAAGGGATAAAAAAGTATTTTGCCAAGAACCCGCCGCTTGCGAAGAACAGATTGACTTAGTGTTAGATTAGTTTTAAACGTCGGACTGAATTTAAGCTGAAGAAATTTAAGCTTAAGAATCGTCGCTAACGGCAAGGATTTCAGCGTCCGAATCACAGCCAATCCCGGATGCAATCCAGCGTCGTATTACTCGCTGGATTATTTTTTCTGCCCCCATTTGCCAACGCAGCGGTACGCATTTTAAAACGTATCTCAGCCAACGCAAATAATCCCTTGGCAGCACCAGCAAACCGCAGCGATAAACTTTATCAGTATCTTGCCAATGCAAAGCACGGCAAGCACCGTGCCGCTGCCATAAAAAAACCCTGGCCACTGGACAGGGTTCTGCTGCACAACACACACCACAACCATTACAAGCTTGACCAAGCGCCGGCTTAACGGGCGCTTGCTGCTTAAGCCAAATAGTGTGCTGCGTTTTATTCATTCACTTTAGCCGAGGTCAACTTAGCTAGCCACTGAGAAATTACTTTTTCAAAAATCGCTTACCTAATTTCCAAAGAGCACCCAAAACAATAGGGAAAACAGCCGCACCGACACCGATTAATACAATCAAATTGAGGTGGTCACGGACAAAAGGAATATTCCCAAAAAAGTAACCGCTCAATACCACCGAGAATACCCAAAACAAAGCACCGATGACGTTATATATCTGAAATGTTCTATGCGTCATGTCCGACACACCCGCCACAAATGGCGCAAATGTACGCACTAAAGGGATAAAACGCGCCAGCACTACTGTTTTACCGCCATGCTTTTCATAAAATTCATGCGTTTTTTTGATGGCATTTCTATCTATCCACCGGAAATCTCGCTCTAAGACTTTATGGCCGATTAAACTACCTATCCAATAATTTAAAGAGTTGCCACTAATCGATGCCGTGATGAGCAACACCATCAATAGCGCCAGATCCATGTCCCCGCGAGCGCAGAAGGTGCCGGCAATAAACAGGAGCGAGTCGCCTGGCAAAAATGGAAAAATAACGAAGGCAGTTTCACAGAAAATAATCGCAAATAAAACCACATACACCAAGGTGCCATATTGCGCGATAAACAATCCTAATGATTTATCGACATGCAAAATCATGTCTAACAACTTTACAAAATCCATAAGTCTCCCGGGTAGAGGCGCAATCATACACCAACAGATCGCAGAACCTAGTACTTAGCACAGGTATAATCTGCGGATGAACGCGACACCAAATATATCCCCTGCATCACCCTCACCCCGCCCTATTTTGGCGCTACCCGATCAACTGATATCGCAAATCGCTGCGGGTGAAGTTGTGGAGCGGCCATCGGCTGTGGTCAAAGAATTGCTAGAAAACGCTCTGGATGCCGGCTCTACCAGCATCCAGATCCGCTTAGAAGAAGGCGGCGTCAAACGGATAGCGATTAGCGACAATGGACGCGGGATTCCTGCCGACCAATTGCCGCTCGCCGTAGCACGCCATGCCACCTCAAAAATCGCTTCGTTAACCGATCTGGAGAATGTGGCAACCCTGGGGTTTCGCGGTGAGGCACTTGCCTCGATTGCCTCGGTCGCCTTGTTGACATTAACGACGCGCACAGCAGAAGCACCGCATGCCTGGCAAATTGAGAATGGCAAAATCTCACCCGCGTCTGGCGCGCAAGGGACGACTGTGGATGTGCAGGATTTGTATTACAACACGCCCGCACGCCGCAAGTTTCTTAAATCAGAACAGACAGAATTTGGTCATTGCGCCGAGATCGTCCGCAGAATTGCGCTGGCGCGTCCCGATGTGACATTTTCACTATCGCATAATGGCAAAGCCGTTGATCACTGGAACATCAGCGCGATTGATAAACGCAGTGCCCATATTCTTGGCGACGCTTTCGCCAATGCCCGGCTGGCACTGGATGAGAGCGCTGGCCCTTTGCGCCTGCATGGCTTTGCAGGTCTACCGACAGCTTCAAAAGCCAGAGCTGATGCCCAATATTTTTATGTCAATGGCCGCTTTGTCCGCGATAAATTATTAACGCATGCAGTACGCGCTGCGTATCAGGATGTATTGCACGGCGACCGCTACCCGTCTTATGTATTAGCGTTAGATTTAGACCCTGCACTTGTCGATGTCAACGTCCATCCATCTAAAATTGAAGTCCGCTTCCGGGATGGTCGTGCTGTACATCAGTTTGTATTCCATGCGGTTAGTCGTGCATTGGCACAAACTTCGGCAACATCGTTTGGTACAGTGCCCGCCCCTGCCACTGCAATGGGATCAACCAATACCGGTAGCGGAAAAATCCCCTGGACGAGTGGCGAGCAAACATCATTTAGTCAACAATTTAGTCAGGAATTCAGCGCTAGGCCAAGAGAATTTAATGGCTACGCTTTTGAGCCACAAAACAACCCGCATGGCGGCGTTGCACAGACGACGCAAAGCTATGGGGCGCTGTTTGCACGCGACCTCAATCCTGCGGGCGATGCGCTCACGCAGACAAACACTGCCAGCTTTGCGGGCAGCGAGTTACCCAATGATGAGCATCCGCTAGGCTTCGCACTGGCGCAGCTACATGGTGTTTATGTGCTGGCACAAAATAGCAAGGGTCTGGTGCTGGTAGATATGCATGCAGCACACGAGCGGATTTTGTACGAACAACTAAAAAATGCGCTGGATGAAAACAGCATGCCAGTACAACCGCTGCTCATCCCCATCACTTTTTATGCCGACGGGATTGAAGTCGGCACGGTGGAAGAGCATCAGGCAGTTTTACAATCACTAGGTTTTGATATCGCTGCAATCTCGCCAACCACACTAGCAGTACGTGCTGTGCCAGCGCTACTCAAGAATGCTGACGCGCAATCACTGGCACGCGATGTATTACGTGAAGTCAGAGAATTTGGCGGATCACGAGTGCTAATTGACCGTCGCAACGAATTGCTCGGCACCCTGGCCTGCCACACCGCCGTGCGCGCCAATCGTAATCTGACGGTGATAGAAATGAATGCACTGCTACGTCAGATGGAACTGACCGAGCGCGCCGATCAATGCAACCATGGTCGTCCAACCTGGGTACAGATGGGCTTGAATGACCTGGACAAAATGTTTTTGCGCGGTCAATAAAAAAACGAACATAAGTTGAAAAATAAGTTGAATAAAATAAAGTGAATAGCCGCCCTAAAGTCATCGCCATCATGGGCCCAACTGCGTCTGGCAAAACTGCCGCCGCGCTGGAAATCGCACGCCATATTCCATCAGAAATTATCTCCGTCGATTCCGCATTGGTATTCCGCGAAATGGATATCGGCACTGCAAAACCAAGCGCAGCAGAACTCGCCTCCGCACCGCATCACCTGATCAACATCATCGATCCCAGCGAAGCCTATTCAGTCGCCCAATTTTTAACCGACACCAAATGTTTAGTAGAAGATATCCACGCCCGGGGCAAATTACCGCTACTGGTCGGCGGCACCATGATGTACTTCAAAGCACTGGTCAACGGCCTGGATGATCTGCCCGCAGCAAACCCGGCAATCCGCGCAGAACTGGATGCCGAAGCTGCACGCGACGGCACACCAGCATTGCACGCACGGCTCGCCGCACTAGACCCGATTACCGCCGCCCGATTAAAACCAAACGATACACAACGCATCCAACGCGCGCTAGAAATCATCGCACTGACCGGCCAGGCAATGTCCTCATTAATAGCATTACAACCTAAAAGCGAAATGCCATTTGACATGCTATCGCTGTCGCTAGAACCATCCGACCGGGTGGTTTTACATCAACGTATCGCCCGACGGTTTGACATCATGCTGGAACAAGGCTTTTTGGACGAAGTTCGCACACTACGCCAGCGCGGCGACCTCAACCCAGACATGACATCCATGCGCTGCGTAGGTTACCGCCAAGCCTGGGAACATCTGGACGGCATCATCGACTACCCAGAACTGCGCGAACGCGGCATCATCGCCACCCGCCAGTTAGCCAAGCGCCAACTCACCTGGTTAAGGTCTATTCCAGAACGTATCGTGATTGATTGTCTAGGACAAAATCCGACAGCAAGCATACTAGAGCAAGCAATTTCTTATCAAAATTCCTAATCTAAAAAGCAAAACACTTTCCACATCAACGGAAAATCAGATTTTAATATTGACACCCCTAAGTCGAAATGGCATAATTTCGGGCTTCTTGGTGATATAGCTCAGTTGGTTAGAGCACAGCACTCATAATGCTGGGGTCGGTGGTTCAAGTCCACCTATCACCACCAGATACACGTTCAAAGAGCTTCTTTAACGTTTTAAAACCCGCTTCTAGCCTTGTGCTGATGCGGGTTTTTTGTTGTCTAAGCGTTTTTAACGTCCATTTACATTCAATTTGGGAATTGGATGCAGCAACTATTTGTCCCGAATGAAGTCGGACATGCAGAATGCCAAAAAATTCAGGCAACAGGCAGCAATCAGCACACCAGCATCGCTCATGATCAAGCACGCTGTACACAAGCAGACGACATACTGCAACAAGTAAAGCAGCAAAAATCCAAATACAAACTCTCGGGCAGCCTGAACGAGCTGATAGGCTCCGCCGACGGCAAAAAATCCAGCGATTACGTGCGCAATATCCGCTAGGCTTATTGCCAAGCTACGCCAATCGCCACCTGCACGAACTAGCACGCCGCTACCGCCTGCAACGCATCAGCGACATGCTAGCCCTAATGGTGATAAACCCGGACCTGGGCAACGAACAACGCTCAGCCCACTCGCTCTCCGGCGGCGAATCCTTCCTCGTTTCACTAGCCCTCACGCTAGGCCTGGCATCGCTATCATCCAACCGCGTGCGCGTCGAACCGCTATTCATCGACGAAGGTTTCGGCAGCCTCGATGCAGACACTTTGCGCGTAACGATGGACGCACTAGATGGCCTGCAAGCCATGGGACTCAAGGTAGGTGTGATCTCGCATGTGCAGGAAATGACAGAGCGAATTGCGACCAAGATTTTGGTGCAGAGGACGGCTGAGGGGACGGAGTTCGATTGCGGTTAATTAGAATATGCCAGCAAAAAAATTGGTGTTCATTGGAATTTAATCATGCTTAATGATTTAAAGAAATCCATAGGCGTTATTTGAATGGAGAAATATTTGTATAGATTCAGTTTTTTTAAAAACTGAATCCAGCGCCTTATTTTTTATTTAAATGCCATTTTAATGATTCAAAAAGTTGGCGTTACTATCTACGAACATTACAAAACGGGATGAAATGTTAGAGAGAATTGAAGAGATTCAGGGGATTGGCTTATTACACAACGTCAACGGCAAACAAGAGAGATTACACAAAGCCACGCTAATCTACTCGGATAACGGGCGGGGGAAGTCTACTTTAGCCACAATAATGCGATCAGCTTCAACAGGAGATGGTCTGTTAATTAATGAGCGTAAAACGATTGATGGAACTTTAGCGCCAAAAGTCGTTTGGCAATTTGGGAGTGGTCATAAGGTTACTTTTACAAATGGCGCTTGGAGTGAAAACCGTCCAGAGCTATTGGTCTTTGATTTAGATTTTATTGAAAAGAACGCGCATTCTGGCGGCGCTGTAAGTCCAGGTCAGCGAAAAAACTTACTTGAGTTTGCTCTTGGAGCCGCCGCTGTTTCGGCGCGCAAACTTGAAGTACAAACTACAGCGGATTCAACTAGTGCAAATGCGCTTGTGACCCAATTAACAAACCAACTTGCAGGATACCATCAAGGAATGTCGTTGCCGGATTTTGAGAAATTGGTTGCAGTTCCAGATTCCGATACACAAATTGAAGCACTGAAGAAACGTATTGTATCTGCGGGCAGCATTGCTTCAATTCTTGCAAAACCACTACCAACTACTTCGCAAGAGCCATCTTTGGACCTAGAATCATTGTTTTTAATATTAGGGAAATCTTTAGATGACATTCAAGACGATGCTGAAAAAATTGTTCATGAACATGTTGATCTCGTTGGTAAAGAAGGAACTGAGACTTGGTTAAGTTCTGGACAACATTTTAACGATGGTTTGAATTGCCCTTACTGCGGACAAGACACCTTGGCAATCGCTTTAGTTCATGCATACAGAACACATTTCAATACCGCTTACAAGAACCTAAAAAAGCAAGTTGCTATTCTTGAGCGGGGTGTGGTGTTACGAACGAATGCAGAAATTGTGGAGTCATTTTCATCTGCGATTGAAAATGCAAATAAAATGGCTTTATCATGGGCAACTGAAATAGCAACTGAGCAAGTAATATTTGAAAAAATAAAAATTGCGTCAAGACTGGCAGAGCTACAAGAACATCTTCTTAAGCTTGTTGCTAAAAAACAAGCCAATCCAACAGTATCCGTAATTGATCAATCCGTAAAATTGAAAGCAGTCCAGCTTTGGAATGAAGTTTTTACAGCAATTGCTGAAGCCAACCTACAAATTCAAGCAAACAAATCAAAAATAGAAAATTTTCGTAACAATCTTACAAAGGAAAATCCAACTCAATTACAAGCCCAAATAGTTCATATTCAAACTTCAAAGCGAAGATTTGATTCTGCTGTCGTTGATTTATTTTCGAAATTAGCATCCGCAAAACTACAGTCAACCGAATCAGACAAAAAGAAAACGAAAGCAAGGAAAGAACTTGAAACATTAATGTCAGAAGTCCTAGGGAAATTTGAAAAATCCATAAACACATTATTAAAAAATTTTGGAGCGTCGTTCCAAATAGAAAAAATGGATGCGAATTTTCGAGGCGGAGCACGTCGTAGCGAATATGGCCTCCATCTAAGAGGAAAATCTGTACCGCTTGAAGGTGGTCCGCCAAAATTTACTACAGCCCTCAGTGAAGGCGATAAACGAACTTTAGCGTTAGCTTTTTTCGTCGCAACAACTTTAGACGACCCAACCTTAGCAAGCAAAATCATAGTTATAGATGATCCAATGTGTAGCTTAGATGTGAATCGCAAACAACATACGAAAATAGTATTAAAACAACTCCACGACAAAGCACAACAATTAATTGTGCTTGCTCATGATCCGTATTTTATTCGTGATATGCGCGATGAACTAACTGCTAAAGTTGGAACCTCTCAAATTAGCATTCTCCAACTTCGACATTCAACCAATGATTACAGTGATTTTGGTAAATTCAATGTTGATCATGAATGTGAATCACCTTACTACCGTCATCATAGAATAATGTCAGAATTCTGTAATTCTGGCTCACAACAGCCACGAGAAGTAGCAAAGGCAATTCGCCCGTTTCTTGAGGGCTATCTACACAGACGTTTTCCAGGTTTTATACCTCGTGATCAAATGTTTGGGCAAGTGCTTGTTTTCATCAAAGACTCAGTTGCTCCAAATCCTGTTGTTTTTGCTCAACCATTGATTAATGAACTACAAGAAATCAATGATTATGCTGGGCAATTTCATCATGATACAAATCCTAGGAATGTGGATACCGTTCAAGTCGTAGCTACGGAATTAAAGTCATTCTGCACTCGAGCGTTAAATGCTGTGCACAGCGGAGCTATCTAAAGCTAAAAGAATCCTTGTAGTTCGAAATTACAAATAAACGGGTCAGCATAGCAATACTTTTAAGCCCGATATAAACGTAATGTAAACATGTGAAATTCAGGCATAAATTTAAGCACTCTAATTATATGGGGGCCTTATGAATTTCTAAATTTTAGGGGAAGCTCAGTCGAGAGCTACCACGTAAAGTCATCCGGGATCTGAAAGGCGGCATACGGGTCATCCGCATCGATTTCGGTCGTCGTCTTCTTCACCCGCACCACCAGTGATGCATCACGCTCGGCGATTTTATCCGCAATGATCCGGGGCAGTAATTCTGTTTTCCCGTCCAGACACACGATTACCAGTCGGCCAGCAATCAAATGCGTCTGTACCT
>JANXTO010000238.1 GCA_025352365.1 Undibacterium sp. | reverse complement strand
GTCCAGGTCGGGCGTACCGGTGCAATTACTCCAGTGGCTCGTTTAGCGCCCGTATTTGTCGGCGGAGTCACCGTGACTAATGCGACCTTACATAATGAGGAAGAAGTGCGTCGCAAAGATATTCGTATTGGCGACACCGTGTCGGTACGCCGTGCTGGCGACGTCATTCCTGAGGTGGTCGCGAGCATCTTAGAAAAACGTCCTGTTGACGCTAAAGAATTTGTAATGCCTACACAATGTCCTGTCTGCGGGTCAACAATTGTTAAACTGGAGGATGAGGCGATTGCCAGATGCTCCGGTGGGTGGATAAAATGCATTGCTCAAAGAAAAGGTGGTTTGTTCCACTTTGCTTCACGCAAGGCCATGAATATTGATGGCGTCGGCGAGCAATTAATTGATCAATTGGTCGATAAGCAAGTAGTGACAACGGCCGCAGATTTATATAAATTAGGCTTAACGTCCTTAGTGGCGCTGGATAGAATGGCCGATAAGTCCGCGCAGAACATTCTGGGGGCGCTGGAGAATTCTAAAGCCACGAGTTTTGCCCGTTTTATTTATGCATTAGGGATTCGTCATGTTGGTGAATCAACTGCAAAAGATTTAGCGGCGACTTTTGGTAACGTCGATGCATTAATCGAGGCGAACGAAGAGCAGCTACTTGCGGTGTCTGATGTAGGGCCTGTGGTGGCGAAGTCTATAAGAGTGTTTTTTGCTGATCCGATGAATGTCGAGCTAGTGCAACAGTTACTGGCATCCGGAATACATTGGCCAGAAGTAGCGCAAAAAGAAGTCGGCTCTTTACATTTGCTTGGGCAGACGTTTGTGTTAACCGGAACCTTGCCAACACTAAGTCGCGATCAGGCAGGTGCTTTGATAGAAAATGCGGGTGGTAAAGTGGCTGGTTCGGTATCAAAAAAAACCAGTTATGTCGTTGCCGGAGATGATGCTGGTAGTAAGTTATTAAAAGCGCAGGAATTGGGTATCCCTTTACTGACCGAAGCGGAATTGCTTCAACTCTGTTCAAGGAATTAAGATGAGAAAAATTACAAAAGCAGTATTTCCGGTTGCAGGTTTAGGTAGCCGTTTTTTACCTGCGACAAAAGCGCAACCAAAAGAAATGTTGCCCATCGTCGATAAGCCACTGATTCAATATGCGGTAGAAGAAGCGGTTGAGGCAGGCATTACCGAAATGGTGTTCATCACAGGTCGTGCCAAACGTGCGATCGAAGATCATTTTGATAAAGCTTACGAGCTAGAAAATGAGTTGGAAGCCGCGGGTAAACAAGCTTTGCTGGACCTGGTCAGAAACGTTATTCCAAAAAATATTAATTGTATTTATATTCGCCAACAAGCTGCTTTAGGTCTGGGGCATGCCGTTTTGTGTGCCCGTCCGGTGATTGGTGATGACCCTTTCGCTGTGTTGCTGGCGGACGATTTGATGGATGCAGATGAAGGTTATCCCTCCGTTATGACGCAAATGGCTCGCTTGTATGAAGAAGAGGGCGGTAGTGTGATTGCAGTGCAGGATGTGCCGCATGAATTCACCCGCCAATACGGTATCGTCAGCGGTACACCATACAAAGATCGTGTAGAGAAAATGCATGGTATTGTCGAAAAACCTAAACCAGAAGATGCGCCATCTAATCTGGCGGTCGTTGGACGTTATGTTTTGTCAGCCCGTATTTTTGGATATTTAGAAAAGTTGGGCAAAGGGTCTGGCGGAGAAATCCAGCTCACTGACGGCATTGCCGCGATGCTCAAGGATTATCCAGTGTATGCCTATCGTGCTGCTGCAACCCGCTATGATTGTGGTTCTAAACTTGGTTATCTCAAAGCCAGCGTTGCCTTGGGTTTAAAGCATCCAGAGACCGGAGCAGAATTTTCTGAGTATCTACGTAGTCTTAAATCTACTTAAGCTTCGCTTCGATATCAGGCCAAACGTGATGTTCAATTGCGTTTGGCCTTTTTGTTTCTACCAATTTTTTAAATTAACCCGAGCTGTTGAAAGCCAAGGAGTCTTTTTATGATTCATCCGATTTTAAAAATGGGCGACTCTCGTCTTTTACGCAAAGCAGAGCCAGTGAAGCAATTTAATACAGAAGAGCTAAACAGCCTGGTCAAAGACATGTTTGAAACCATGGTCGCAGCCAGTGGGGCTGGTTTGGCAGCGCCACAAATTGGAATTAATTTGCAGTTAGTGATTTTTGGTTTTAAAGATAATCCACGTTACCCAGACGCCCCAAGAGTGCCGGAAACCGTCTTACTGAATCCCGTGCTAACGCCATTGTCTGATGAGACCGACGATGCCTGGGAGGGATGTTTGTCAGTGCCCGGAATGCGCGGTCTGGTACCACGCTGGAGTAAATTACGCTATGAAGGCTTTGACCAATTCGGCAATCCCATATCTCGTGAAGTCGATGGATTTCATGCGCGTGTCGTGCAACATGAATGCGACCATTTGGATGGTGTCTTATATCCAACGCGAATTAAAGATTTGACAAAGTTTGGCTTTACCGAAGTCCTGTTCCCAGACATGGATCCGGGCGATGATGATTGAAGCTTCGGTGATAGGTTTAACGTACTACGAAAGCTTTTTCATCGTTCTTAATCAATATACTCCCACTGGGTATTATTAGGTTGTCCATAGAAAAATTAGGCAATAGATGGTTTTTCAATAAAAAATAGGGGAGTATATTTTTTTGAAGGTGCTAATATCCTATGCAAGGCTTGTTAAAACTGCTCGTCGTCACGCAAGTAGCGCCACTGACCTTCGGGTAAATTCCCCAGCCTGACTTTCCCTATGCGTACCCGTTTCAAGCCCAGCACTT
>JANXTO010000051.1 GCA_025352365.1 Undibacterium sp. | reverse complement strand
GATAGGTCGTATCGCAGGTATTCTGCTCGAAAAAAATCCCCCTCAGTTATTGGTTGACTGCCAAGGCGTCGGCTATGACGTTGATGTCCCGATGAGCACGTTTTATAACTTGCCTGCGCTGGGTGAAAAAGTCGTCTTGCTGACACACCTTGCCATTCGTGAAGACGCGCATGTTTTGTTTGGCTTTGGCAGCGCAGAAGAACGCAGCACGTTTCGCCAGTTAATCAAAATCAGTGGCGTTGGCGCACGTACGGCGCTGTCTATTTTATCCGGCATGTCAGTCAGCGATCTGGCACAAGCGATTACCTTGCAGGAGGCAAGTCGACTAACTCGCGTCCCGGGCATAGGCAAAAAAACCGCTGAGCGTTTGCTGCTCGAACTCAAAGGTAAATTAGGCGCGGATATTGGCGCCAGTTCTGGCGGTATCGCAATGCACGACCATCAATCCGACATACTCAATGCCCTGTTAGCGCTGGGTTACTCCGACAAAGAAGCTCTGCTGGCATTGAAGACTTTACCGGCTGGTACCGGTGTTTCCGACGGTATCAAGCTGGCTCTGAAATCTCTGTCTAAAAGCTAATCCATCATGAGCATCCAAACCGACAACTTCAGCAGCACGAATAACCAGAGCGACACTCGCATCATTGCGGCAACGCCTGCGTCACCGAATGAAGAAGCCATCGAGCGCGCGCTTCGCCCCAAACAATTAGATGAATATGTCGGTCAGGAAAAAATCCGCGGCCAGTTAGAGATTTTTATCACCGCGGCCAGACAACGCAAAGAGGCACTCGATCACACGCTACTGTTCGGCCCGCCAGGTTTGGGAAAAACCACGCTGGCACATATTATTGCGCGTGAAATGGGTGTCAATTTGCGCCAAACCTCGGGGCCAGTATTAGAACGCGCCGGAGATTTGGCCGCGCTATTAACCAATCTGGAAGCGAATGACGTCTTGTTTATCGACGAGATTCATCGTTTGTCGCCTGTGGTGGAAGAAATTTTATACCCGGCGCTGGAAGACTATCAGATCGACATCATGATCGGTGAAGGCCCCGCAGCCCGCTCGGTTAAACTGGATTTGCAGCCATTTACCTTAGTTGGTGCAACTACCCGCGCCGGCATGCTCACCAATCCCTTACGCGACCGTTTTGGCATCGTGGCACGCCTAGAATTCTATACTGCAGAAGAATTAACCCGTATCGTGACACGCTCGGCATCTTTGCTTAACGCCCCTATCAATCCCGATGGCGCGTATGAAATCGCTAAACGTGCGCGTGGCACACCGCGTATCGCCAATCGTCTGCTGCGCAGAGTCAGAGATTATGCCGAGGTAAAAGGCAATGGCGACATCACTAAAAATATCGCCGACGCGGCACTCAAAATGCTGGACGTTGATAGCGTCGGATTTGATGTCATGGATAGAAAATTACTGGAAGCCATTTTATTTAAATTTGGCGGCGGCCCAGTCGGCCTGGACAATGTGGCGGCAGCAATCGGCGAAGAGCGCGATACGATCGAAGACGTGTTAGAACCTTATCTAATACAGCAAGGTTATTTGCAGCGCACCCCTCGCGGACGCATCGCAACGCCTTCAGCCTATGAGCACTTTGGGGTTGCAGTACCTAGAACCAATCCTAATGGTGAGCTTTGGGGAAGTTAGGTACGACTAACACTTTAGCTAGCTCAGCCGAGCAAAAGCTTGATAGTTGGCGTATCGCAAAAAAGTTATTCCAGTCAATGAAGTGTTTTGATCCTCGTAAAAATAATCAGCTACACTCCTCTTGCCAGCGTGTATAAATCGAGCAAATTCGCGCTAAAGATTAATATACTCCCTATCATTTCTATAAAAATAAGCCTGATAAGAAGGAAATACTTGGACAATTAAATATACACCCATAGAGTATATATTTCTCATTCAAATTTATTGCTGATGTAAAGTCTGATGGCCAGGATAAATTCCACTTTAAATTCTTACACACTTGGTATCCAATCTGCGTGGCCAGTACAATTTGGGCGTTAGGTTAAATTGTCGTTATGAAACTAATCGAGTGATTTAGAGCAAATCCTGAGATAGCTCTTTTAGCTTCGGCAAGTTTTACAAAAAATATCCCCCCCCTTTTATATTGCCCATTGGTAAAAGTGGTACGCACTGAACCGCAGTAAGCTCGGTATCCCTCAGTTTTTTTGCCTCACATGTGGCTTGCAGCTTGCGAATTCAGTGCTCCTCGCCCACAATAAGGACTCCCTAAAAACTTGGCGCTATCATGCTGATGTCCTCCCAAGCCGATCGCTATGCTCAACAATTTCTGGATGCGCGTGCTCACGCCAGAACTCTCACTCCTATCTCATCAAATTCCGCAATTAGTATTGCGGACGCCTACGATATTGCTAAGAGCTTAGATAATATTCGTACTGCTGAAGGCGAAGTTCCGGTTGGCAGAAAACTGGCGTTCACTAACAGAACATTGTGGTCAAAGTACGGACAAAAAGAATCCATTCATGCGCCAATCTGGACAACTCTGTTTGACAGTACAGTACGGTATCTTGATGACGTCCACACATCGCAAGACCTCAAAGGTGCGCTACAACCGCGAGTAGAACCAGAGGTAGTTTTTAAGTTAGGTCGCACGCCTGCTGCCGATGCGACGATGGATGAACTGGCCGATTGCCTGGAATGGATGGCGCATGGTTTAGAAATCGTCGTCAGTCCCTATCCTGATTGGAAATTTGAAGCCGCTGACGCCATCGCTGCCTTCGGTTTGCACGGTACTTTGTTGGTCGGTGAGCCGCGCATGCTGTCGAGCGCGACGCGTCACCACTTAGGCCCGGTACTGGCCAATGCGAGCGTCTCCCTGTCTTGTGATGGCTCTTTGCGTAGCGCAGGCTTCGGTAGCAATGTTCTGGATAGTCCGCTTCATGCGATCTGGCACTTGCATCAATTACTAAAAACACAAGCTCAATTTTCGCCCCTCACCGCCGGAGAAATTATAACGACTGGCAGCTGGACTGATGCGTATCCGGTATTGCCAGGAGAAACCTGGTTTACTGCGTTCTCTGGCGTACCGCTGCCTGGCTTATCAGTCTCTTTTGTTTAAAGTAAATATGATCATAGTTCATCACTTAAATAATTCCCGGTCACAACGTATTCTCTGGTTATTAGAAGAATTGGGTGTGGAGTACCAGATCATGCGATATGAGCGTGATCCCCAGACTATGTTAGCACCCGCATCTTTGTTGGCTGTACATACGCTGGGTAAATCACCAGTGATCACCGACGATGATTTGACGATTGCAGAATCCGGCGCGATTGTTGAATACCTGATCAATCGCTACTCCAATGGACGACTGGTTCCTGATCGCGACTCCAAAGATTATTTGCGCTATGTTTACTGGTTACATTTTGCTGAAGGTTCAGCCATGTCGCCTCTCTTAATGAAATTGGTGTTTGATAGGATAGAACAAAGTCCGATGCCATTTTTTGTGAAGCTGATCGCCCGTGGTATAGCGCAAAAAGTAAAAACCAGTTTCATACAACCACAAATCACACGCCATCTGCATTATCTGGAAACAGAGATCTCTGGCACTGGCTGGTTCGCAGGTAGCGAATTTAGTGCTGCAGATATACAAATGAGCTTTGTACTAGAAGCATCAGCTGCACGCGGAGGCCTCAATATTATTAATCATCCAAAATTGATCGATTGGCTACAGCGCATACATGCAATGCCATCATATATTCGCGCCTTAGAAAAAGGCGGCACTTACAAATTACTGGGCTAAGCATCTTTAGTGTTTAACCAGGCTAAAAGCTGCGGAAAGATTTATTCAAAATAAAAAAGCACCCGAAGGTGCTTTTTTTAATTGCCATCAACTAAACAGACCTAAGTCTGCAAAGTATTAGAAACGATGACGAATACCAACGTTGATCAAAGAATCTTTACCGCCTGTGATTGCAGCGATACCACCAGCATTAGAATTTGCATCGTTAGTTGTGCGAGCATAGTTTGTGTAGAAGTTAGTACGCTTCGACAAAGAATATGTACCACCGATTGCAAACTGTTGACCTTTACCAGCACTAGATACTAATTCGTTAGTAACGCGAGTATAAGTAGCGATCAAACTCGCTGCGCCGAAAGGAACAGTTGTACCAATCATCCACTCTTTATTGTCTACAGTATTCAGGTCATTAGTAGTTTTACCATATGCAGCGTGCAATTTTGCTACATTAAAATCATATACGCCGCCCAGGAAAACTAACTTTGTTGAATTACTTATCAAATCATTAGATTTATTGTAAGCCAACGCAACTTGCACAGGACCATCGGCATAAATACCAGATAAGCCAATTTGGCGGTTTGCTGAAGTATCGCCTGCTTGTTCACCAAAAGTATATGCAACAGAACCTGTGAAACCACTCAAATTGTTAGTGGTGTAATTTACAGTATTGTTAGTACGGAAAGGCGTACCGAACAATCCAAGAGTACCAGCAGTAGAAGTACCTACACCAGCTTGTTTACCACCACCAGTGCTGTTGAAACCAGCATCCCATGGATCAATAGTGTCTGTTGCGATGAAAATAGGTGTGTATTGACGACCTAAGTTCACAGAACCAAATTCACCTGACAAGCCAACCCATGCTTGACGACCAAAAGCTAGACCACCTTGGGAAGAAGCACCTGTATCAGCATTGACGCCCATTTCCAATTGGAAATTTGCTTTCAAACCACCGCCCAAATCTTCAGTACCTTTGAAGCCCAAACGGGAACCTGATTGAATACCACTATCTAATGCTGTCGTGCTTTGACCGCCACGGCTCTCTTTTTGCAAAGCCATATCCAATACACCGTAGATAGTAACGCTAGATTGAGCGTGTGCTGAGCCTGCAACTGCTGCCAATACGGCCAGAGCTAATAATGATTTTTTCATTGATATTTCTCCAAGGGTTTTAATATTAA
>JANXTO010000045.1 GCA_025352365.1 Undibacterium sp. | reverse complement strand
CTGGTCACGCTGAGGACGCCAGATGAAGCGTTTTTACCAAATAACGTTCCTTGCGGGCCGCGCAAGATTTCGATGTGATCGATATCTAGCAAATCAACAGTTGCCTGACCCGGACGCGCGTACACGACGCCATCAATCACGGTTGATACTGTGGGCTCAACACCAGGCGATGTCGAAATCGTACCAATGCCACGCACAAAAATAGTGGAATCCTTATTCCCACCATGCTGCCTGAAATTAACACTAGGAATCTCAGCCACGATTCTGTCGATGCTAGTACGATTGGATTGCTCCAGCTCATCACCATCCAGCACCGAAACAGCGATGGGTACTGATTGCAGCGTCGCGCTACGACGGGTCGCAGTCACCGTCACGATAGGCGCTGCATCAGAATCATTAGCTGAAGTAGATGTATTAATAGCAGTGTTCGTCTCAGCCGCACCCGCTGTAACCGAGAACAAGGCGCTGGTCAGCAATATGCTTTTTTTCAACTGAAATTTCAGACGGGATGAATGAGCGAATTGACTCGATGGAGTTTGAATACTATTTTTTGCAGATGCACTTCTCTTCTTCATTTCTTGATTCCCTTGATTGTATTTAGATAGTAAAAAATTCTGCTGGAGTCCTGAGAATGCAATGCCGCTGATACGTCTTATACACATATGCAAATCAAATTTCCTGATGATTTCCTTTATAAGAAAAATCAATTTTCTTAACCAAAAAATCAACTTTCTCTCGCGTGTCGGCTCTGCTACACTTTTTATGGTACCGGTACCGTAAGAAGTTTTACGAAGTGTCAATTAGGCAGAAGTTGAAGTCAAAGAATTAAAAAGATCATCGATATGTATTTAGGAATAAGCCGTAATGAGAGATCAAAATGGGAACAGCCGCAAGCGACGTGGATCTGGTAGAGCGACAATTCATGATGTCGCACGCCTGGCAGAAGTGGGATCAATTACCGTATCGCGTTTTTTAAAACAACCCGATTTAGTATCTGCCGAATTAAGTTTACGGATTGCTAAAGCCATCGCTGCTTTGCATTACGTCCCCAATATGGTGGCGGGCGGTCTGGCATCTACGCGTGGACGGGTAATTGGTATGGTGATTCCGAATATCTCAGGGCCAATTTTTGCCAATACCATCCAAAGCTTTAGCGATGTACTAAGTCAGCACGGCTATCAATTGCTATTGGCGTCAAGTTATTTTTCGATTGAGCAGGAAGAAAATGCGGTGCGGGCGTTTCTGGGCTGGTCACCCGCTGCTTTGGTGGTGACTGGTCAATACCATACCAAAGCAACCGAACAACTACTCGCTACAGCAAGTATTCCGGTAGTAGAAACTTGGGATTATCAGCCACGTAGAAAGCCGATACAGGTCGGTTTTTCGCACTACGAGGTGGGGCAGCAGGCCGCACGATATTTGTATGACAAAGGCTATCGCCGGATTGCCTTTGTACAGAATAGTATTGCTGGCGATATCAGCGCATTAGACCGCCGCGATGGCTATGTCGCGGTGATGCAAGAACACCGTTTAAAGCCCTGGATTTTTATCCCGAATGAAGCGGCTCCGTTTGAATCAGGCAAGCAAGCTATTGATGCGCTGACCATGCGTAAGCATCCTGCGGAAGCGATTATTTTTGCCAATGACAATCTGGTAGCCGGCGCCATTTTAGCGGGACAGCGCACTAACCTGCGTATGCCTGAACATTGCGCGATTGTGGGCTTTGGTGATTATGCAATGTCGTCGTTGCTACTGCCCAGTCTGACCACTATAAGACCGCCCGCAAAAGAGATGGGAGAAATCGCTACCCTACGTATTTTAGAAACTCTGGGGGAAATTTCGGTTGAGAAAAAAGTCCGGCGTTTAAACCGCCTGACCTGTGAACTGATACAACGTGAGAGCGCCTGACGAAGCCATATTTGAGAATTGAAAAGATCAGGTATCGCGTTTTATTACACTCTATTTCTGTCACATCATTTCACTACTAATTTGACTACTCATTTACCTACTCGT
>JANXTO010000004.1 GCA_025352365.1 Undibacterium sp. | reverse complement strand
CCAATTTAGTCGGATCAGTTTTGGCGTCGGTTGATGCAGGCGCGGTCTGCGCCATAGCTGCGTGCATCGGGAAAGCTGTCGCAACAGCGATCGCTAGCAGGCTTAACTTAATAGTCGGTTTAGGCATTTGATTTCATCCTTCAGGTTAAGTAATTTTTACATCAAGTCAGATCAAGTCACATCGAGTTACATCTACCGAATTACGTTTACATCAGATTAAATCGCATCAGATCGGGAGGCCAGGGACGGCATCTACCCATTGGATGAGTGTTCAAAGCAGCGTGTGAGTAGTGTCTTTACACATGCGCTTAAAGCGTCGTTATCGAACTCGTTACATTGATTTTGTGACCGACAGCGCAATCGTTTGCGTCACCGATGTTTCTGTTATCTCTTCTTGCGTAAGTCAAGTCAAGATTTAGTTAATCTTGTCTTCAAATTTCGTCAATATGTGTAAATTACGTTGCGGATTTAAAACAGAATATTGATATGCGGGAATCTTATGAGGCCATCTTGCTGATATTGAAACGTGTTTTAAAAAAGAATAGCGGGGACTTGCGCGAACAATAATTGCGGACATGTTTTTATCAAAGTCAAAGGGCGTTTTTCTGATTTTGCGAGCTTAGTGATCATTCATTCAATTGCGTTAAATTAATATACTGGAAGGATGTATATTTAATCGTCCATATAATCATTGGTCTGCAAGAGATTTTTTATAAAAATGATGGGGAGTATATTGGCTTGTCCGTGACTGACTTGCTCATCGGCTACAATCATGGCTTCTATGTAATCGCTTCTACTATCTAAGTAAGAAAATAAAAATGAACGACTCCGTCAGCATCACGCCCAAGCCTTCCGGCATATCCAGTACCCCTGGCAAACAATATGATGTCGTCGTCATTGGCGCAGGCGCGGCGGGCATGATGTGTGCGTCCGTTGCTGGACAGCGTGGCAAAAAAGTGTTGCTGGTCGACCATGCCAGCAAGTTGGCAGAAAAAATCCGTATTTCTGGCGGCGGGCGCTGCAACTTCACAAACCTGCAAGCGGGGCCGAATAATTTCTTATCTGAGAATCCGCATTTTTGTAAAAGCGCTTTGTCGCGCTACACCCCACAAGATTTTTTGGCATTGATCAAACGCCATCACATCGCCTACCACGAGAAACATAAGGGGCAATTATTTTGCGATAACAGCGCAGAGGACATTATTTCTATGCTGAAGTCGGAATGCGATGCCGGTAAGGTGCAATGGCGCATGCCGTGCAAAGTTCTTGAGGTTCAGCATATGGATGACGGATTCTTGATTCAGACCGAGCAGGGCGCTATCGTAGCAAAGCAGCTGGTGATTGCGACTGGTGGCTTATCGATTCCTAAAATTGGCGCAACAGAATTTTCATACAAAATCGCAAGGCAATTTGGCTTGAAAATTGTCGAGCCCCGTCCAGCATTAGTCCCACTGACGTTCGATGCCAAAACGTGGGAGCCGTTTGTACCCTTATCTGGTATTTCGCTGGAAGTTGATATAGAGACAGGCGAGAAAAAGAATAAAGCCGTATTTCGTGAGGATTTATTGTTCACCCATCGTGGCTTGTCTGGTCCGGCGGTATTGCAGATATCTAGTTTCTGGCAGGCAGGTCAATCGATTACGGTTAACTTGTTGCCAGAAATTGATATCGCGGAGGAGTTAATCACTGGTAAAGCGAGCATCAAAAAGAATTTATCCAATCATCTGGCGCAGCATTTACCTGCGCGGCTGGCGGATGGATTGCTGACTGCAAATGGTTTTGCGGGTGACGCCAGAGTGGCGGATATGAGCGACAAGCGCCTGCGTCAAGTGGGCGACAGCATTAATCGCTGGCAATAAATCCCGAACGGATCGGAAGGGTATCGTAAAGCTGAGGTGACGCGCGGCGGGGTTGATACACGCGAGCTGTCGCAGCAAAGCATGATGGTGAAGAATGTTCCGGGCTTATATTTTATTGGCGAGGCGGTTGATGTGACGGGTTGGCTCGGTGGGTATAACTTCCAGTGGGCCTGGGCATCGGGTGTTGCTGCTGGTAACGCTGTTGATTAGCAGGTTCGACTAAAGTTTGATTTAATAATAAAAGACTGACGTTGTTTTTTTTATCGGACTAAGGTACTGCCTACTGTATTTTTATTTGTCCAGATCTTATTTGGACGATAGCTATGGTTTTTAACCATACTCCCTAAAATATTGAATTTTACGATGTGGTTTTTGAGTTTTGGTAATGCCAGTAAAGCAGGTTTGCGATTACTTTTTTGCACAAGATTGCGTAAGATTTAATCAAGCTACTTCCAAACGCCTGAAAACTCTGCTATTATTTCGTTCTTCCTATAAATTTTTCATTGGTTCCGAACTTAAATGACCACAATTCGCCTTAAAGAAAACGAGCCGTTCGAAGTCGCTATGCGTCGCTTCAAGCGCACCATCGAAAAGACCGGTCTCTTGACCGAATTGCGCGCACGCGAGTTTTACGAGAAGCCAACTGCCGAGCGCAAGCGCAAGCTGGCAGCAGCAGTAAAACGCCACTACAAACGCATTCGTAGTCAGCAATTGCCTAAAAAGATGTATTAATTTCGTTTGGTGCTGCCAGCAGTGCCATTCAAAAATGCATTAATATTTAGCTTTAGCATGCCCGCTCCGGTAATACGCAGCGGGCTTTGTTGTTTTTATCAATTTGCATTAAGTCGCACTTGGCTAAGTTGGCCGAAGTGGATTTTTTGTACTTATTCTATCGTCAGGAAATTCCATGAGCTTAAAAGATCAAATTACCGAAGATATGAAATCAGCAATGCGTGCCAAAGAGACGACAAAGCTGGGCACGATACGCTTGATTACTGCCGCCATGAAGCAAAAAGAAGTGGATGAGCGAATTGAATTGACCGACACATTGGTGCTTGCCATCATAGAAAAAATGATTAAGCAGCGCAAAGATTCCATCACACAGTTTGAGGCCGGGAATCGCCAGGATTTGGCAGATATCGAAAAAGCAGAGCTGGCTATTTTGTCTGCCTATATTCCCGCTGGTTTGAATGAGGTGGAAATGCAGGCAGAAGTTGCCTCCGCTGTCGCCGCGAGTGGCGCAACTGGTGCGCAGGATATGGGTAAAGTAATGGCAATATTGAAGCCGAAATTGGCGGGCCGTGCTGATATGACGGTGGTCTCTGGTTTGGTAAAAGCAGCCTTGTTGTCTCGTTGATATTTCTTGTTTTGCTCTTTGTCACTTAGTTTGCCGCTTTGATTCCTCAAACCTTTATTCAGGATTTGCTCGCCCGCGTTGATATTGTCGATGTGGTGGGTAAGTACGTGCAGTTGAAAAAAGGCGGCGCAAACTATATGGGATTGTGTCCGTTTCACAACGAGAAATCTCCTAGCTTTACGGTAAGCCCGACTAAGCAGTTTTATCATTGTTTCGGTTGCGGTGCGCACGGCACTTCCATCGGATTTTTGATGGAATATTCGGGAATGAGCTTTGTCGATGCAGTCAAAGACTTAGCGCAAAGCAACGGCATGATAGTGCCGGAAGACGATAAATTACTCCCTGCTCAACGTGCAGAAGTCCAGGCAAAAAGTCTGGCGCTAACTGATGTGATGACCAAAGCCTGCGATCATTACCGTACACAATTGCGTAGCGCCGAAGGGGCGATTGCCTACCTGAAAAAGCGTGGCTTGACGGGGGAGATCGCTGCTCGTTTCGGGTTGGGTTATGCGCCAGATGGCTGGGATGGCTTGCGCGCAGTTTTCCCTGATTATGCGGCGCCGCCTTTGGTTGAAGCGGGTCTCGTAATCGATAAAAGCGAAGAAGAGGGTGGTGGACGCAAGCGCTATGATCGTTTTCGTGATCGCATCATGTTTCCAATTCGCAATACCAAAGGGCAAGTTATAGGTTTTGGTGGTCGTATTTTGGAGCAGGGTGAACCGAAGTACTTGAATTCACCTGAAACGCCGCTATTTCAAAAGGGTTTTGAGCTGTATGGTTTGTTTGAGGCGCGGCAAGCGATACGTGAAGCGGGTTACGTGCTTGTCACCGAAGGTTATATGGATGTGGTGGCGTTAGCGCAGATGGGTTTTCCGCAAGCAGTAGCGACTTTGGGTACGGCTTGCACACCAACCCACGTGCAAAAATTGTTGCGTCAGACTGATCATGTGATTTTTAGTTTTGATGGTGATAGCGCCGGACGTCGTGCTGCCAGACGCGCGCTGGATGCTTGTTTGCCGCATGCAAATGATAATAAAGTCATTAAATTTTTATTTTTGCCGACGGAGCACGACCCGGATAGTTATATCCGAGAGCTAGGAAATGATGCCTTTGCTCAGCAGGTTCAGAATGCGATGCCACTGTCACAGTTTTTCATGAAAGAAGTGATTGGTGATAGCGATTTATCTACTGCTGAGGGGAGGGCAAAAGTCCAGTTTGACGCAAAGCCGTTGTTGCAACAAATGCCGCCTTCTGGTTTGCGTTTGCAAATGGTGCGTAGCCTGGCTCAAGTTACTAAGACCACACCGTCAGAAATTGAAGCATTGTTTGAATTGGCTCAGCCTGTATCGCGTGTAAAAATTGCGCCGCCAAAAAGCAGGCGCAGTGCTCCGGTTGGTCTGGAGCGACAAATCATGCGGATTTTAGTTGCCCACCCATCGCTTTCTTTATTGCTTGATGCGGCAGCTTTGGCTGATGCAGCACAACTTGCGCCCGATGGCGCTGAGATGTTGACGCAGTTAGTGTTGGTGGCGCAAACCATGGGGCAGCAAGCCAATTTTGCGGCTTTGGCTGAGCATTTGCGGACCACAGGCGCAGACTATGATGCCTTGATTGCAGAAATAGCTGAACAAACAGAAACCGATCTTGATGTGGTAAAGCAAGAACTGGCGGGCGCAATACGCCAAATGCGGTTTCAGGTATTAAAGGCGGAGATGGAGGCGCTCGCTGCCTCAGGTTTGCGTGATGCAGTGGATATTGCCCGTTATCGTGAAATTATGCAGTTGCAAGAGGCTTTGCGTCGTCAGGCTGTGGCAGAAGTGGCAGTGCGATGATCTCCGGTTAAGCATGGCGTTGCCTATTTTTTGGTCAATAAAATTGAACTGAAATACGGTGGGGCTAGAGTAAAGCCTATGCTCGTGGTATAATTGAAAGCTTTCGATTCAAGGTCTTAGGTTGTTTCATTCTGAGCGGAGATGTTTTAGAACTGCTTAGAATGTGTTGTTTAGGTGAGCGTAATGCTCCTCCGAGTAACCCAAAATACTGGCGCTGAGACTCGGGTAGTCTGACATAGAAAAGGGTATAGCTCTTCGTACAGATCAATTGATCTGACGGATGATCATTGTCTTTTTATATGAACTAGATTGCCACCTCTGTTCTGGTAGGTTTGATTCAATGGCTAAAGCAATGAAGAAACCCGCGAACACTCCGATATCCTCAGCAGCAAAAAAAGTGGTGGCCAAAACGGCTCCGGCAAAGTCTGTCCCTAAAGTTGCAGTTGCTAAGGCTGTAATTTCGGCTAATAAAACTAAGCCAGCAACAACAAAAGTAGTGACTAAGACGGCCGTAAAAATGCCGGCAAAAAAAGAGGTTGCGAAAGATGTTAAAGCACCTAAAGTGATAAAAGCAGTGGTTAAGCTGGACGCAACTAAAACTGTTGCAGATAAATCCAAGGCCAGGAATATTGTAAAAGATGATCCCAAAGCTAGCGTTAAAGCGTTAGCTAAGGAAGCGACGGGCAAGACTGCAAAGCCAGTAGCGAAGGCTGATGGCGCATCTAAAGATTCATCCAAAAACGCATTAAAAGACTCAAATAAGCACGCTTCTGATCTGCCGGCGGGCAAAAAAGCGGACAAGCCACAAACTGCACCATTGAAAGCTTCTGTGACAATTAACAAGACCGATCCAAAGACAGTGATTAAACCAACTAAGAATTCAGCAAAGGCTGACAAAGCACCTGAAATTCAGGAAATCAAGTCCGGTTCTGCGCCTGCTGTTAGCCAGACTACGGATGCTGCCGTGTTGGCTGCAATTGACACTTCCGGCTATATTTTGCCTGGTGTTAAAGTGCCTGGTCGTCGTGGTCGTAAGCCAAAAGAATATCAGCCTGAGAACGAAGATCTAGCTGCGCTGAATGCGGTCGAGCGCGCAGAAATGAAAGCGATCGACAAAGCCAAGGCGAAAGATCGTAAGGCAAAAGAAAAAGCTTTGTTGAAAGATGCCTTCTCTGCCGATCCAGAAGCGACCGCAGAAGAGTTAGAGCGTCGTCGCCAAAAGCTGAAAACTTTGATCAAGTTAGGTAAGGATCGTGGTTATCTGACCTTTGCCGAGATCAACGATCATTTACCAGAAAACGTGGTCGATCCTGAAGCAATTGAAGGCATTATCGGTACCTTCAACGACATGGGCGTCGCTGTCTATGAACGAGCCCCAGATGCTGAAACATTGTTATTGTCTGATAACGTAGTCACCGTTACCAGCGATGATGACGAGGTTGAGGCTGCTGCTGAAGCGGCGTTGTCTACCGTTGATTCTGATTTCGGTCGCACCACCGATCCTGTCCGTATGTATATGCGTGAAATGGGTTCGGTTGAGTTGTTGACGCGCGAGGGCGAGATTGTCATCGCCAAAAAAATCGAAGAAGGTCTGAAGGACATGATTCAGGCGATCTCTGCCTGTCCGACGACGATTGCTGAGATTCTAGTTTCAGCGGAGCGTATTCGCAATGACGAGATTAAAATTGACGAGTTGGTTGATGGTTTAGTTGATCCCAACGCAGTCGAAGAAGAAGAAAAGCCTGTTGTAGTCGTTGTAGAGGAAGAAGAGGAAGAAGAGGAAGAAGAGGAAGAGGAAGAGGAGGAGGATGAAGAGGCAAGTGCCGCTGGTGCCGCCGCTATCTCCGCTGAACAATTAGAACAATTGAAGCGTGACTCCTTAGCTAAATTCGACATCATCTCCACCAATTTTGACAAGATGCGTAAATCCTTTGAAAAAGAGGGTTACAACTCAAAATCCTACATCAAAGCGCAGGAAGCGATTTCCAACGAATTGATGGGCATTCGTTTTACTGCCAAAGTCGTCGAAAAATTATGTGACACTTTGCGTGGTCAAGTGGATGAAGTCCGCCATGTAGAGAAACAAATTCTGGAAGTAGTGGTGAATCGTTGCAACATGCCACGTAGTCATTTCATTAAAGTATTTCCAGGTAATGAAGTCAATCTGAAATGGGTTGAAGGCGAAGTTAACGCTGGCCATTCTTACAGCGCCATTTTGGGTCGCAATGTACCGTCAGTACAGCAGCTTCAGCAAAAGCTGATCGATCTGCAGGCACGGGTAGTTTTACCTTTGCCTGATTTGCGCGGCATCAATAAAAAGATGTCTGCTGGCGAAATGAAAGCACGTAAAGCCAAGCGTGAGATGACGGAGGCCAACTTGCGTCTGGTGATTTCTATTGCGAAGAAATACACCAACCGTGGTTTGCAATTCTTAGATTTGATCCAGGAAGGCAACATCGGTTTGATGAAGGCGGTAGATAAGTTTGAATATCGCCGTGGTTATAAGTTTTCTACTTACGCTACATGGTGGATTCGTCAGGCGATTACCCGTTCTATTGCGGATCAGGCGCGCACGATTCGTATCCCGGTGCACATGATTGAGACCATCAATAAGATGAATCGTATTTCACGTCAGATCTTGCAAGAGACTGGTGTGGAGCCAGATCCAGCGACGTTGGCAATCAAGATGGAAATGCCGGAAGATAAAATCCGCAAGATCATGAAGATTGCTAAAGAACCGATTTCGATGGAAACACCGATCGGTGACGATGATGATTCACATCTGGGTGATTTCATTGAAGACAATCACACATTGGCACCGGCAGATGCAGCGTTGCACGCATCTATGCGTAATGTCGTTAAAGATGTATTGGACTCATTGACGCCGCGTGAAGCTAAAGTATTGCGTATGCGTTTTGGTGTTGAGATGTCCACCGATCACACCTTAGAAGAAGTAGGTAAACAGTTTGACGTAACACGTGAGCGTATTCGTCAAATAGAAGCTAAGGCATTGCGTAAATTACGCCATCCATCGCGTTCTGATAAGCTGAAAAGCTTCCTAGAAGGTAATTAATGTAATACAATTGGCGTCGGTTTTTTCGACGCCTGTTTTGCGTTTGAATTTGAGCTTTTTTTGAATTCAACAATTTGCAGGTGACAGCGTTAAAGCGATACCTGCATAACCCTGATAAAGATTCATACACGGATATTTGTCAGATTTAAGCAGCTTAGCTTGCAGAAAGAATTGGGCCTCTAGCTCATGTTGGTTAGAGCAGCGGACTCATAATCCGTTGGTACCGTGTTCGACTCACGGGAGGCCCACCATCATACAATGACTGATATCAAGTCCAATCCTGAGCAGATCGCTACCGTTGTAGTAGATTCTGCCCCCTCTTTACCTACCATACGTTTCGAAGATTTCGGACTGTCGCCTGAGATTTTGCGCGCTTTATCTGATCAAGGTTACGTACACCCCACACCGATTCAAGCTGAGGCAATTCCTATCGTATTGCAAGGCCGCGATGTGATGGGTGCTGCACAAACGGGTACTGGCAAAACTGCCGGTTTCTCGCTGCCGATCATTCAATTGTTATTAGCACACGCAAGCACCAGTGCCTCGCCAGCCCGTCATCCTGTTCGTGCTTTAATTTTGACGCCGACGCGTGAACTGGCTGATCAGGTGGCCGAAAACGTTCAGGCATATTCGCGCCATACACCATTGCGTTCTACGGTTGTTTTTGGCGGCATGGATATGGCACCACAGACAGCAGCCTTGCGTGCCGGTGTTGAGATTGTGATTGCGACACCTGGTCGCTTGTTGGATCACATTCAGCAGAAAACGATTAACTTATCGCAGACGCAAATCCTGATTATGGATGAAGCAGATCGCATGTTAGACATGGGTTTTTTGCCTGATCTGCAACGCATCATTAATTTATTGCCAAAGCAGCGTCAGAATTTAATGTTCTCTGCCACTTTCTCGCCAGAAATTAAAAAACTGGCTGCCAGTTTTTTAAGCAATCCAGTCATGATCGAGGTCGCCCGCAGCAATGCAACTGCGGATAACGTCACACAAATTTTGTATAAAGTGGCTGAGGAAGAGAAGCGCGACGCGGTCTCGTTCATTATCCGCGAGCGTGGTTTAAAACAAGTAATCGTTTTTTCCAACACCAAGATTGGTGCTTCGCGTCTGGCCGTGCATTTAGTCAAACAAGGTGTAAAAGCCTCAGCAATCCATGGTGATAAATCTCAGGCAGAGCGCATGGCTGCCTTAGATGCATTCAAACGTGGAGAAGTTGAAGTACTGGTAGCGACCGATGTGGCCGCACGTGGTTTAGATATCGCCGAACTGCCTTGCGTCATTAACTACGATTTACCGTATAACGCAGAAGATTATGTCCATCGGATTGGCCGCACTGGCCGCGCTGGTGCGACTGGCGATGCGATTTCTTTGCACACAGATAAAGATGAGCGTTTGCTGCTTGATATTGAAAAATTGATCAAGCAAAAAATCGTCAAAGTGCAATTAGCAGGTTTTGTCGCGCAGACGCAGCAATTAGCGGAGCGTAAACCACGTCAATTCAGTAGCGATAGAGCGGCTGAAAAATCAACGGATAATGTAGAGGGCAGATCAGCAGGCAGATCCATAGACAGAACGGCTGAAAAGTCATTTGAACGTCCTGCACGTAGCTTTAATCCTCCGAGAGAAAAAGTCGATCCTTGGTTTTTAAAGCCTTACGAACCTAGCGCATCTTCGATCAAAGTAGCGGCAACCAGTGAAAATAAAACAGCGGCCAAACCGCAGAAAAAAGCGGCATTGCTTGGCGGTCTGCGTCGGACTGATTGATTGCTATTAAATCTTAACTTGGTTCCAAATTGGTTCCGACTCAGTTCTACGCCTCTCGCGCTGTTCCAGTAATTGTCTCCATGCTGTAACAGCGCCGTGCCAAAATTCTTCCAAGGTGTTTCCGTATTGTTGGGTCTCGATTTTTAATCCCAATAATTCTGCAGCTGGTAGTAAAGCCTGATGCAATACATCACGTTCGCTGCCACTGACATCAATCGCTTGCGCGCCAGTTTGTTTAGACAGTTTGTCGCCATTCGCATTGGCAACCACCGGTATATGCAAATACTGTACATGTGGTAATCCCAGCAAATTTTGTAAATAAATTTGCCTCGGCGTCGAGTCTAATAAATCATCACCGCGTACAACATGAGTTACACCTTGCGCTGCGTCGTCAACCACCACAGCGAGTTGATATGCCCAGAAACCATCTGCGCGTTTTAAAACAAAATCACCTGCCTCTGCCGCAATATTTTGACGGATTTCACCTAGCCATCGGTCGGTGAATGTCACCAGACCTTGCTCTGCATCTGGCACCCGCAAGCGCCAGGCACGGGCGGGTTTGTTGTTTGCCAGACCTGCACGGCAAGTGCCAGGATAAATCACTAAACCAAATCGTGATGTTGACGGTAGCGCTGAGCTTGAGGTTGAATTTATGCTTGAATTTGAGGTTGAAGTAAGAGAACTACGCCGCGAATCAGCAATCTCTTTACGCGAACAGCTGCAGGGATAAATCATCGGGGCTAGTTGCCGGAAAGCGGTGTCGTATAAATGGGTGCGCTGACTTTGCCATTCGATGGCATCGTTCCATTGCATTTTGCATCGGCGCAGTAGTTCTATGATGGCTAAATCAGCGCCTTTGATATCTCTGTCAAAGTCTAAATCTTCGATTCTGAGTAGCCATTTTCCATCGTGGGCTTTTGCGTCTAAGTAACTCGCCATTGCCGCTACTAAAGACCCCATATGTAAGGCTCCCTTGGGTGAGAGGGCAAAACGTCCAACATAGTTATTCAACTTATTCAACCTAGTTACCATCGTCAGCCGCCCAATAACATGCGCTGTACCACCGGATCAGCTAATCGTTGTAAAAACCACTGTAGCGCCTTTCCTTTGTCGTTTCTGCGCCAGGCGATGTGGTTATTGCCAGTGAGTCTGTTTTCTTGCAAAGTTTTTTCTACCAATGCGCCAGATTGTAGATGTGGCAACGCAAGCTTGCGCGGTAAATTACCACAACCTAATCCCGCTATTTGCGCTAATAATTTTGCCTGCAATGTGGGAACTGTCAGCGTATCCTGACCTGCTAGAAGTCCTGCATTGATCGATGGCAGATTGCGACCTGTATCGCCGACGGCGATTGCTCGGTGGCTTTGTATAACGGTCGCTGTCAATGGTTCCGGCGCTGTTGCCAGCGGATGTTTGGCCGCAACGGCAAAGACCCAATCGATATTGCCCATGGTCTGAGTCTGATATTCACCATGCATGCGCAAGGTATCTGGTCCATCGTAAGCGGCACCAATCGCTAGATCTGCGCGACCAGCGAGCAGTGTTTCCCATACGCCGGACAAGGTTTCTTGAGAAATTCTTAAGCGCGTGCCGCAGGCTTGGTGCTGGAATTCTTGAATCAGTGGCAAAAAATGTTCAAACTGAATTACGCCATCCATGACGATACGTAACTCCGCCTCCCAGCCTGTTGCCGTGCGCTTGACCCTTTGTTCCAGTTCTTCTGCTGCTAATAATAAATGCCGCCCTTGTGTCAGCAATTCTTGCCCAGCGGTAGTCAGCTTGGCACGATGACCGCGTCGGTCAAACAGGAGTACGTCCAAATCATCTTCCAGCTTGCGGATACTGTACGTGATGGCGGAAGGTACTTTGTCCAAGGCGCTTGCCGCTGCCGCAAAGCTGCCTTTGCGGTCGATCGCATCCAAAATTTGCAGTGCTTCGAGAGTTAAATTCATGGTGAATCATTCTTATACAAAAATACTGAACGAGAAGTAGAAAATATTCCCCTTATATTCAAGTTCTGGCAGGTATATATTGCACCATATCATATCAATTATTTGAATAAGGTAGGGTTTTCACCAACCCTAAAATACAATGCTTACAGTCCATAAATCAGAACAACGCGGCTATGCCGAGCACGGCTGGCTGAGATCTCATCACAGTTTTTCCTTTGCCGATTACCACGATCCTGCACACATGGGTTATGGCCCTTTGCGCGTGATTAATGACGATCATATCGCGGCCGGAATGGGGTTTGGGACGCATGGTCATAAAGATATGGAAATTATTACCTACGTGCTTGAAGGAACGATTGCACACAAAGATAGTATGGGTAATGGCAGTACCATTCTCCCAGGTAATGTGCAGTACATGAGTGCCGGAACGGGTGTCCGTCATTCTGAATTTAATCCATCACCAGACAATCCCACGCACTTATTGCAGATCTGGATACAGCCATCTGTGATCAACGCAGCACCAGCGTATGAGGAAAAACATTTTAGTCGGGAAGACAAAGCTGGTCGCCTGCGCCTGGTTGTGTCGCCCGATGGTGCGGATGATTCCATTAAAATCCGTCAAGACGCGCGTTTGTATATTGGTCTGTTTGACGGCGAGCAAGCGAGTAGTTTGATCTTATCAAAAGATCGCCTTGCCTACATCCATCTGGCAAGCGGTCAACTGACTGTCAACGGCGTGCAGTTGTCAGCGGGCGATGCGGTGAAATTGCGTGAAGAAGAAATAGTGCAGTTGGAAGCGGGAAAGCAGGCAGAAGTACTGGTGTTTGATTTACCAAAATAGTTTGGCTGAGCCGATGGGTAAACATACTCTGACGCGATGATTGATGAATGAAATAACGAAATAACGAAATAACGAAATAACTAAAAGGAACTCCCATGAAAAAAGTAGCGATTGTGTACTACTCAGGTTATGGCCACACTAAAAAAGCAGCAGAAGCAGTCCATGCAGGTGCCGCAGCGGCAGGTGCGGCAGCAGAACTGATTGCGATTGATGCCGAAGGCAATATCACTGATGCCAACTGGGCCAGTCTGGCAGAAGCTGATGCGATCATCTTTGGATCACCGACCTATATGGGCACGGTTTCCTGGCAGTTTAAGAAGTTTGCTGATGCCACGTCCAAGCCTTGGTATTCACAAGTGTGGCGAGATAAAATCGCTGGCGCTTTCACCAATTCTGCCAGCATGAATGGCGATAAACTGTCGACGCTTCACTACCTGTTCACCTTGTCGCAACAGCATTCCATGATCTGGGCTGGTACTGGATTGATGCCATCCAACAGCAAGGCAGCGCAGCGTAATGACGTTAATTATCTGGCCAGCTCTTCTGGCTTAATGACGCAATCACCGTCTGATTCTTCGCCAGAAGAAGGTCCGTTGCCAGGCGATCTGGAAACCGCAAAATTATTTGGGCAACGTATTGCAGAAGTGGCTGCACGGTTCACCAAGTAATGATCCGGCTGCGATAGATGAGTTGATTTGCATTGAGTTGTATTGATTTGCGGAGGGATGGCTAGCGGAGTTGATCAAGGAAGTGAATCAACGAAGTTAAGCCATCAAGTGAAGCAATCTGATCAATCAGCAGACCCGCCAACATTTTAGCGCCAAAAAAAGCCTGCTCAATGAAAATTGGCAGGCTTTTTCTTTTTTTGATGAGAGTACTACCGAGGCTTAATATAATTACTCCTACCCTGTATATTACAGTTGTCCATATAAAGTTTGGACAATACGGCATATTTGTAAAAAATAAAGGGGAGTATATATAAAGCCTTGATTAAATCTACCGCTTTGGCCTGCCATTCTCAGCCTATTGCCAATACATCAGACAAGGTGGAATCAGCAGCAGCAATGCCAGTACCAGATACATGAATTGCAGCGGGATCATCCACTTTGCCCAGGTTGCCCAGGGTATCCGTGCCAAGGCCAATACGCCGACAGTAATGCCAGATGTCGGGATCATCGGTGTCGTAAATTCACCAAACTGAAAAGCCAGAATCGCGGTTTGCCGCGTCACCCCGACCAAATCCGCCAATGGAGCCATGATCGGCATGGTCAGCGCGGCTTGTCCGCTACCTGAGTGGATGAAAAAGTTAATCACGGTTTGGATCAGAAACATTTTTTGCGCCGCAAACACCGGGCTGGCTGACTGCACAAATGGCATCAGACCATGGAGCATGGTGTCGATGATATTGGCGTCCCGGGCGAGGATCATGGTGCCGCGTGCCAGGGCAATCACCAGCGCGGTGGTGACCAGATCTTTTGCACCTTGTAAAAATGCCTCGATAAATTCGTCCGAGCTTAATTTGCCGACGACGCCGACGATGATCGCCATGACTAAAAACAATGCCGCAATCTCATTAATAAACCACTCATACTTGACGACGCCCAGTACCATAACGCCCAACGAGGCTGCAAATAACAGCAAGACTAATTTATGCGTGACAGTGACACCGGTAAAGTGAGTAAACTCATCGTGCTTAAGACTTTTTCTTTTCTCTTGATCAAGTTCAAAGGTCGGACTTTTCTCTGGTGATTGTTTGATTTTCGCGGCGTACCACATTAAAAAGCCGATGGTCAGAGTGGTAGCAATCACCCACACAATCACACGGTATTGCAAGCCAGAAAACACCGGTACACCTGCAATACCCTGCGCGATGCCGACATTAAACGGGTTTAAAAATGCCGCAGCAAAGCCGACTTGCGATCCGATAAACGGGATCGAGACTCCCACAATCGAGTCATAGCCCAAGGCCAATGCCAGCGGGATAAAAATCAAAATGAACGGGATCGCTTCTTCACTCATGCCAAAGGTCGCACCACCGAGCGAAAACATGGTGACAAAGACCGGGATAATCATTGCCCGGATGAATGCAGAATTGGTGTGCGCCTTTGCCACCGACTTGATCATAGAATCGATCGCCTCGGTTTTTTGCAACACGGCAAACGCACCGCCGACAATCAGCACGAAGCCAATGATCAGCGCTGCCTCAACAAAACCTTTGATTGGCGCCATCATCAACGCCACAAAGCCCTGCGGATTGCTGGTGATGTAATGGAAGGTGGCAGGATCGATCAAAGTTTTGCCATTGACGACGTGCGTATCGTATTTGCCACCGGGCACTAGCCAGGTTGCCAGCGCAATTAAGGCCAATAGAGAAAACAGCAGCACAAAGGTGTTGGGGAGTTTGAGTTTTTTCATTTTTTGCATCTCCAATATTGGCGGATATTCATATACTCCCCCTTATTTATTTTAAATATGCCTCGTTGTCCAATGAATATATGGACAATAAAATATACATAATGGGAGTATGTATATTCATTGAGATTGCAATACCGATGGAACTCGCTGCAAAGCGCATTTCAAAGTTCACTTCAGAGCTAACTTCAGAGCTAACTTCAGAGCTAACTTCACAGCGACAATAACTTCCCTGTCCGAAACGGCACGGTTCCCGCGATTTTCGCAATCGCCATTCCGCGCTGTACATAGCGGTAGGCGGTACGTGCAAACATTTTTCCACCGACTTTCGCGATGAGCGGGGTCGTTTTGCCAGAAATCGGATCAATCACTTCACCGATGGTGTCGCCTTGTTGCACCACGTCCCCCGGTTTTTTTGAGAACACCAACATGCCAGCATGCGGCGCGGCGATGGGTAGTACGGCTTCTAATGGCGTTGGCTCGCACAATGCGGTGGGCAGAGGTGGCGTTGCGATGTTGAGCTGTCCTTTGTATGCGAGGTAGGCAATTAAGGCATTGGCATCTTGCTCTGCCAGCTCATGCGCGACATCGACTTCTCCGCGTAGTTCGACCGTGACGGGGACGCAGGCAAATGGAATCGGGAATTGATCTTTAAAATGGTTCTCCAGCTCCCACCAGAGTCGACCGCAGGTTTCATCAAACGGATCGTCGCCAGATTCGGTAGCGAGTAGCATTGCCTCCGCGCCCAGATAGCGTGCCAGCGGCAACACCTCTTCGGCGACTGGTGTGCCCGTATATAAATGCATTACAGACTGATTGTCACAGTGCAAATCCAGAACGATGTCAGCATCACATGCCAATGATTGCAAGGTTTTACGTAAAGAGTCCGCCTCGGTCGCCGGCTGCCATTGCGCCAACAATAAGAGCACTTGCTCACGGATGATGCTGACATTTTTATGGATGTCACTTCCGAGTAGCGTGGCTAAGTTCTCACGCAATACCGGTATCAAATTGCGATAGCCGCGATTAAAGTTGATCCCTGATGCCAGATCAAAACGCCCAAATGGCTCGCCCTGAATCGCCTGATCCAGACCAATGGGATTGGCTAGCGGCACCAGCACAATCTCACCCCGGATTTTTCCATTTGCCTCTAAGGCTTCTAGCTGCGCGCGCAGATGATGGGCCACCAACATGCCCGGAATTTCGTCCGCATGCAAAGAGGCTTGGATGTAGGTTTTTAGCGACCTCTGTATGCCCCTCGTATCATTTGTACCATTGCTTCCATCATTGCTGGCGGCTTGCCCAAAGTGATAGCTGACAAATTGACGCTGGGTGCCGATGCTGCGCGCTTCTAGCACGTGAGTTTTGATTTCCATATTGTTTTAATTGGTGTGGTTGCGTAGGGTTGTATTTTTGGGCAATGCTAATTTTTCAGATGCAAAGGCGGATCTCACTTTGGATTGTCTATTTTTTTCAAGAGTTCTGTAAAACCTGGATGAAAAAATAAACAAAGCGCGGACAGGCGGTAATCAATTGAAATCATTATGACGTATTTTTTACATAAAATTAATTTATGCAAAAAAATTTACAAATAATGTTGAGTTTGTTCAAAATCACATATACGATTCATTTCAGCAAAAATGTTTTAAACAAAATTGAAATACAAATAAGGCGTGATGTGATTTCTTATTTGTATGATGTAATCCCTATTTTCTTTAGACTGAAAAATCCTTATGGTTAAGTCGATCACCCCAAATGTAGTCAATACCGAGGCAGCTACGCCAGAGGTCGCTTTTGCGCAATCCAAACTCGGCAAGATCCTGATTAAGACTCTGACTGAGGGATCGTCCTCATATCAAAGCATTGCGGATTATTTGTTGCGTAATCAGGTCAGAGTAACTGCCTTGGGGATAGAAGATTTAGCGCAAAGTTGCCAGGTATCGACCGCAACGATCAGCCGCTTTGCCCGCGATATTGGTTTCTCCAATTATGCCGCGATGCGTAATGAAGTAGCGGAGACTTTGCAAAGTGTATTTCAGCCAGTAGAAAAATTACGCAATACCATCGAGCGTCGCACGCAAGAGACTAATCCTGCTATTACCAGTCTTGAATACGCATTAGCCAATACCGATGCGACAAAACAAAACTTGTCGATTGAGGTCTTAAACCAAGTGGTGAGTAAGTTAGTCAAAGCGCGCACGGTCTACGTCATGGGCTTTGGCTTAAGTGCGCATCTGGCAGGGATGTTAGCGCTGCATTTACAACCATTTTGCTCGCATGTAGTTGAGGTGGTGGGTTATGGGGGTACCGAGGTTGCTGCCGGACATTTGGCTAGTATTTCTGATAAAGATGTCCTGATCCTGATCTCTTTTCCGCGCTATGCCAATGACGCCATCAAGTTAGCGCAATTCGCGCGTGATCATGACACCTGCATCGTGTCAATGACCGATTCAACCGCGTCGCCATTGGCGGCAGTCGGCGATTTTTTATTATTGGCACCGAGTACTCATCCGGTTTTGCCAAGTAGTTCCATTGCGGCCATCGCGCTGATCGAAGCTTTAGTCAGTAGTCTGATGGTATCCAATCGTAAGAATGTAGAAAAGGCGATGAAGCTGACCGAGGCTTTATCCGCTTATTTACATGGGTCTGACGCGAACTCCAAAAGCAGTAGCAAGGAGCTAGCTATGAGAAAGAAGAAATCAGAATCTGACTAGGACCTAAATAGCAGTTTTATTTAATCCCGGTCGGAGTTGAAAAAAATGGCTTTTAAAAAGCCAGGGTGAACTGCTGTCTAAAAATTTTGGTGCACCGGTGCTCAGCTTATAAGTGCTTCAGTATTTTTGTGATTCAAATGTTGGGTTAGTCCTTTGGAGTTAGTGCGTTGAGTGTTTGATTTTTTATCTTGTAAAAAAATTGTGAGGGGAAGTGAAAATGAAAAATAAAAGTAGAGAAATACAGATCAGGCCAACGAAGATTGCTTTATCTATTCGTTACGCTTTAGGTTTGTCGGCGGTCTTGGGTTGTGTCAGTCCCTCCGCGTTTGCACAAGCGGAGGCTGATGCAGCTAAAGTACAGCGAGTAGAAATCACAGGATCGTCCATCAAGCGGTTAGATGCAGAAACTGCGATGCCTTTGCAAATTTTGACCCGTGCTGAAATTGATAAAAGTGGCGTGACAACCGCAGCCGAATTATTGAGCAAAATATCCGCCAGTGCAGCTGCCTTAACTGACGGTGCAAGCTTTAGTGATAACGGTGGAACACAGCGCGGTTTTAACGGCGCCAACTTACGCGGTATCGGCGTATCTTCCACTTTGATTTTGTTGAATGGTCGTCGCCTCGCAAACTTTGCGTCACCCGGTAATTCTTCTGGTGTCGATTTAAATTCCATCCCCGCCGCAGCGATTTCTCGCGTTGAGGTGTTGAAGGATGGCGCATCCGCAATTTATGGCACAGATGCAATTGGCGGTGTGATTAACTTTATTACGCGTCCTGATTACCAAGGTGCAGAGGTCTCTGCTTATACCGGCGGCACGCAACACAGTGGTGCAGGTAAAAATATTGTGACCTTGTCCGGCGGTTTGGGTGATCTGAATAAAGATCGCTACAACGTGATGGCCGTGGTCAACGTGCAAGACAGTCAAAGTCTGCGCTCTACGCAAAGAGACTGGATTGGTTCTGCCTATCAGCCAGATATTAATCTGGACGTCAGCAGCTCTAATACTTATCCGGCGAACGTACGTCGTACTAAAGCAAGCGGCAGTGCAACTGGCTCACGCTTAAACCCAAGCGCGCCAAACTGTAATCCGCCATCAACAGTGTATGCGCCAGGTAGTTTTGTCGGTAGTCAGGCCTGTTTGTATGACTATATGCACGACACAGAAATCTTCCCAGAATCCAAACGTTTTTCTCTGTTATCGCGCGGCCAGTATGCCTTGAATGAGGACACGACTTTATTCGCAGAGGTATTGCATAGCGATACTAAGACTACCTACCGTATTAGTCCTTTGACGGTCAGCGATCTTAATTATCCATTACCAAGCGCGGGTGGGATTTATTATCCAGGCAGTTTAATCACCACTAATCAAACCCCTTTGCGCGTAGGTTTGCGTTTGAGCGAGGCAGGTCCCCGTACGAATGAAGTCGATGCCGTTGCACAGCGTATCGTGTTAGGCGCTAAAGGTAGCGTTGCCAGTTGGGATTACGACACCGCATTGAACCATAGCGTTAGCACTGTCGATGATAAATATGTCAATGGATATGTTCGTACCTCCTTGTTTAACGCAGCATTTTTGAGTGGAAAAATTAATCCGTTTGGACCTTCTGGTGCCGATGGCCTGGCACTGCTAAATGCTGCAAAGATTAGTGACGCGGCGCGTCATTCGCGTGGTACGACCGATTCCTTAGATGCCAAAGCATCGCGTGAATTGTTTGATATGGCGGGTGGTAAAGCCGCAGTTGCAGTTGGTGCAGAATATCGTCGTGAAAAATTAGACTTCACTCCTTCCGCTTTATTGGCTGCGGGTGAAATCCGTGGTGATGGTGCTGCGGCTGCCTATGGTGGTGACCGTGACGTGAAGGCTGTTTATGCTGAGTTTAATTTCCCGGTATTAAAAAATGTGGAGACACAATTCGCACTCCGTCATGATCGTTATAACGACGTCGGTGGAACCACAAATCCTAAAGTAGGCATCCGCTGGAATCCCACTAAAGAAGTCATTTTCCGCGGTTCTTACGGCACTGGTTTCCGCGCACCGACCCTGACTGATTTGCATGAGCCAGCACGTGTAGGGCAAACCAGTGGTGTGTATAACGATCCTTTGGGATGTATCAAAGTCGGGACGATTGATAACACAAAAAATCCTGATTACTGTGGTATCCAGCCTAATCTGATCAAAGGCGGTACCGCTGATCTGAAACCAGAAACATCCAAGCAATACTCGTTTGGTTTTGTGTTTGAGCCTATGCGTACTTTGACGACCTCGATTGATTACTGGCGCATTCAGAAGTCTGATACTTTGTTAGCTAACGAGGGTGCGTATTTTAGCGATCCTACGCATAACTCGGCATACGTAGTGCGCGCTGCGGCTGATCCAAGTTTGCCGGGGATTCCTGGGGCGATTGTGTCGGTCGATGGCCGTACGCATAACATCGGCACCTTAGATACCTCAGGAATAGATCTGAATCTGAACTGGCGTTTACCTGCAAATGACATCGGTAAATTTGCTGTGTCTTTAAATGGCACCTATGTATTCGATTACAAAACTAAAACTACCAACGCGAGTCCAGAAATCAATGGCGTTGGCGTGTTCACGGATACTCAAGTGGTTCAACGTTGGCGTCATACCTTGACGTTTGATTTTGATCGCGGTCCTTGGGGTGCTACTTTGCAGCAAACTTTTTATCAAGGCTATCAGGATCAAAACCCTAACCCAGATGGTTCGCTACGTCGTGTTGGTTCGTATGCATTGTGGGACATGAGTGGTAGCTATAAGTTGTCTAATGCGACCAG
>JANXTO010000358.1 GCA_025352365.1 Undibacterium sp. | reverse complement strand
CACCTCCGAGACATATTGTGTAACAAGTAATAAAAAATTTTTGCTTAACAAACTGCGATAACAGATCAGCCGTCAGTTAAATTTCATAAAATCACTGCGGTAAGGCCAACAAAAAAACGGTTCGCGCCAGCAATTTTTGTTTGTTCTAATCTGCATAATTTGTTATTACTCATTTTCCTAGCTTGTTACTCTGCTGTTATCTTCCTGAGTTGCTACATCATCTCGTTGAATTTTGTTTGTGCTGGTATGTGACTCCGCACCCTTTTCCGTTCAGCATGACGTCCACTGTAGCCCATCATTTTCAGGAATAACAATACCTGATCAATCCTCGGCAAGTCCGATCCGTAGCACGGGTCTTCCGATCGATCCGTCCCGCAGACGCTTGTTGCAAAGCGCATTAGCGGCTGGGGTCGTTGGTAGTCCTCCTTTGATGGCCGAGGGTGTGACAAACAAGGCGACTAAGATCGTGGCTGGCTCATTAGATATCAAACTTAAGGCGCATATCAACAATGTGGTGGTAATTTATCTGGAGAATCGCAGCTTCAATAACTTGTTCGGCAATTTCCCCGGGGTGCGCCAGGCGTTGTCCGATGTCCTTGCTGCTGCGTTTATGCGCATAGGCAGAAAGGGCTCGGTTTTACCAGGTTCACCCAAAGTGTGGGGTGGCATGGTGCCTCGAGGGAGAACCCTGGGCGGCAAAAATTATCTGATTGCAGAAGACAAAATCAGCGACTTGCCGAACGCGCCATTCCCTTTAAAAGATGCGGAGGGTTTACCTCTGCCAGAATCAGTGATCACCCGCGACCTGTGGCATTTGTTTTACCAAAACCAGATGCAAATCAATGGAGGTAAAAACGACCACTTTGTTGCCTGGGCAGATTCTGGCGGCTTGACGATGGGACATTATGGCGAGACCCATAAAAATCTTGATCTCTGGAAAATCGCCCAGCAATATACTTTGTGCGATAACTTTTTTATGGCGGCATTTGGTGGGTCTTATTTAAACCACCAATTCTTAATTTCTGGTCGCACCCCAGAATATTTTGATGCGCCCAACACGCCTGCCAAAAAGAAGATCGCCGTCACGGAAGATGGCATTATCGGCAGCAGATTGGCGGTGGACAAAGACAGTCCCGCGTCCGCCTTAAACGGCAAGCCCAAATTTGTCAACGACAGAGCGATTACGCCAGACGGTTACGCGGTGAATACCATGGCACCACCATATCAGCCTAGTTATATCAAACCTGCGCTAGGCGGTGACACGGCGTTGGCTGATCCGCAAGACCCAAGTACTTTGCCGCCACAAACCTACAATACCATTGGTGATTTGCTGTCACAAAAAGGCGTTAGCTGGGCCTGGTACGGTGGCGCATGGCAAGTTGCGCTGGAGTATAAAGGCGGTGGAGAAAAACCTAATTTCCAATACCACCATCAGCCATTCAATTACTTTAAACAATTCGCACCGGGAACCGCTGCACGGGCAAACCATTTGCGCGACGGTGGCTTGGGCGATAGTCCGATTTCTAACAAATTTTTAGCCGACGTGATTGCCGGAAAACTGCCTGCTGTCACTTTCTATAAGCCGCAAGGCAATCTCAATATGCATGCGGGTTACTCGGACATTGAATCCGGTGATCAGCATGTTGCCAATGTCATCGAGCATCTGAAAAAAAGCCCGCAATGGAAAGACATGCTGGTAGTCGTTACTTTTGATGAAAACGGTGGCTGGTGGGATCACGTCGCGCCACCCAAAGGTGATCGCTGGGGACCAGGTTCGCGCATTCCGGCGATCTTGGTTTCACCTTATGTGAAGAAGTCGAATGTTGATCACAGCTTTTATGACACCACATCCATCCTGCGGTTTATCACACGCTTGCATGACTTGCCATTGCTAGAAGGGCTAACGCTACGTAACACCGCATTTGCAGAACGAGGCGCGTTGCCACCGGGTGATTTGACCGGCGCACTCAGCTTTTGTCTAAGCGTACTCGGGGATTTTGGTGGGAATTAAATAGAGTATCACTTCTATATACTCCCCATTATTTTTATAGAAAATGCCGGATTGTCAAAGTATTATATGGACGATTAAAATATACTCATAAGGAGTATATAGAAGATTGATTGCTCGTGTCCATCAATGTTAAGCCGCGTGTAAAGACCCATGATGGATGAAACCGTGTCTGGCTGTAGCTAAACAAGGTTATAAGCAATAAACTGATGACTAAGCTGACAAGCAAGCTGAGCTACAAATTAACCTGCAAACTAAGGCCCGATTCTGCAAAAGCGGCGTTATCGATCAGCAGTCATTTGTGCTAAATCCAACATATAAATCTGCTACTAAAACGACAAGCATTTTTGTTTTATGTATTTCCCTGATACAAATGTTGAAAAAGATGGATTTTTCAGAAATGCCGTGTTAGTAGTACAAGTCACTCCAATTGGCAGATGAATCAGAATATTGAGCAAGGCGCTTTATGACTGACATCCATACACAATTTATTGACCTTTCAGAACTGAAAGTCGGGATGTTTGTTTATCTCGATATGGGCTGGATGGATCATCCTTTTCCGGTGAGTAGTTTTGAGATCCGGAGTCAGGAACAAATCACCACTCTGCGCTCCCTAGGTCTGGAACGCATCCGCTATGCCGCCGCCAAAAGTAGTCCCGAATTTAGTCAAGGCCAGACGCAATCAAAGCCACCGCTAGCGGTGATCAGCTCTGCGCAGCCAGAACCTAGCGCCAGCGAACTGGCCCACTCAAATAAACTGGCGGAAGGTCGCAAAAGGCGCGATCTGCTCGCCAACCAACAAGCCAGTCTATTGGTCTGCGAACGGCAATTTATGCTGGCATCGCAAACGTTTAAACAAGTGACGGATACCGTCCATGCGCAGCCGCTTCTTGCACGAAAACATGCTGAAGATTTAGTACATAGTTTTCTGGGCGAAGTACTGGGTGAAGGTGAGGCGGCAATCCGGTTATTGTCAGAAAAAGCGGGCGAGAGAACCTCGCTGCATTCCATCAACGTCACCATCATCTCGCTGTTGTTGGGTAAGGCTTTGCATCTCGACAAAGCCGATATGCTGGAACTAGGCATCGGTGCGCTGCTGCATGATATTGGCAAGATGGAATTGCCAGATCGCCTGCGCTGGCCGGAGGATCATTTCACCCACGCCGAGCGGCAGTTGTACCAAGATCATGTGCTGCATGGGGTCACCATAGGGCGCAAACTGGCGCTATCTGCCAACGCCATGCTGCTGATCGCGCAGCATCATGAGTGCGTCGATGGCAGCGGCTACCCAAGTCGTATTTTGGCTGAAAAAATATCGCCGCTGGCGCGCATTGCCGCACTGGTCAACCGTTACGATAATTTATGCAATCCCGGCAATCCGGCGCTGGCGATTACGCCGCACGAAGCGCTCTCACATATTTTTACGCAAAGCAAATCCCAATTCCACGCGCCGACCTTGACTGCGTTTATTCGCATGATGGGCATCTATCCACCCGGCTCAGTGGTACAACTGACAGACGATCGTTTTGCGCTGGTGGTATCGGTCAATTCAGCACGTCCGATCAAGCCTCGGGTAGTGATCCATCATCCCGAGATTCCGCGTGATGATGCCCTCGTCATTAATTTGGATAAAGAGAAAAAGCTCGGTATACATCGCAGCTTAAAACCCTTACAACTACCTAAAGCCACGTACGATTATTTATCCCCGCGCAAACGTCTGTGCTACTTTTTTGAGCGTGGGCGGGAGCTAGAAGAAGTCGGTGCAGAATCATGACAACAACATCATGAGAGCGACATCATGAAGACGCATCAATGGCAAGCCCTGATTGAGGGCATGTTAGAAGCGGTGTTACTGGTTGACCCCATTCAACTGCGCATATTAGCGGCCAACCGTTCTGCCCATGCTTTGCTCCATTTAGATGCCGGTAGCCTGATCGGCAAACTGGTAGTCGATCTGGCTGCTTCGCCGGAGGATTTATTCTTTTGGGAAGACGCCGCGGCGGGCTTGTCGGACAATATTTTTTCCGAGACCTTGCTGCAACGTCCCGACAAGAGCACGGTACAAGTTGAACGCCGGGTCAGCTTAGTCCACATCGGCCTGGATACGACTATTTATGTCGTGGCAATCCGCGACCATACCAATCAACGTCATGTAGAAAACGAGTTAGAAAAACTCATCGCCGAACTACGTGCCACATTAGAATCTACCGCCGATGGAATTCTGGTAACAGATCTGGACAGCGGCATCCGGAGCTATAACCATCTGTTCGCCAAACTCTGGAGTCTGCCGGAAGAATTGCTCACCCAGCGCGATGACAATGCGATCTACGCCTGGATGGATAAATGCATGGTCGATGCCAGTCATTATGGCGAACGGCTAGGTGCGATCAACCGCTCGCCGTTGATGGAGGCGACGGATGTGCTGGTGCTGCGGTCCGGCAAAATATTAGAGCGCGTCACGCTACCGCAATACGCACGCGGTCGCGCAATAGGCCGGGTTTATTCTTATCGCGACATCACTCAACGACTGGCAGATGAGGCTCGCTTGCAACTCGCCGCCAAAGTCTTTGAATCCAGTACCGACGCTATCTTTATTACCGATAGCGACCAAAAAATTATCACCACCAATCCCAGTTTTGAGCAGCTCACCAGCTATTCAGAACAAGAAATGATGGGCAAAACACCGAGCGATTTTTTTTCGGAAGAAACCAATACTGCGCTCGTCGAACAGCTATTAGAAAGCTTAGAAACAAAGGGTTTTTGGGATGGTGAATTATGGAACCGACGTAAAAATGGTCATGCCTATTTATGTATGATCTCGCTAGTCAGAGTACAGGACGAAAGTGGTGCGACCATGCACTACATCGGCTTCTTTAAAGACAGAACCGAGACCCATACCGCCAAACAACGGATAGAAGAATTAGCCTTTTCAGATGTGCTGACAGGTTTGCCCAACCGCTTATTATTGGCAGAGCGGATTAAACAATCGATTACTCTCGCCAGCCGCAATAACGGCACATTTGCGCTACTGTTTTTAGATTTGGATCACTTCAAACAAATCAACGATTCACTCGGCCATCATTTTGGAGACAGGGTCTTGATTGATGTTACTGAGCGCCTGAAAAAATGCATACGCCAGGTCGATACCGCATCGCGGCTTGGTGGAGACGAGTTCGTACTGTTACTGCATCAGGCAGACGCCAGTGGTGCAGAAATTTGTGCCAGACGTGTGCTGGAAGAACTAAGCGCGCCATTTACTTTAGATGGCATGCACTTCTCGGTCACTTGCAGCATCGGTGTTGCGCTGTATCCCGATGATGGCACCAACATGGATGATCTGATCAAAAACGCTGACAGCGCCATGTACCATGTGAAGGAAAGAGGGCGCTCGGATTTTCGTTTTTATCAGCGGCAAATGAACATTGGTTTGCTGTCCCGCATGAAGATCGATCACGCCATGCGTCAGGCACTGGAGCATCAAACTTTCCGTCTGTATTATCAACCCCTGGTTAATCTGGACAGCGGCAAAATCTTTGGCGCAGAGGCGCTGATCCGCTGGCACGATAAAGACCTAGGTGAAGTCACTCCGGTGCAATTTATTCCTATTGCAGAAGAAACCGGCGCCATCGTTGCAATCGGTAATTGGGTGATGACCACCGCCGTTAAACAAGCTGCTTTATGGAACCTGGGCGACCAGCAGATGCGGATTTCGGTCAACGTCTCGGCACTGCAATTCCAGCAAAGTGATTTTGTAGAAAACGTCGCACGCATCCTGGACGAAGCCGGTTTGCCACCAGACCGGATAGAACTGGAACTGACCGAATCAATCTTGATCCGCGATGCGGAAGAAGCCTTAGTAAAACTCAAATGTCTCGCTAATCTTGGCGTCAGTATGGCGATTGATGATTTTGGTACCGGCTACTCTAGCCTGAGTTATCTGAAACG
>JANXTO010000341.1 GCA_025352365.1 Undibacterium sp. | reverse complement strand
AAATCGAGTTAAGCTTGCAGCGCTAAGTTTGTAATGTTATCTTGAGACAATATGATGCATTCATCCGTAATTTAATACGATTGCTATCGCTAACTGGATTTGTCAAATTTCCCAAATATGTCCTATAAAATGCATAACCATAAACGCTCACCGGTGATTTCCCTCGGACGCAAAGTGCTGGGTACAGCGGTAGCCTCAACTTTGTTCATATTATCCAGCGCAAATGCCACCGGTCTGGGTAAGCTGACTGTGTTGTCCTCGCTAGGGCAGCCGCTACGTGCTGAGATTGAATTAACATCGCCAAACAAAGACGAAATTGGTTCGCTAGTGCCGAAGTTGGCCTCTTCCGACGCGTTTCGCCAAGCCAGTATTGATTTGAATCCTGCATTATTGTCCTTGCGCTTTAGCGTTGAGCAACGTGGTTCAGGATACGTAATTCGCGTTTCCTCAAATCAAGCAATGAACGAGCCGTTTGTTGACATGTTGTTGGAGCTAAATTCCAGCAACGGTAAATTATTGCGTGAATACACATTCTTACTTGATCCTGCCGAACTAAGAAACAGTCAATCAGCCCAAGTCGCAAATCCTGTGAGTGTTGCAGGAGTTACCCAATCCAACACAAATCAAACATATACGCAGAATAAACCAAATACGAATTCGACAACTACTCCTGCTGTCCGGGAGAAAAGAGTCGCAGCACCAAAAAATGAATCGAGTGTTCCAGTAAAGTCATCTGGTGACTATCAAGTCAAAGCAGGGGACACTTTAAGCAAAATAGCAGGCGCATATAAAGGTGACGGCGTATCGCTTGATCAGATGCTGGTTAGTTTGTATAAAGCCAACCCACAGGCATTCGCTGGTAATAATATGAATCGCCTTAAGGCGGGACAAATTTTATCGGTTCCTGATGCTGACGCAAGTCGGTCCAGCTCTGCTGCTGAAGCGCACTCCGTTGTTATGGCACATGCGGCCGATTTCAGTGCTTATAGAAATAAATTGGCTGGGCAAGTAGAGAAGGCTCCCGCAGAGAAGGTCGCGGCATCCAAGCAAACTGCAAATGGTGTAATTACTGCTAAAGTAAAAGAACTTCCTACTGCTACAAGCGAAGCTTTAGATAAGTTGAAATTGTCTAAAGCGGCTCCGGCAACATCTGTAAAATCAGCTACCGGTAAAGTATTTACTGAAGAAGATAAAGTTGCTAAAGATAAGGCAATTGCAGATGCAAACGCTCGCGTCAAAGAATTGGAAAAAAATGTTGAAGGTTTGCAGAAAATACTTCAAGTAAAAGATAAAGACTTGAGTGACAAGCAAGCTGCAGCGAAAAAGCTGGCTGCATCAGCGTCAGCATCGGTCAATCCTGTTGCTGTTAGTGCACCGGTAACCACCAATCTTGATACTAAACCAGCTCCTGTTGTTGCGACTTCAGCCTCATCAACCAGTGCGTCAACCGCAGTGGTGCCGAAGCGCAAGGTTCTGCCACCACCACCACCGCCAGAGCCGGGATTTTTCGATAGTTTAATGGATAGTGGCTTTTTACTTCCTGGCGCAGGTGTCTTGCTAGCTTTACTTGGTGGTTTTGGTATTTACTCTAGCCGACGCAAGAAAAAACTTCAGCAATTTGAGGACAGTATACTGACTGGCTCTAGTATGAAGGCCAACTCGATGTTTGGCTCTACTGGTGGACAAAGTGTTGATACTAACAACAGCGTTTTCAATTCAAATTTTGCGCCATCAGCTAGCCAGTTGGATGCTAATGAAGTCGATCCTGTTGCAGAGGCAGATGTGTACATTGCCTACGGACGTGATTCCCAAGCAGAAGAGATTTTGAAAGAAGCTTTGCGCACTCAGCCTGACAGGCATGCGGTCAGAGTTAAGTTGCTGGAGATTTACTTTACTCGTAAAGATGCTAAATCGTTTGAACGCTTGGCTAGTGAGTTATATGGCATGACAAGTGGTGAGGGTGATGATTGGGCGCAAGCTGCATCAATGGGAATTGCTTTGGATCCTCAAAATCCGTTATATGCTGGGGGCAAGGCTCCAGTCGATTCCATGGCAGCAGGTCTTGGTTCTGGAACCCAACCGTTAGAAGATTTAGATCCAGATGCATTACTAGCGAATTCTTTGTCTCATGATATGCTTGAATCGATCAGTATTATAGACACGGCTGCAGGTCTTGATGAAGAGCCCGTTGCCAAGGTTTTAGATCAAACAAGCATGAGCTTTAATATGGTTGATACCAAAGACAATTTAGGTTCTTTGGATTTTGATTTAGATGTGCCGGGATCAGAGCCAAAACATGAGTTTGATGCACCAAAATTGCCAGTTAGCTCAGATAGTAATGAGGGGAAAATCAAACATGATTCTCCTGTAGATCAAGAACCTGTCGATTTTGCCTCAATTGATTTTGATCTCGGCGCTGATGATTTGCCCGGGGAAGTTGCGTCTGAAACATCAAAAGTAGTTGGCTCGAATGACAAGCAAGGTGTTCACAGTGATATTGATCATTTGGCTCTAGATCTTGAACATGCTGGACACGATAATATTATCTCTTTCGACTCAGTACCGGCAATTTCAGAAGATCATGCTACTGATTTTCCTAAAGAAATTCCTTTGCAAGATAGTCCGGTTGAAGAAGCGCCGCACGCGAATACATCCCCAGCTGCATTTGAATTTGATTTGTCTGGAATTGATTTAGATCTCGGAAATGACGCTGAAAAGGCAGATGTGCATGAGCCAGTCATCGAAGATGCGCCATCTTACAATGCAGAAATGGCTACCAAGCTTGATCTTGCGGTTGCCTATCATGAAATAGGAGATAAAGAAGGCGCACGTGAGCTACTTGATGAAGTAATCAAAGGCGGTACATCTGACCAAGTAGCTAAAGCTCAGGAAATGCTGACTCATTTATCTTGATCTAACGCTGTAATTTTCCACGGGCGCGACTTTTAGTTTGCGCCCGTTTGTTTTTTTTGCGGTGACTGAATAAAGACGCGTGCGTAAGTTTTCTTCAGTTGAGTGTTTGTTCTTTGTTATTGATTTTTAAATATACTCTGTATGAGTATATTTTTTAGTCCTCAAGATATTCGGATAAGCCAAGGGTTTTCTTAAAAAAGATAGGGAGTATATTAAAATTATTAACACTAAAAAATAATGTACCGGTTGTTCCGCAATTAATATGATTTTTTTGTTAATCCAGTTCTTGTTTAAATAATTGAATTTGTGAGTTGGAATTGAAACGTCTTGTTCTAGGTGTGCAATATGATGGCAGTCGTTGGCATGGATGGCAAACTCAGCCATCCGGTCAGACTGTGCAGGATCAGCTGGAGAAGGCACTCTCTGCTTTTGCTAAGTCGGCAGTCAAAACAACTTGCGCTGGGCGTACTGACGCAGGTGTTCACGCTCTTGAGCAAGTAATTCACTTTGATACCGAGTTAGATCGAAGTATTTATTCTTGGATGAATGGGGTGAATGCATTTTTGCCAGATTCAATTGCGGTTCTTTGGGTAAATGAAATGCCATTTGATGACCCCGATGCCCAAGATAATTTTCATGCTCGGTTTAGTGCTTACGCAAGGACTTACCATTACGTTCTTTACAATAATCCTGTGCGTTCCCCACTTTGGGCGCAGCGAGCTGGCTGGGTATTTCGTCCACTCGATGTGAGTAAGATGCGCGAGGCAACTTCTTGTCTGCTTGGCGAACATGATTTTACGGTCTTCCGTGCTGCCGCATGTCAGGCTAAATCACCAATAAAACATATGTATGACGTGCAAATACGCCAGCAAGGTGATTTGCTTATCTTTACCTTGCGCGCAAGTGCGTTTTTACATCACATGGTGCGCAATATTATTGGCTCCTTACTTTTTGTCGGTATTGGTAAAAAAGAGCCCGATTGGATTGAGCATCTATTAATTAGTCGTGATCGTAGTTTGTCTGCACCAACTTTTATGCCTGACGGTTTATACCTTGCAAAAATTGATTACGATAAGAAATGGGATTTGCCACAAAATAAAAACGATAACTTCTTAGGACTGTTACCGTTTAACGATTCTCAGTGAGTTAGCTAAAGGCGAATACACATGCGTTGAATGTGAATGTTTTAGCCTAATCTTAGTTGTGCTTCCGTGTCAGAACATGATTTTTGGGTTTTCCCTAGCGAAATCCGGTAAAATGTTGTTTTGCATAATCCAAAATTGAGGCGCTCGCCTGGGGATCATTGCCCGGTTCAGAGCGCCTTTTTTTTAATAGGCCTCTCCTTTCCCTAATGAATAACATCCGCAATTTTTCAATTATTGCCCATATTGACCACGGCAAATCAACGCTTGCTGATCGAATTATCCAGCTATGTGGTGGCTTATCTGACCGTGAAATGGAAGCTCAAGTTCTTGATTCTATGGATATAGAACGTGAGCGTGGTATTACCATCAAGGCTCAGACAGCAGCGTTACAGTACAAGTCGCTTGATGGGAAAATATACAATTTAAATCTGATCGACACCCCTGGACACGTAGATTTTAGTTACGAAGTAAGTCGTTCTTTGTCGGCTTGCGAGGGTGCTCTATTAGTCGTGGACGCATCGCAAGGTGTGGAAGCTCAAACCGTAGCAAATTGCTATACCGCGATCGAATTAGGTGTAGAAGTTGTACCAGTCTTGAATAAGATTGATTTGCCGTCAGCAGACCCAGACAATGCGATTAATGAAATTGAAGAAGTCATAGGAATTGATGCTAGTGACGCGGTTCATTGCTCAGCAAAAACAGGTTTGGGTGTACAAGCTGTTTTGGAATCTTTGATTATCAAAGTCCCTCCACCAAAGGGTGACCCAGATGCTCCTTTGCAAGCCTTGATTGTCGATTCTTGGTTTGATAACTATGTTGGTGTCGTAATGTTGGTGCGTATAGTTAATGGTACTTTACGGCCAAAAGACAAAATTCTTTTCATGGCAACAGAAGCGCAACATTTGGTCGAAAGTGTCGGAGTTTTTACGCCGAAATCTTTGTCCCGCCCAGAATTATCCGCTGGACAAGTTGGTTTTATTATCGCTGGTATTAAAGAGCTTAAATCAGCCAAGGTTGGCGACACAATTACCATTGTAGGTAAAGCAGCCAAAGAGCCTCTGCCAGGCTTTAAAGAAGTACAGCCGCAAGTGTTTGCGGGTTTATTTCCAGTTGAGGCAAATCAGTACGATGCATTGCGTGACTCTTTGGAGAAGTTAAAGCTCAATGATTCAGCCTTAATGTATGAGCCGGAAGTTTCGCAGGCGCTTGGATTTGGATTTCGTTGTGGATTCTTAGGCCTATTGCACATGGAGATTGTGCAAGAGCGTTTGGAGCGCGAGTTCGACATGGACTTGATCACTACCGCACCGACCGTTATTTATGAGGTCGTGATGGCAGATGGAAGTATTTTGATGGTCGATAATCCATCAAAAATGCCTGAGCCCTCAAGAACTGAAGAAATACGTGAACCTATCGTTACCGTAAATCTGTATATGCCGCAAGAGTACGTTGGTGCAGTCATTACTCTATGTACGTCAAAACGTGGTGTACAACTTGATATGAACTACCACGGCAGACAAGTAAAGTTGACATATGAAATGCCCATGGCAGAGATCGTGCTGGATTTCTTTGATAGACTAAAGTCGACATCCCGTGGCTATGCTTCGATGGATTACGAATTTAAAGAATACCGCGCGGCAGATGTTGTTAAAGTGGATATGTTGATTAATAGTGAGAAAGTAGATGCGCTAGCAATTATTGTTCATCGAGCGAACAGTCAGTATCGTGGTCGGGCGGTCGCTGCCAAAATGCGTGAACTTATCCCAAGGCAAATGTTTGATGTCGCTATTCAAGCCGCTATTGGCGCTAATATCATTTCACGTGAAAACGTTAAAGCCCTTCGTAAAAACGTTTTGGCCAAATGTTACGGTGGCGATATCAGTCGTAAGCGGAAATTATTAGAAAAGCAAAAAGCGGGCAAAAAGCGAATGAAACAAGTCGGCTCTGTGGAAATCCCACAAGAAGCATTTTTGGCAATTTTACAAGTGGAAGATAAATGAGTTTTCAATCAATTTTAGGTAATTTTGCACTAATTCTCTTTGTGTTGATGATAGCGACGGGAATCATCTGGTTTCTAGACATGTTTGTATGGTCCAAGCAGCGACGATTGAAAGCAGATCAAGCGTTAGCTAGTTTTGATGCCCGTAATGCAAAATTGACTGCAGACGGGATTCGTTTGCAAGAGAGTGGGCGCTTAGAATTAGAGTCGACCATGCTAAAGCAACCTACTTGGGTGGAATACTCCGGCAGTTTTTTTCCAGTAATCGCACTGGTATTCTTTTTAC
>JANXTO010000318.1 GCA_025352365.1 Undibacterium sp. | reverse complement strand
CCTATGTGCGGCAATCCGACGGCGAGGTAGTGTATTTCCCGTCCAACTTAATCGAAAATCTATTCGCCAGCAATGGCATGAGCGCTGGTAACACGCTAGTCGAAGCGCAAGTACAATGCTTGTCGGAGATTTTTGAACGCGCCGTCAAACGTGAAATTCTCGAAGGTGAAATCGCCTTACCCGATGTGCCGCAAGAAGTGCTGGCGAAATATCCCGGCATCTTGGCAGGCATTCAAGGTTTGGAAGAGCAAGGCTTTCCGGTACTGGTAAAAGACGCCTCGCTCGGTGGACAATATCCAGTCATGTGCGTGACTTTGATGAACCCGCGTACAGGCGGTGTGTTTGCCTCGTTCGGCGCGCATCCAAGTTTAGAAGTCGCACTAGAACGCAGCCTGACAGAGTTATTGCAAGGTCGCAGTTTTGAAGGCCTCAACGATTTGCCGCAACCGACCTTCGTCAGCCAGGCTGTGACGGAGCCGAATAATTTCGTTGAACATTTCATCGATTCCAGCGGCGTTGTGTCATGGCGATTTTTCAGTGCCAAATCCGACTACGAGTTTGTGGAATGGGATTTTTCAGGTCAGGGCGAAAACTCCAATGCTGACGAAGCCGCTACCTTGTTCGGTATTCTTGCCGAGATGGGCAAGGAGGTCTACATGGCGGTCTACGACCAGTTAGGCGCGACCGCCTGTCGCATACTAGTGCCAGGTTATTCTGAAGTTTATCCAGTCGAAGATCTGATCTGGGATAACACCAACAAAGCCTTATTATTCCGCAATGATATCTTGAACTTGCATCAGCTCGACGACGATGCATTAGAAGCGCTGCTCGATCGATTAGAAAATAACGAGTTAGACGATTATAGCGACATCGCCACCTTGATCGGCGTCGAATTTGATGAGAACACAGTCTGGGGGCAACTCACCGTGCTGGAGCTAAAACTGCTAATCAATTTAGTCTTAGAACAATTTGATGAAGCACAAGAGCTGGCGCAAACCTTCTTGCAATACAACGACAACACGGTCGAACGCAGATTGTTTTATCAAGCTTTAAACGTGGTTCTCGAAGTCACTCTTGACGAAGAGTTGGCGTTGGAAGATTACCAAGTCAATTTCCGTCGCATGTTTGGCAACGAGCGTATGGACGCGGTTCTGGGATCGGTTGATGGCAGCATACGCTTCTACGGCTTAACGCCAACGAGTATGAAGCTGGAAGGGCTAGAACGACATCAGCGTTTGATTGATAGCTACAAGAAGTTGCATGTGGTGCGCGGTAAGATGAAGGCTGCATCCAGCTAGAAATATGGTTGCCCATACTGATTGTGGAGGCATACAAAGAGATCGCCTTTGCAGCAATCGGTTAGGCAAATCCGTATTCGATAAGAGTCTACGATGTTAAATGAACGAAGATTCGTTTGTTATTCCCAGCATGTGCGATGACACTTTGCTACTCATATATGCGCCCGTTACTTTTGACCTTTTGTATTGGGGATTCAAAAAAATCGGACGTTGTAATAAACGGACGACTGAGAAAACTTGATACTGGCGTGAGCAAGGGGCATACATTGTCACGGTAAAGTGGCGTCGTCCGAGGCGGTACGATGCAGTTTTACTATTCACCATTATCAGGCGGAAAAACTAATTCCAGTCTCCTGCATTGAACGCATTTTAGCTAACCAAAAAGATATTAAACAGATTACAATTTCGACTCTTAATTTTTCATCAAGGTTCGTATGCGTAGTTTGATTAGTGCTGTATCGCTGTTAGTGTTGAACTCAATCCTCTGCCTGCCAGCGGCGGCAGAACAGCCGGTTGTTCCAGATCAGACCTCTGTGGCGGCATCTGCTGCAATAGCGTCTGCTGCGTCCGCGGATGTATCAGAGCCACCTAAAAATAACAACATTAAGGTTATCGAGATCCATAAAGTCTGTGCTATTCCTACCTATCCCAAACCAGCTCTCCGCATCGGGATGCAAGGCAACCTTATACTTAACCTGATGATCGACAATGCTGGCAAGATCAGCGCCTTTCAGCTAGAAAAGAGCAGCGGCTGGAAATTACTCGACGTCACCGTGATGGAGGCAATCATTGGCTGCCAGGTGATACCCGCGGGTCGGTGGATACCGAGCGAGCGCAAAGTTGCTTACCTATGGAAACTCAATCAACCTGACGTCAGCCCAGCAGTGATCGACCCAAAAAGCTGCAAACCATCAGAAAAACTTCGCGTCGCCCTCAATAAAGAAAATGGAGTCGGCATCGTCGTCGGTATGTCCATTTCCGACAAAGGTAAAGTACTTAATGCCCAAGTTCAGTGGGGTAGTAATGACGAACAACTAGACCAAGAAAGTCTGCGCATCGCACGCTCATGTGAGTTTGTCCCAGCCGAGAGAGGTGGCAAACGTATTGTGGATGCACAATCAATCAGGTTTGTTGAAAAGTAGCAGGCGCGGGCAGCTAGGCTCGCTGATGAAAGGATAGATTCGTTTAGCATGTCCAATCAAAATAAGCCTCGCAGCCCGAAAACCTGCCAGAAGCCCCAATATCATTGGACTAGGGTGCGCCATGCATACCCATCCATCTGCAGCAAATACCTACTCGCCAAAGGCCCCGGCAACATCTTCACCAATGCCCCAATCTGGCGATAATATATTTGCACCGCATAACGATGAAAAGTCGAATATGGCCAATCCGACGCACGAACAACCAGACCCTATGTGACCGGGGTTCAATGAATATCATCGACACGCCACGCAAAGTCCTTGTCGTCACGGATTGGATGTTCCCAGAAGCGTCGTTGCCAAATGTCTGATTCTTTTCTTTGCGTTCGTGAGGCATATCAATCATCGACGCCAAATTCATCGGCACAAGCTTGTGAGACCAACCATTTGATCATCAACCTGCGAATAGAGAAGTCCGCATCACCTTGTGGCAGCGTCCAGATGCAATGCAAATGATCTGGCAGAAGCACCCATGCATCAATCTCAAATGGATGTGTCAGACGTGTTTTTGGGATCGCCAGGCGTAAAGCATTGCGCAATGAATCGGTGGTCAAAATAGACCGATGACGAAAGCTATTCACGGTGACGACATACCGACCGCCAGTGATATTTGACCGTCGGTAATTGGACAGGGAAAGGCATGAGAAATAAAATCACAGCCTGCCTTTAACGCGATGACTCGTCAATATCGGAAAAACGACACCGCAGTAAAGGTGCGCCTCATGGCACAAAAACACGCCACAAGCCGCACAGATATTGCGTACGGTGCGCCATGCGCAACAATGATGGAAAAACGAATCGCTTAAAAAGAGAGAATCTACGGTGAAATGGTGCGCAGCACCCAACGGAGGTACGCACGCCACGCTTGCTGTTGGATCTATGGTACGCGTTTTGTGACTAGATATTCTGCAGGTTCTTCTTGTACAACAGCCGTTTTCAAAAAGCCTAGTTTACGCGCTTTTTCAACGGCTTCATTGACCGCTTGTTGCACCAATTTCTGCATCGCTTCATTGTCATCAAACTTAGCGGTAATAGGATCAATTGGACTATTTATATTGACTGTATCATTTACCATGATTTTTCCTCGTATATATCTACATTGATGTCTTTGCCACCGCGCACGATTAGACGATTTTCTGTCACCTCAGAATTATCGTAAATCCGCCATCTGTCTGCCAAAGGTAAATACAAATTTCTGAAATTTTGTATGCTGCGTGCATAGCGACGCTCAATCACATCTGACGGAATAGTATGGCCACCCATTTTAACTCGCAGCGCCACGCGTTCGTGTGCCAATGCAACGCTATTGAGCCAAACATAACAAAGATCAACTCTATAGCCTTACGTTTTTAGTTTAGTCAAAAATACCGAAAACGTGCGGCTAGATCAGGTAGATTCAAACGCGAAGCTCTTGCCAGAATTGGCCAATTCATCAAGCCTACGCAACATGATGCGACCGGCCTCAAATGCTGCACCTTCAGGATTAAATGCCGATAAGCCAGCAGCAATTTGATCCGCATTCACAAAATCAGGCACGGCCAAATAATCACGCAAGACCAACGGCGCGATGGTGGATTTGCCAGCACCGTTGGGGCCACCGATGACGATTACGTGTGGTTGTGACATTACTTAGTGAATCCCATTTTTGTGTGATCAGTTTGTTTTGCTTAAGGTGTGAGCACAACGTATTACACCGTTTTTCAAGCATTCCATCCGGCGCAATACGCTACGCTATTGACGCCCTACGTAGTGCGCCTTACGGTCTTAACGTATTGTGCCTTACATAGTTTACCGAGTTGCTTATGCGTTTTCAAATTGAGAAAAAAAGCTATGATCGATTTCGAATACGGTTTTTGGTATCACGCC
>JANXTO010000310.1 GCA_025352365.1 Undibacterium sp. | reverse complement strand
CCCGGCGTGACAGGCCGGTATTCTAACCAACTGAACTACCACTCCTTATTTTCTACAACTTATACTAACAATCATGGTGGGCGCTGAGAGGCTCGAACTCCCGACCTAAGCCTTGTAAGGGCTCCGCTCTACCAACTGAGCTAAGCGCCCCATCCATCTACTGCCAATACTTGTGACGCTTATCACCGCGTCACGAAGTCCATTAGTTTACAGCATCTTTCAATGCTTTGCCAGGCTTAAATTTAGGAACCTTGGCTGCTTTGATCTTAATTGCCTCGCCAGTACGTGGATTGCGACCTATCCTAGCAGCGCGTTTACCCACTGTAAATGTACCAAAACCGACCAAAGTAACAGTACCGCTTTTTTTCAATGTCGTTTTTACGGCACCAATAATTGCATCTAATGCTCGTGCCGATGCTGCCTTGGAAATATCAGCCGTGTTAGCAATGTGTTCGATCAATTCAGTTTTATTCACTTACGTCCCCCTCACAAAAGTCCAATTTAACTCCGCGATGATGTATTCGATTATTTATTGGTCGGGCATCGATCACGCCAAGCAGAAAATCTGCATCCTGTATTAAATCAAGCCGGAAACCCTTGTGTCAAGCGGTTTGCAGCGTTTCCCTACAATCTTCTTGGGTTTTCTTCTTCAAATCAAAAGTATAATTTCAAATAATTGATTTGCACCATCATCGCATCTAAAAATGCACTCGAATACGGCGTGCTTGCAGATGTTGTTTGACAATATTTGGTTCAGCACCAAATTGAACCCTCGGCATATACACAATCTCAAGCGCAAAAATTAGCTCGGCGATCCTTATTATCCTTACTCAATCTCTTTATTCCAAATGACCATGAAAACAATCAAACGATTCGGCACGCCCTTATCTGCTACTGCGACTAAAGTAATGCTACTTGGTTCTGGCGAACTCGGTAAAGAAGTTATTATTTCTTTGCAGCGTCTTGGCGTCGAAGTTATCGCAGTAGATCGTTATGAAAATGCGCCGGGACATCAGGTCGCACACAGAGCGCACGTGATTGACATGACCGATGGAGCAGCACTCGCTCGCTTGATTGAGTTAGAGCAGCCCGATTTAGTCGTGCCGGAAATCGAAGCCATAGCCACTACCATGTTGATGGAGCTTGAGAAGGCCGGCAAAACGCGCGTCATCCCGACTGCTCGCGCCGCATGGCTGACCATGAATCGTGAAGGCATCCGACGCCTGGCGGCTGAGACTTTAAACCTGCCAACGTCGCCTTACCGGTTTGCTGATAGTCTCGCTGAACTGCAACAAGCATCGAATGAAATCGGCTTCCCGTGCATCATCAAACCAGTAATGTCCTCCTCAGGAAAAGGTCAATCAAAAATTGACAGTGCAGAAGAAGTGGAAGCCGCCTGGAACTACGCTGCGGCAGGTGGTCGTGTCAATTCCGGTCGCGTCATCGTAGAAGGTTTCATCGACTTCGAGTATGAAATCACCTTATTGACCGTGCGCGCGATCGGAAGCAACGGAGAAGTCGAGACCCATTTCTGCGAACCTATCGGCCATGTGCAAGTTCAAGGTGATTATGTCGAATCATGGCAGCCACAAGCTATGCACAGTAATGCGTTAGAGCGTGCACGTGATATCGCTAAAAAAGTCACGGACGATCTTGGTGGCCTTGGCTTATTTGGCGTCGAACTATTTGTGAAGAACGACATGGTCTGGTTCTCTGAAGTCAGCCCACGTCCGCATGATACCGGCATGGTGACGATGTCTAGCCAAGTCCAGAATGAATTTGAATTACACGCCAAAGCAATCCTCGGCTTGCCAGTCAACGTAGCGCTGCGCACGCCCGCTGCATCTGCGGTAATCTATGGTCAGCATAATCATAAAGCAATTGCGTTTGAAGGCGTAGCAGAAGCTTTGCAAGTAGAAGGCACCGATATCCGTTTATTTGGCAAGCCAGAATCATTTAGTCGCCGCCGCATGGGTGTTGCTCTAGCCACTGCGGCAGATACCGATACAGCTCGCGTATTGGCGAAAGCTGCTGCTGCCAAAGTGAAGCCTGTGATTGTTGATGAATAACGTAACAAATCAACGAAAAAAACAACCCGCTTTATACCGATAACTAAACTCGACAAATTCAACATGGTGAGTTTAGTTAAGATATTTTTTAGTGCAGTACAAGCAAGTGCTTGAATTAACGGTCATCCTTATGAAATTTGACGTCGCAATTGTAGGTAGTGGCTTAGCAGGTTTATCGGTCGCGCTACATCTCGCTAAGACCCGCAAAGTTGCGGTAATTTCTAAGCGTGCTTTACTCGATGGTGCCAGTGACTGGGCACAAGGTGGTATTGCCGCCGTCCTGGATTCACATGACAGTCACGAGCAGCACATTTCAGATACGCTGATCGCTGGCGGTGGTTTGTGTGATGAAGGTGCAACCCGCTACATCATTGAACACGGACGCGAAGCAATTGACTGGCTCATCGAGCAAGGTGTGCCATTTACGCGTGACGACGATGCGGAATTAGGCTTCCACCTGACGCGCGAAGGCGGTCACAGCCAGCGACGGATTATTCATGCTGCTGACTCCACAGGTCATGCCGTACAACAGACACTGGAACAAAAAGTTCGGGCGCATCCGAATATCAGTTTGTTTGAACATCATTACGCAATCGACGTTATTACCTCAGCCAAGTTGGGAGAAACATCCGCGACACCGCGCTGTTTAGGCCTGTATGTGCAAGATGTCAAAACGGGTAAAGTCCATACGTTTGAAGCGCCACATACCGTCATGGCGACTGGCGGCGCTGGCAAAGTGTATTTGTACACGACCAATCCGGACACGGCGACGGGGGATGGCATTGCGATGGCATGGCGTGCTGGATGTCGCGTAGCGAATATGGAGTTTATGCAATTCCATCCGACCTGTTTATATCATCCGTATGCCAAATCGTTTCTGATCACTGAAGCGGTACGCGGTGAAGGTGGCATCTTAAAGTTGCCAGCAGAGGCAGGTGCCAGCGCAGGTGTGCGCTTTATGCTCGATCATGACAGCCGGGCAGAACTAGCACCGCGCGATGTGGTCGCAAGAGCGATCGATTTCGAAATGAAAAAACGTGGCTTAGATTTTGTAGAACTCGATATCACGCATAAATCGCCGGAATTTTTAAAAGAACATTTTCCCATGATTTATGCCCGTTGCCTAGAATTAGGCATCGATATCACGAAACAAGCCATTCCCGTGGTACCCGCAGTACATTTCACCTGCGGCGGGATTGTGACCGATACGACCGGCAGAACAGATTTGCCTGGTTTATATGCGGTAGGAGAGACCGCCTATACCGGTCTGCATGGCGCCAATCGACTAGCCAGCAATTCCTTGTTGGAATGCCTGGTTATCGGCAAAGCTGCGGCGCAAGACATCGCGGCACAAGAATTACGACCGTCTCTCAACTTACCAGCATGGGACGAGAGTCGGGTGTCGGATGCAGATGAAGAAGTCGTCATCGCTCACAACTGGGACGAACTACGTCGCTTTATGTGGAATTATGTCGGCATCGTTCGCACCAATAAACGATTGGAGCGCGCAAAACACCGGATACGTTTATTGAAAGAAGAAATCGATGAGTATTACGCTAATTTCCGCATTACAAATAATTTGCTGGAATTGCGCAATCTGGTGGATGTCGCCTCCCTGATCGTGAATAGCGCACTGTCTCGCCGCGAAAGCCGCGGCCTGCATTTTAGTCGTGATTATCCAGACACCTTACCGAAAGCCTTGCCTACCGTGCTATCGCCTAAACGTAAAAAATAACAACGCGTCACCAAATAAAAAAGTGCCGCAAGTTCGTATCAAAACGAATTTGCGGCACTTTTTTTGCAAAAATAAATCTAAAGCATAAAACCAATAAAATCATACTCCCACCCAGTAATTTAAATTGCCCAAGTAATCTATGGACAATAAGGGTATTTTCTTAACAAGAAGAGGGAGTATAGGTAATAAGTTAGATAATTCTCAAAGAATAATCGGTGGCCTTGATGTCTTTTGTCAGGCTGCCAATCGAAATCCGGTCAACACCGGTTTCAGCAATCGCCCTCACAGAACTTTTATCGACGCCACCAGACGCTTCTAATAACGCACGTCCGGCATTCAGATTGACTGCATCACGCATCATGTCAGTCGTAAAGTTATCCAATAGAATCGACGTCGCCCCAGCTTTTAACGCGAGTTTGAGCTGATCTAGCGTTTCCACCTCAATCTGTATGCTGACATCCGCCTGCAAGGCGTGAGCAGCCTGCATCGCCGCCTCAATACCGCCGGCTGCTGCGATGTGATTTTCTTTAATCAAAACCCCATCATAAAGAGCCAAGCGTTGATTCTTGCCGCCACCAACACGCACTGCATATTTTTGAGCCAGACGCAATCCAGGCAAGGTTTTTCGGGTGTCCAAAATCGCTGCGGCTGTGCCTTCAATGATGCATACATAGTCACGTGTGGCAGTAGCAACGCCGGATAATAGCTGCAAAAAATTCAGTGCGCTGCGTTCCGCAGTCAGCAAAGCCCGGGCTGGCGCTGTGATCTTACAAACCAGACTATTCGGAAGCATCAACGCGCCCTCCTCTACCATCCACTCAATCTTAATTCTTGCATCCAG
>JANXTO010000254.1 GCA_025352365.1 Undibacterium sp. | reverse complement strand
GTGGTCTCCGATTCTAAGTTGCTATTGGTTGCGGTGTGCGCGCTCAATCATTGGAGTTTGCACGATATCGTAGGAAGATATCAATTGACTGAGACGGAGTGTCTGCAAAAATTATTACGACTAGATCGCTTGCAACTCATCGCATTATTACCAGGCAACCGTATTCGTCTTAATGTTGCACGTGACTTCGACTGGATTGCAAACGGACCTATTAAGCGCTACTTCCAAGAGCAAGGTCTAAGCGATTTTTTGAATAGTCGTTTTTTAGAAAATGATGAAACTCTGAATTTCTCAAGCGCCATGCTGACCGAAAATGCCATCGCAAAAATGCAAATCGAACTGAGACAATTACGGTTGAAATTTGCGGAGTTACATGAAGAGAGCTTATCCTCGCCTTTACCCAAACGTCGTGGCAACGGATTATTGCTGGCGATGCGCGAATGGGAGCCAACGGCGTTTGTTGATCTGCGCAGGTAACTTGCAGGTAGCTAAAACATGAGGCGATTATTCGCGCCCATGCTGTGCACTAAACACTAAGCACAGGCAAGGCCGTCGTATCTTTAATCTGCTGTAAAGCAAAGCTCGACTTTACATCCAATACCGCCGGATGTCGTAATAGCGTTTCCATCATAAAACGGGAAAAGTGATCCATATTCTCGACGTGGACTCTGAGCAAATAATCCATCTCGCCCGTCATCGCGTAGCAAGCGACGATCTCCGGCCACTGATCTACCGATGCGGCAAAATCATTACGCGGTGAGCGGGAAGCGCCTTTGCCTGGCGCGTCGTTATGTTTTTCTAGCCGGACATTGACATAGGCGAGCAAACCCAATCCAATTTTGGCGGGTTCCAGCAGTGCGACATATTTACGGATCACGCCGCTATCCTCCAGCCTCTTGATGCGCCGCAAACAAGGCGATGGCGATAGATTAACGCGCTCAGCCACCTCTTGATTAGTCAAGCGTCCGTCGGACTGTAAGATCGCCAGAATCTTACGGTCAATTTTATCCAGAGGAACCATCGTCATAGTCTGCCAACAATTAGTTAATATTAGCAATATTATTGCTTAAAATTGAAATCTATTGGGTAATTTTGCAATTTAATGGCGTGATTGGCGGACTATACTGAGATCTTAATCTGTGTCAAAAAATCGCTCGATTGGATGACCTTGATTGCCGCCTTCCAGCGCCTGCGGTGTGTTTTAAAGAATTGATAGATTCAATTGAATCAACTGACGAATCAACTCACCCACTTTGCGCGGACAACTGTATTATTTTTTGACGACTTAAATTTAGGAGACAAGCATGGAATTCCAGCCTTGGGACAACCCGATGGGTACTGACGGATTTGAATTTATCGAATACGCCGCAACCGAGCCAAAAGAAGTCGGCGAATTATTTGAGCGTATGGGCTTTACCGCCATCGCCAAACACCGCACCAAAGATGTCACGCTGTATCGTCAAGGCGGCGTCAACTTCATCATCAACGCCGAGCCAGATTCATTTGCCCAGCGTTTTGCCCGCAAACATGGTCCCTCTGTTTGTGCGTTTGCCTTCCGTGTTAAAGATGCTAACGCAGCGTATAAACGCGCATTAGAACTCGGCGCATGGGGCTTCGACAATAAAACCGGCCCGATGGAACTGAACATTCCGGCCATCAAAGGCATCGGTGATTCTCTGATCTATTTTGTTGACCGCTGGCATGGCAAAGATGGCGCGCAACCGGGCACCATCGGTAATATCAGCATTTACGACGCCGACTTTGTCGCCATCCCAAGCGCGGATCAATATCCAGTTGGCAATGGACTGACTTATATCGATCATTTGACGCATAACGTCCACCGCGGTCGCATGAAAGAATGGGCTGATTATTACGAAAGTCTGTTCAATTTCCGTGAAGTCCGTTACTTCGATATCGCCGGTAAGCACACCGGTTTGAAATCCAAAGCGATGACCTCCCCTTGCGGCAAAATCCGTATTCCTATCAATGAATCATCGGATGACAAATCCCAAATCGCGGAATACCTAGATCTGTACCACGGCGAGGGCGTACAACATATCGCGATGGGTACAGATAATGTGTACGAAACCGTCGCCGATATGAAAAACGATGGCGTCGTGTTCCAAGATACGATCGAAACCTATTACGACCTGATCGACCGTCGTCTGCCTAACCATGGCGAGAACCTGGAAGAATTGCGCAAGCTGCGTATCTTGGTCGATGGCCATAGCAGTGAGAATAAACGTGAACTGTTATTGCAGATTTTTACCACGACCGTGATCGGCCCGATCTTCTTTGAAATCATCCAACGCAAAGGTGACCAAGGTTTTGGTGAAGGCAATTTCCGCGCTCTGTTCGAATCCATTGAACTGGATCAGATACGTCGTGGTGTACTCAAAGACGATACAGCACCAGCGTAAGCACCAAGCTACATCAAACCGATTGCACGCTTGGTTTGCAAAGGCTAACAGGATAGGTAGCGATGTTCTGTTAGCCTTTTTGTCTATCAAAGAAGAAGGGAAATCATGTTGACTGCAACTACCGCTAAGACTGCGAATACGACGGTTACTAGAGAAGAATTTTTGGCTACCGTGGCTGAAAAATCCTATGGCGCCGTGCTGCGTGGCGACTACAGTCTGGCCGATGCGCAGTATGTGGTGCAGCAAGACTGGGATGCCTACACCGAAGCAGAGCATGATCTCTGGTGCAAACTGTATCAACGTCAGGCGGCTCTATTACCCGGTCGTGCCTGCAATGAATTTATCGATGCCTTGAATAAAATGGATGCGGCCAATGGCATCCCCAACTTTGAACAAACCTCAGAAGAATTGTTTAAAGCGACTGGCTGGCGCATCGTTGCGGTACCTGGGCTGATACCTGAGTTGTCGTTTTTTGAGCATCTGGCCAATCGCCGTTTTCCGGTTACAGTGTGGCTGCGTACACCGGAAGAATTTAACTACATCGTAGAGCCGGACATATTCCATGATTACTTCGGCCATGTGCCTATGCTATTCAATCCGGTGTTTGCCGACTACATGCAGTTATATGGCAAAGGCGGCTTAAAAGCGATGGACTTAGGCGGACTGGATTATCTGGCGCGGCTGTATTGGTACACGGTCGAATTTGGCCTGATCAACACGGCCGAGGGGGTACGTATTTATGGCGCCGGGATTTTATCTTCCGGTGGCGAGGTGGAATTTTGCCTGAAGCCGAACACCAGTTCCCATCATATTCATCTGGACATACAACGCTGTCTGCGCACCTTGTACAAAATCGATTCGTATCAGGAAACCTACTTTGTGATTAACAGTTTCCAGGAATTGTTTGAAGGTACAGCACCCGATTTTGCGCCTTATTACGATAAGCTCAAACAGCTTGACGCCTTGCCAGCAAACACCTTACTCGAAGGTGAAATCGAACTCGTGAGTTAGATCTGACTGACAGCCAAATTGATCATCAGGTACGCCAACCTAGGGCGCATATTCTCTGAATAGCGCCCTCTTTTTTTGTCGATTTACCACAACATCAACATACTCCCCCATAAAATTAATAAAATAGGCTTATAGTCCAATGATTAATTGGACAATCTATATATACCTACCAAGAGTATTTAATTCCATCAAAGTCAATCATTCTGCTTTGGCTCCAGCATAAGTCGCTAAATACGCCAGAAACGCAGAGGCAATCGGTGATAAACGCTTACCGTGCAAAGTCACGATATACCAGTTGGCATGGATAGGAAAACCGTCTACCTTCAGCACGCGCAGGGCATCATCAATCAGCGCTTCGCCTAAAGCGTTACGCGACACCACAGAGATGCCCATGCCACCGGCGACCGCCTGTTTGATTGCCTCGTTGCTACCCAGCTCCAGACGAACTTGCGGCTGAAAATGTTGCGTAGCGAAAAAACGATCACAGGCTAAGCGTGTACCCGAGCCTTGCTCACGCAAGATAAACCGCTCTGACGCTAATTCAGCAAGTTGGATATGGCTTTGATGCACCAGACGATGCGTCGCCGGCGCGATCACTTCCAGCAGGTTGGGCAAAAACACTTGCTGGTCGATATCAATGTCAGTCGGCGGCATGGACATGATATAGAGGTCGTCACGATTATCGCGTAATCGCTGTACGACGCCATCACGGTTTAAGACTTCTAAAGCGATATCGATCTCTGGATATTGCTCACAAAACGCACCTAGCAAACGGGGAATAAAATATTTTGCCGTGCTGACTACAGCAACCCGCAAACGCCCTCGCGTCAGCCCCTTCATCGCGTCGATCCGCTGCTCATACGAAGACAGCTCATCCACCATCATGCGTGCGGATTTCGCCAATTCTTCACCCGCCGGGGTCAGCGACAGCCGCTTGCCGATGACTTCATACAGCGGCAGACCAACCGTGTCGCTTAATTCCCGCAGTTGCATAGAAACCGTTGGCTGTGTCACATGAAAAGCTCTGGCAGTCGCGGTAATGCTCTTCAATTCAGCGAGAGATAAAAATAAGTTGAGTTGCCGGAAAGTGACGTTCATCTAGTTTTGATTATGATTAACATTAAATAAATTGATTTTACCTGATGCATTATTCCACATAAGATGCGACCAGTCCAACTACTCACACACTCTTATGCAAAGCCTGCTCGACCCCGCGATCTTATTTTTTGCCTTTGGTATTTTTGCCGGCCTGATCAAATCTAATTTAGATATTCCACCTCAGCTGTCACGCTTTTTATCACTCTATCTGTTGATGGCGTTGGGTTTAAAAGGCGGCTTTGCATTAGCGCATTCAGGACTGACGCCGCAAATTGTTAGTAGCCTCGGATGCGCGGTCTTACTGGCAGTGCTGGTACCCGCGCTTGGCTATCAATTACTAAAACGCTTTATTAATCACTATGACGCTGCCGCGATCGCAGCAACCTATGGGTCAGTAAGCGCGGTGACATTCATCACCGCCGTGCAGTATCTGGAAAACCATCATCTAGCTTATGGTGGTCATATGGCAGCGGCGATGGCCTTGATGGAATCGCCCGCGATTATCATGGCAGTGATTTTTGCTAATAGCTTGCGTAAAAAAGCGACTGACTCCGCCGCCCGTCCGGCGCCACTCAGCAAGGTGCTGCACGAATC
>JANXTO010000181.1 GCA_025352365.1 Undibacterium sp. | reverse complement strand
TTCCGCTTCTAAAGCACTCACAGGAACAAGGCGCTTGGTATCAACTTTGTCCAATTGCCCTTTCTTGGCAGCGATCACCCATCGGCTTAACGATTTATCAGAAATATCCAAACGACGTGCTGCTTCGCTGATTTTTAATCCCTGCTCAGTGATAAGCTTGATCGCTTGCTCTCGAAATTGCGTTGTGAATTTTTGTCTTATTGCTGCTTTCATTGCTAACCTCCATGATTGAAAAATAATAAATCATGGCGTCCGTTTTAGCGAGTCCCTTCCAAATCTAAACACGGCAAATTCAAGTACGAAGAGCAACGTTGAATAAAAATCCAAAGGGTCAGATACGATCGCATTCTGCCTTTTGACCAGCCAGTCAAAAGTTACCGGATACGCGCGACACACCGAACACATACCGAACCCAAGACGAACGATGCCAAATTTACGCACTGCGGTTAGAATAAAAGACGCTTAGCGAGATTGCTGCCTTACTTCTTCGTCACAACTCCTGCATCCACAAGGAACTCAAACGCAATACCGGCCGATCTGGATGGCGCACTTTACAAGCGAAAAAAATAGCCGACGAACGACATAATATATGAATAATAAAAATATATATGGTGGGAGTATGAATTTCGACTTATCAATGTAAGCCGACAATATATGCTAAACGACACAAAAAAAAGATGCATTAACGCACGGCAGATACAAACTAGAAAAACAAAAAGGCAGCCTGGGCTGCCTTTCAATTTACTGCTTTGCCGACTTACTAGTGTCAGCTTGTCTGCATTAACGCTTTTGGCGCAATTTTGCAATTGCTGCCAACTGCGCTATTGCTACTGCCAGTTCTGCTTGTGCTTGCGCATAGTCAATTTTTGATTCTTTATTGACCAAAGCTTCTTCAGCCAGTTTTTTTGCTTCGTTCGCTTTTGCCTCGTCCAGATCGCTACCGCGAATCGCGGTGTCGGCCAAAACAGTAACGGCATTCGGTTGCACTTCTAACAGACCACCAGCAACGAAAACAAATTCGTCTTCTGCCTGGCCTACCAGCTTGATGCGTACCGCGCCTGGCTTGATGCGAGTGATCAATGGCGTATGTTTTGGATAGATACCCAATTCACCAGCCTCACCCGGCAACGCGACGAACTCGGCTTCGCCAGAGAAGATCAACTCTTCTGCGGAAACCACGTCAACGTGAATAGTGTGTGCCATATCGGACCTTTTCATTCGATCAAAAAACGAGGGGTGTAGCGCAATATTACTTTGTACTACACCCAAGCTTACTTGTTAGTTACTTAATAATTACTGAGTAATTAATCAGCAATTAATGAGCAATTAAGCAGCAGCCATTTTCTTCGCTTTTTCGATTGCTTCGTCGATAGTACCTACCATGTAGAACGCTTGTTCTGGCAAGTGATCGAGTTCACCGGAGGCGATCATTTTGAAGCCCTTGATCGTATCTTTCAGTGAAACATACTTACCAGGGGAACCGGTAAATACCTCAGCAACGTGGAAAGGCTGGGACAAGAAACGTTGCATTTTACGTGCACGTGCCACCAACAATTTATCTTCTGGTGCCAACTCGTCCATACCTAGAATCGCAATAATGTCGCGCAATTCTTTGTAGCGTTGCAAAGTACCTTGAACAGCACGGGCTGTTTCGTAATGCTCTACACCAACTACTTGCGGGTCCAACTGGCGTGATGTTGAGTCCAGTGGATCAACCGCTGGGTAGATACCCAGAGAGGCGATATCACGGGACAGAACAACAGTGGAATCCAAGTGAGCAAAGGTCGTAGCCGGAGATGGATCGGTCAAATCATCGGCAGGAACATAGACCGCTTGGATCGATGTGATCGATCCAGTTTTAGTGGATGTAATACGCTCTTGCAGACGGCCCATTTCTTCAGCCAAAGTCGGCTGGTAACCTACAGCAGAGGGCATACGACCCAGCAATGCGGAAACTTCAGTACCGGCCAAAGTATAGCGATAGATGTTATCGACGAAGAACAGTACGTCTTTACCTTCGTCGCGGAAACCTTCAGCAATCGTCAAACCAGTCAAAGCAACGCGCAAACGGTTACCTGGTGGTTCATTCATCTGACCGTACACCATCGCAACTTTAGAGTTTTCTGGATTTTCCAGATCAACCACTTTTGCGTCAGCCATTTCGTGATAGAAGTCATTACCTTCACGAGTACGTTCACCAACACCGGCAAACACGGACAAGCCGCTATGTGCTTTAGCGATGTTATTGATCAGTTCCATCATGTTGACGGTTTTACCCACACCAGCACCACCGAACAAACCAACTTTACCGCCTTTTGCAAACGGGCAAACCAGATCAATCACTTTGATGCCGGTTTCCAGCAATTCTTGCGATGGGGACAGTTCGTCGTAAGCAGGTGCTTTACGGTGAATCGATGCGGTAGTTTCACGACTAACCGGACCACACTCATCAATTGGATTACCCAATACGTCCATAATACGACCCAGCGTTGCTTTGCCAGTTGGTACCATGATAGGTTTGCCAGTGTTTGAAATAATCATGCCGCGACGCAGACCATCAGAAGTACCCAGAGCAATCGTACGGACAATGCCGTCACCCAATTGCTGCTGAACTTCCAGAGTCAGTTCGGAGCCTTCCATTTTCAAGGCATCGTAAATCTTAGGCATCGCGTCACGTGGAAATTCAACGTCCACAACAGCGCCGATACACTGAACGATTTTGCCATTAGCCATGTTCGTTCCTTCAATAAATAATAATCAGTTTAGACCGCTGCCGCGCCGGCGACGATCTCGGAAAGCTCTTTGGTAATCGCAGCTTGACGGGTTTTGTTGTACACCAGTTTCAGTTCACCAATCACACTACCTGCGTTGTCACTGGCTGATTTCATCGCTACCATACGAGCCGATTGTTCAGACGCCATGTTTTCTGCCACTGCTTGAAAAATCAGTGCCTCAACATAACGTACCAGCAGCTCATCAATCACCGTGTTTGCATCTGGCTCATAGATATAGTCCCAAGTGTGGGTATTTTTATCTGCTGCCAGTTTGTCAGCCGTCAGGGGCAATAATTGCTCTAGGACAGGCTCTTGTTTCATGGTGTTAATAAACTTGGTGTAAGAGAGGTAGACTGCATCTAACTTGCCGTCCTGATAAGCATCCAGCAATAGTTTTACTGGGCCAATCAGTTTATCCAGATGCGGTGTGTCGCCGAGTTGCACTGCGTGCGCCACGACTTTTGCACCGATACGGTTCAGGAAGCCAAGACCTTTATTACCAATCGCGACCGCTTCAATTTTCGAACCATTCGCTTCGAGTTCACGCAGTTTGTTGGTGACCAAACGCAACACGTTTGTATTCAGGCCACCGCACAAACCCTTGTCTGTAGTTACAACGATCAATCCAACTTTTTTGGATTGATCTTGTTGAACCATGAAAGGATGCGTGTACTCAGGATTCGCTTGTGACAAGTTCGAAGTGATATTACGAATTTTTTCACTGTAAGGGCGGGCTGCACGCATCCGGTCTTGCGCTTTACGCATTTTGGATGCGGCAACCATTTCCATCGCCTTAGTGATCTTTTTCGTGTTTTCTACACTTTTGATCTTGCCACGTATCTCTTTACCTGAGGCCATCTGTTCTTACTCCTTCTGCTCCAGTTAAGATCAGTATGCGCCAGATTTTTTGAAATCAGCAACCGCTGCAGATAAAACGGCTTCGCCATCTTTGTCGAGTTGCTTGGTTTCTTCAATCTTAGCGAGCAATGCCGCGTGGCTAGTTTTTAAGTAGCTATGCAAACCTGCTTCAAAGGCTAACACTTTCTTCACTTCGACGTTATCCAGGAAGCCTTTGTTCACTGCGAACAGGGAAGCGGCCATCAGAGAAATCGATAAAGGAGCATATTGAGCTTGCTTAAGCAATTCAGTTACGCGTGCACCACGATCCAACTGCTTACGTGTGGACTCGTCCAGATCAGAAGCGAACTGCGCAAACGCAGCCAATTCACGATACTGCGCCAAATCTGTACGAATACCGCCGGACAGATTTTTGATCACTTTAGTCTGAGCAGCACCGCCAACACGTGATACAGAAATACCAGCGTTAATCGCTGGACGGATACCGGCGTTGAACAAAGATGTTTCCAAGAAGATCTGGCCATCCGTAATCGAAATGACGTTAGTTGGAACGAAAGCAGAAACGTCACCTGCCTGAGTTTCAATAATCGGCAATGCTGTCAGAGAGCCTGTTTTACCTTTGACTTCACCTTTAGTGAAAGCTTCAACGTAGTCTGGATTCACACGAGCTGCGCGTTCCAACAAACGTGAGTGAAGGTAGAACACGTCACCTGGATAAGCTTCACGACCTGGTGGACGGCGCAGCAACAGGGAAACTTGACGGTAAGCCACAGCTTGCTTGGACAAATCATCATAAATGATCAATGCATCTTGACCACGATCACGGAAATATTCACCCATCGCGCAACCGGAGTAAGCGGAGACGAATTGCATCGCAGCAGATTCAGCCGCGGTCGCAGCAACAACAATAGTGTATTCCATGGCGCCGTGAGCTTCTAAAGAACGCACAACGTTTTTAACAGAAGACGCTTTTTGACCAATCGCAACATAGATACATGTTACGTTTTGACCTTTTTGGTTGATCACGGCATCAATCGCTACCGCTGTTTTACCCGTTTGACGATCACCAATAATCAATTCGCGCTGACCACGACCAACCGGTACCATCGCATCAATTGATTTGATACCCGTTTGCATAGGCTCAGAAACGGATTGACGGGCAATAACGCCTGGAGCAATCTTTTCGATTGGCGCTGTCAGTTTTGCATTGATCGGGCCTTTGCCGTCGATAGGCTGACCCAAGGCGTTTACAACACGGCCACGCAGCTCTGGACCGATAGGCACTTCCAGAATACGACCGGTGCATTTGACTGTATCGCCTTCGGAAATATGCTCGTAGTCACCGAGAATAACGGCACCAACGGAATCACGCTCCAAGTTCAATGCCAGACCAAAAGTGTTGCCTGGGAATTCAAGCATCTCACCTTGCATCGCGTCTGAGAGACCGTGAATGCGGCAGATACCGTCGGTAACGGAAATAACCGTACCTTGATTACGAACTTCAGCGCTGGTACCAAGGCCTTGAATCCGGCTCTTGATCAACTCGCTGATTTCTGATGGGTTGAGTTGCATACTAACTCCTAAAATTGTTTCAGTACTTGCGTGCTCACACTACGCAGTTAAGGCAACTTGCATTTGTTGCAGCTTGGCACGAACCGACGTATCCAGCACTTGATCACCAACCACGATACGCACACCACCAATCAGGGAATTATCCACTGTCACAGTTGGGTGCAGCTTGCGGCCGAATTTCTTTTCCAGTGTTGTCGCTAAATCGCTTACTTGTTCTGCAGTCAGTTCAAAGGCGCTAGTAATTTGCGCATCTGCGGCACCTTCTTGCGCATTTTTCAACGCATGAAATTGTGCGGCGATTTCAGGTAACAAAGTTAGGCGATCATATTCAGTGAGTGTATTGACGAAGTTTTTAGCTTCTTCATTCACTGCAGACTTCAACACGGACAAGAAAGCCTCGGCTGTTTGAACAGCAGAGACTTTAGGATTGTGAGCAAGAGCGACTACATCAGGATGTGCTGCGGCTTGCGCCATCTCAGCAACCAAGTCCGACCATGCGGACAGGTTGCCTGATTGCGCAACACGGAACAATGCTTCTGCGTAAGGACGAGCGATCGTTGCGAGTTCAGCCATGATTACAGCTCGATTTTCAGTTGACTCAACAAATCAGCATGTGCCGATGCGTTGATCTCACGCTTCAGAATTCGTTCTGCACCTTTGACTGCTAATGTAGCAACCTGGTCGCGCAATTCTTCACGTGCTTTTGTAACTTGATTATCGGCGTCCGCTTTGGCAGCAGCAATAATGCGTGCAGCTTCAGCAGTTGCTGTATTTTTAGCTTCTTCAACGATCAACTGAGCGCGCTTTTCTGCTTCGATGATACGTTTTTGACCTTCATCACGTGCACTAGCTAATTGTGCTTCTACGCGCTTTTCTGCAGCTTGCATCTCTGCACGGCCGCGATCAGCTGCAGCTAGTCCGTCTGCGATTTTCCGCGCACGATCATCGAGCGCTTTCATCATCGGAGGCCACACGAATTTCATCGTGAAAAGAGCCAAGATGAAAAAAACCCCAAACTGAACAAACAATGTTGAGTTTAAGTTCACGGTAATTCCTTATCTAAATGGTTCTAACCGAAAGCAAAGCTCACGGTACGAGAAGGAAAAGCGACTTATTTAGGCACGAATGGATTAGCAAACGCGAATAACATAGCGATACCAACACCGATCAAGAACGCCGCATCGATCAAACCAGCCAGCAAGAACATTTTTGTCTGCAAAGTGTTCATCAATTCTGGTTGACGAGCAGATGCTTCCAAGTATTTACCGCCCATGATAGCGATACCGATACAAGCACCGATCGCACCCAAGCCAATGATCAAACCGCAAGCCAAAGCAACAAATGATAAATCAGTCATGACAATTTCCTTAAAAGTAAAAATAATGAAAAACTAGAAAACAAAACCAAGAAACAAACTACTGTAATACCAATACTAAAACCAACTCGGCCAAATTAATGCCCCTCATGGGCCTGGCCGATGTAGACCAACGTCAACATCATAAAAATGAAAGCCTGCAAAAATACAATCAAAATATGGAAAATTGCCCAGATGGAACCTGCGATCAAATGACCGACAACACCAAACGTTGTTGCCATGGAGCCCAATAAGGCAATCAACAAGAACAACAGCTCACCCGCAAACATGTTGCCGAACAGTCGCATACCGAGAGACACCGTCTTTGCAGCATATTCAATCACGTTCAACAACAGATTAGCTGGTGCCATATAAATACCAAATGGGGCAGCAAATAACTCATGAATGAAACCACCGAGACCCTTGATTTTGACACTGTAGTAAAGCATCAGAGCAAATACGCCTAAAGAAATACCTAAAGTGCCATTCAAATCTGCAGTCGGAACAACGCGGTGGTGGATTTCGGCACCGTCGTGACCGACAATGCCTAACAGGCGGAATAAACCAGCGAACATATCCACTGGCAAAAAGTCGAGGGAATTCATAATTGCAACCCAGACGAACACTGTCAACGCCAATGGAGCAATAAAAGTACGGTTGCCGTGTACGATACCTTTCGACTGCTCTTCTACCATTTCAACCAAAATTTCTACGGCTGCCTGAAAACGACCTGGGACGCCTGAAGTCGCCTTACGTGCAGCGATGAACAAAATCACGCTACCGAGGACACCAGCAAAAATAGACCAAAAAATAGTGTCTAAGTTAAAAAGGGAGAAGTCGACGATCTTGTCTTGATGTTTGGTAGAAAAATGGCCCAAGTGATGGACTATATATTCTGACGCGGTTGGGGCGTTCTCTGTTGCGCTCATAATTAGTGTCTAAATAGTAAAATGAAATAACTTTTTAGTACCAAGACAAAGGCAGCGACGAACGCCAGCCAGTTCACATCGTGGTACAAATAAACAGTCGCTGCCATAAGAGCCACTGTTGACGCAATTTTGACAAATTCACCGATGAAGAATGTCATCGGATTGGCTCCGCCGGGCTTTTTGGCACTGGCATATAACCGTGCGGCAAATAAAGCATTAGGAACCGCGCAACACAAACCGCCTAATAATGCGGATATTCCAGAGGCTGTGCCAGCGATAAGTACCGCAACCAGTGCGACTACAAACGTCGCTACAAATTGCAGCAAGACAATACGCGCCATGCCAATTCCTCGTAATTTGTCGGCAGTATCTAATAAAATTTGTTCGCTGCCAAACGATTTAAGTCAGCGCAAACGCCTGCCAACCAAAACCACGAAATTATACGTGGTAGTGCGCACCACCGTCAAACGTTTGATGCGACGCATCAAAATGAGACACACATCAATTTTCTGCGCTAGCTATCAGCTCGGCAAGCCAATGCTGGCCTTGCTTCCAGTCACCTAAACTAGAATCTCCGTTAATATGACCCTTTGCACCGATATGGTGAAATTCCGCACCCCAACTCTGCGCCCACTTCTGCGCAATTTGCATCTCACACCAAGGATCGTCGTTAGAAACAATCACTTTTGTTTTAAAGCTCATCGCTGTTTGCGGCATTGGTGCAAAACTCGGTGCCGGAAAATCGACCCGCTCTACCTCTGGCGGCGCCACTAATAATGCCGCCCTTACCTTACGGGTATCTTGCACTCCCGGCATACCGGATGCGACCCACCATGCAACTAAAGCGCAACCCAGACTATGCGCTACTAAGATAACGGTGCCATCAGCGCGATTGACTGCTTGCGAAAGAGTCGTTACCCAAGACTCGCGATCAGGCTGACCCCAACTATCTTGCTGAACCCGGTGAATGTCATACTGGTTGGCTAGTTGCTGTTCCCACAAACTTTGCCAGTGCGTCGCACCTGAATTGTATAAACCGGGCAGCAATAAAATTTTCATATGGGAAACCAGTCTTATTGACCGCGTATTTTTAAAATAATGCCATCCAGACTATCCAGGTCTGCAAAATCGATCATTAGTTGCCCCCGACCCTTACTACCCATTTTTAAGGTAACTTGGGTTGCCAGCAGGTCTGAAAGCTCTTCTTCTAAACGAGTAATGTCCCTCGATTTTTCTGCCTTATCCCGCGTTTTCGCTGGCAAGCTCATTTCAGCTGTTGTACGGGTGACCAGTTTCTCGGCCTCGCGTACGGACATACGTTTAGCGACAACCTGATTTGCCAGTTGGATTTGCGTCGCGGCATCCGTTGCCAGCAAAGCACGGGCATGCCCCATGTCAATATCGCCTGCCATCAACATGGTTTGTACCGGCTTAGCCAAATTGAGAAGACGCAATAAATTAGACACCGCGCTGCGTGATCGCCCTACTGCGCTGGCCGCTTGCTCATGGGTAAAACTGAAATCCGTAATTAAACGGTGAATGCCTTGCGCTTCTTCTAAAGGATTGAGATCTTCGCGCTGGATATTTTCAATCAAAGCCATCGCCGCGGCGGCTTGATCGTCTACATCTTTTACCAGTACCGGCACTTCCTCCAAACCTGCCATTTGCGAAGCGCGGAAACGACGTTCACCGGCAATGATTTCATACCGCGTGATGCCATTATTCTGACCAATCGGACGTACCAATATCGGCTGCATTAAGCCTTGCGCTTTAATCGAATTAGCCAACTCGGTCAGCGCGCCCTCATCCATGCGGGTACGGGGCTGATACTTGCCTGCCTGCATCTGAGTGACCGACAAGCTGCTCGGTGCGCCCGCTACCGTGGGAACTGCCTCTGTAAAATCACCTGCGCCGTCAAACAGGGCCTCTAAACCGCGCCCCAAGCCTTTTTGTTTTTTGGTTACCATTATGTTGCTTCCGACTTAGTGTCTAACTTCGTTTCTAACAATTTGATTCTCTCCACCATCTCCGCGCCGAAAGCAATGTAGGCTTGCGCGCCTTTAGAGCTAGGGTCAAACACGACACCTGGGATGCCATACGAGGGCGCTTCCGCCAAACGCACATTGCGGGGGATGACGGTTTTAAATACTTTATCGCCAAAGTGCTGCTCTAACTGATCAGAGACTTGCTGCGACAACGTCATACGCGGATCAAACATGACCCGCAACAAACCGACAATTTTCAGATCCGGATTGAGGTTGACCGATACTTTTTTAATGGTATTAGCCAGGTCGGACAAACCTTCCAATGCATAATATTCGCACTGCATAGGAATCACGACACCATGAGCGGCGCACAATCCGTTTAAGGTCAGCATAGATAAAGCCGGGGGGCAATCGATCAGGATGAAGTCGTAGTTAGCGCCTACTGTAGCCAATGCGTTGCGCAGACGTTTATCCCGGTTTTCCAGTTCCACCATTTCTACTTCGGCACCGGCTAATTCACGGTTTGCAGGCAAGACATCAAAGTTGCCGGACTCGGATCGCAGAATCGCCGAGGCGGCGTCGGACATACCCAACAACACCTGATAGATCGACGACGTCAGCTTGGCTTTATTGATGCCCGCACCCATGGTGGCATTGCCTTGCGGATCGAGATCGACCAGCAATACGCGCTGATCAAGCTTCGCCAATCCGGCAGCCAGATTGACTGTGGTCGTGGTTTTGCCCACCCCACCTTTTTGGTTTGCGACACAAAAAATTTTTGCCATATGACTTTAGCTTACTTTGAGTAGGGTTCTGGAGGATAATAAGTACAACTTGAAGGCAATGACATAGAAGCGAATTGCTTTACTCTAAACTACGTCAAAATCAATATACTCCCCCATTATTTTATAAATTAAGCCGTATTGTCCAATGATTACATGGACAATTAAAAATACTGATTAGGAGTATATTTTTATCTACAACACCATCAGCTTTGCTTAGATTGGTACCAATACTTTTGCAATACGGATTGAGGCTGCTCATGAACCGAAATTTACTGGCGCTTGATAAACACCAGATGACGTTCTGCATCCATGCCCGGAACTGACAAAGGCTGTAGAGACTGGACTTGCCATCCTTCTGGCATACGTTCGATTTCCTGATCGGGCGCAACGCCTTTCATGGCGATGAATTGCCCGCCTTCTGCCAGCAAATGCCCCGACCAGTTAATGAAGTTGCATAGTTCAGAAAAAGCACGCGAGGTAATCACATCAAACTTCTCTTTCACCGCCAACGCTTCAACTCTGCCAGTATGGACGGTGACATTTTTCAAGCCCAATTCGGTTTTCGCCTGAGTCAAAAAAGCGGTCTTTTTGCTGATCGTATCGATCATGGAAATACGGATCGCTGGATAAGTAATCGCCAATATCATGCCTGGCAAACCGCCGCCAGCACCGACATCCAATACGTTTTTAGCATCTTTGAAAGCAGGTGCGGCGGACAGAGAATCCAGCACATGCTGCTTTACCATTTCCTTCGGGTCACGAATCGACGTCAGGTTATAGACGGAATTCCACTTCGATAACAGCGCCAGGTAAGCAATCATCTGATCGGTCTGTGCATCGTCCAGTGACAAGGGCAAAGCCTTTATTCCCTCAGCCAAACTAGCCCGCAAGCTTGCTGCATCAAACCCGCTCATTCGCCATCACCTATTTCTACCGCAACAGCTAATTCGGGTGCAGCAGCAAACTCTTTAAAACCACGTTTCTTCATATGCACCAATAATAGCGAAATCGCCGCTGGTGTCACGCCAGAAACGCGCCCGCACTGCCCCAGTGTTTCTGGCCGATGCGTATTCAACTTTTGCTTCACTTCTACCGACAGGCCGTTGACTTCTAAGTAATCGAAATCGTCTGGCATTTTGAGGTTTTCAAAATACGCGTGGCGCTCAACCTCTTTTGCCTGCCTGTCAATATAGCCAGAATATTTGACCTGGATTTCGACCTGCTCTTTTACCGCGTCGTCTTGCACACCAGGCCCCGCAAGTTGTTGACCATCAGCACCTTGCATGGTCATCAAAGATTCATACGTCACGTGTGGGCGGCGCAATAAATCGGCCAGAGAATATTCTCGCTCCAAGGCTTTACCCACAATACGCTCAGCCTCAACATCCGCCAAAATACGTGGGTTCACCCAAGTCGAACGCAGTCTTTCCATTTCACGTGAAACAGCCTCACGCTTTTGTTCGAACATTGCCCATTGCGCATCGCTGACGCAACCGAGCTGACGACCGATCTCGGTCAGACGCATGTCGGCATTATCTTCACGCAAACTCAGACGAAATTCGGCACGGCTGGTGAACATACGGTAAGGTTCTTGCACACCCTTGGTAGTCAGATCATCGACCAGAACACCCAGATAAGCTTCATCACGACGCGGCACCCAGGCATCACGGCCTTGGGTCAACAATGCTGCGTTCAGTCCTGCCAACATACCTTGTGCTGCCGCTTCTTCGTAACCGGTAGTACCGTTGATTTGTCCGGCAAAAAACAAGCCTTTAATTGAACGTGTTTCCAAGGAAGTTTTTAATCCACGTGGATCAAAATAGTCATATTCAATCGCATAACCAGGACGCAGAATATAAGCGTCTTCCATACCGCGCATCGAACGTACCAAATCTAGCTGTACATCGAACGGCAAACTGGTGGAAATTCCGTTCGGATAATACTCGTTGGTGGTCAGACCTTCTGGCTCCAGAAAAATCTGGTGTGATTCTTTGCTGGCAAAACGATGAATCTTGTCTTCAATCGACGGACAATAGCGCGGCCCTACTCCTTCGATTACGCCAGTATACATAGGACTGCGGTCGAGCCCGGCGCGAATAATATCGTGAGTGCATTCGTTAGTATGAGTAATCCAGCATGGTAACTGGCGCGGGTGCATGTTGACATTGCCCATCACCGAAAAGACTGGAATAGGATTCAAATCTCCAGGCTGCTCTTGCATCACCGAAAAATTAATACTGCGGCCATCAATGCGCGGCGGCGTACCCGTTTTCAAACGGCCTTGTGGCAAGGCGAGCTCTTTCAAACGGGTCGATAGAGAGATAGCAGGAGGATCGCCAGCACGTCCTGCCGAATAATTATTCAGGCCAACGTGGATCTTCCCATCGAGGAAAGTACCTGCGGTCAACACAACAGACCGGCTACGAAACTGAATACCAACCTGTGTTACAGCACCGACGACACGGTCGCCTTCTACCATTAAGTCATCTACTGCCTGCTGAAACAGCCAGAGGTTGGGCTGATTTTCCAGCCTGCTACGGATCGCTTGCTTGTACAAAATACGGTCAGCTTGCGCTCTGGTCGCGCGTACTGCCGGACCTTTGGACGAATTTAGAATACGGAATTGGATACCAGCCTCATCGGTGGCAATCGCCATCGCGCCGCCCATGGCATCCACTTCCTTGACCAAGTGCCCTTTTCCTATGCCACCTATTGAAGGATTACACGACATCTGGCCGAGCGTTTCAATATTGTGCGAAAGTAAAAGCGTTTTCTGCCCCATGCGTGCGGAGGCAAGTGCGGCCTCAGTACCAGCATGGCCGCCGCCAACTACGATCACATCGAATTCTTTAGGATAAAACATAGGATATTTCTACTTTTGGATTTCTTGGAGAGGCACGATTATAGAGGTTTTTTGATGAAAAACTGTGCTCATCAATAATTTCAATAGCCATCATCAGGGTGTTTCACGTGAAACAATGGATACTTAATCAAGCCAAAGCTAAAATTCTCTGCCCTTATTAACTGCCTACTTAAAAAATCTAGCCAATGCAGGCATAAACGCAAGTGCCACACCCAAAATCAATAACAGCAAGGAATAACGGGAATCCAGATAATCTACCCAAGTTTTCTTCCTTTTTAAGGGCGCTTGCTTGGGCGGTTTAGGCTCAGGGAATTTTTGAACAAGCTTGGTACGCGTCTTTGCGTCAAACTGCGGGACTACTACCTGCGTAATAGGATTGCCGTCATCTCTGACAGTCGGTTTTATATTTGCTTTTAAAGCAGCCTTTGACCCAGCTTTTGCTTCATTGAGCGGAGAAGCTACAGCATCAAGCTTCATACTAGAAATAGATTCCGGTCGCGACCTAGCCTTCACAGGAGCAACAGATGGTACTTTTGGCTCAGCCAACGTATCTGTTGACGTAAGTATAGGAGCTGCAACAACAGGAACTTCTTCTTGAATCTCCAGTGGCAAATAGAAATCTACTTCTATGGTCTCAGCAACCGGCTCGTGAATGTTAATCGATTTAACGACTTTATCTTTAGTATAGATGACGGGCTCTTCCAGTCTATCTATCGTATTCATGATTAAACTAGGATATGGATCGACGGGTATAACTTCTTGTACATCACTATTAGCAATCAGCCCGTCAGCACGCAAAATGCTATTGGATAACTCCTCCTCTGGCTGATATGCAATCACTGACACAGGATCAGAATCTTCCTGACGAAGAAAACGATCCATTGCGTCGGGCTCGACAAAATCAGGAACCTGATTATCCAATGGGAACATTACTTCATACAGCAAGCCTTTATCAGAGAGGCTACGCAAAGCACGGTCAAAACGTTCCTTTACCAGACTCTTAAGCTTTACACGCAACTGCCCATACGAACTAACGCCATCAACAATAATCAACACCAAGCGTTCGCTCTGAGTCAATCCATGTCTTTTGTCACGAATTTCTGCTCTACCTAAATCTGTTCGCTGAAATATCACCATATCTCGATATGCCACGTCCATCCCTTTTTTTATTTTGTTTCACGTGAAACAAATTTAGTATTATTTAATTAGCTACATTACTTTCGGATATATATGCATCAAAATATATGCTCAACCTCAAATTTCAGCTACTTGATAAAGCCGTCGTAAGTGGTTTTGCAAATCAGCGCCAAAACTACGGCCAAAAACACTTTCCGGACGAAACCACTGCCATATTTAATTGCCATCCGGCTACCCGACAATGATCCTAACACTCCACAAACCGCCATGGCTAACCCAGTCTGCCAAATAACGTGTCCGCTGTAACCAAACCACAACAGAGCTGCCGCATTGCACGCAACATTAATAATTTTGGCGACTGCAGATGCGCTCAAGAAGTCGTATCCAAAAAAACGGACGAATAAAAACATTAAAAAGCTACCGGTACCAGGACCGAAAAAACCATCATAAAACCCAATGCCACCCCCAACCAACATTGCCATCCAAAGTTCTTTGTTATGCGCAAAAGTAGGAGCATGGTTGCTGCCGAAGTCTTTTTTCTTAAATGTGTAAACCGCGACGGCGATCAAAATAAGCGGTAAGGCTTTACGCAAATAAGTAGGCGGTATATGAGTAACAGTAAAAGCGCCCAAAAACGCCAGAAAAAAAGCTGTGAATGCCGCAGGTAACACCATCGCCCAACGCACCTTCACCGCTTTCGCATAATTTCTCGCCGCGACTGTCGTACCCCAAATACCTGCTAATTTATTGGTTCCCAGCAAGGTTGCAGGTGCCACGTTTGGCATGACTGAAAATAAGGCAGGTACTTGTATCAAACCACCACCGCCTACTACCGCATCAACTAAACCAGCAAAATAAGCGGCGCAAGCAAGTATCAATATGTCTGTCATGTTATTAATTTTACGGGAAAGGTGAAGCAAATCAGCAAGGACAACAATCGCTCATAAACGCGAAAATCAAACTGTTACACTTAGATTTAGCGCCCGGCAAATCCCGACGCAAAGCTTATAACGTTGAAATCTATTCAGCCTGACAGCATAGCAAGACTTGCTACAATAAGGATTACAAGGAGAGCCAGAACATGAATAATTTTGATTTTCGTACCGTGCCATACATCATCAGCCAGATCGGCGCAGCCAAACAATTAGGCGATATCATCAAACAGCATTATCCAGAGATAAAACGCGTACTGATTGTCACTGATGCTGGCTTTCTTAAAACCGGGCTGATTGCACCGGCAGTAACAAACTTAGAGCAACAACAATACAAAGTCAGCATTTTTTCGGATGTGGTTGCCGATCCGCCAGAAGTCGTAGTTCATCAAGCGGTGGAAAGCGCCAAACAGCAAGAGATAGAACTGGTCGTCGGCTTTGGCGGTGGCAGCTCGATGGATGTCGCCAAACTGATTGCGGTGTTGTCAGGCAGCGATCAACCGCTAAGCAGCATGTACGGCATCGGCAATGTCAGAGGCAAACGCCTACCCTTAATATTGATACCAACCACCGCAGGGACAGGATCAGAGGTCACACCGATCTCTATCGTCACCACAGGCGCAACGACCAAAATGGGAGTGGTGTCACCACAGCTATATGCCGACATCGCTATCCTCGATGCGGAGCTCACCGTAGGCCTACCGGCAAAAATCACAGCCGCCACCGGAATTGACGCGATGGTACACGCGATCGAAGCCTACACCACCAAACATAAAAAGAATGCCTTGTCCGATATGCTGGCGCGCCAGGCTTTAAGTTTGCTTTGGACGAATATCGACGAAGCCTGCACCAATGGCGGCAATCTCGCCGCCAGACAAGCCATGTTACTAGGCGCCATGCTAGCGGGGCAATGCTTTGCCAACGCGCCGTGCGCCGCAGTACATGCACTCGCCTACCCGATTGGCGGCATCTTCCATGTACCTCATGGATTGTCCAATTCGCTGGTATTACCACACGTATTACGCTTTAATGCACCGACCGCTGCTGGGCAATATGCAGAACTTGCCAGCATCATTGCCCCAACAGCACAAGGGAGTGAAGAAGCCCGCAGCAATGCCCTGATCGGTGCCATGGAGGCACTTGCCAACCGAGTCGGAATAGAAACCCAACTCAGACAAGTCGGTGTCACTGAGAAGGATTTAGATCAGTTGGCCAGCGACGCCATGTTACAGACGCGGCTGTTAGGAAATAATCCACGAGAAGTAACACGGGAAGATGCGCGGGCAATTTACGCGGCGGCTTTGTAGGTCGTCATAGCGGCGCAAACCGATACACTCGCTGCGGCACCGGTTCAACCGCCGAACATATGATGGCTGAGTAGAATGTTAGACATTCCCTAAAAACTGCCAACCGAAAAACACCAGCAAGCCGATGAAAATCGTCGGTAGCTGGCGGCGGGTTGCAACACAAACGGCAATGGCAGCGAGCGCGCCGATCAGTTGTGGATTACGCCAATGTAATTCCAAACCCTGACCATGTGGCGACAACACCATTGGGACAATAATCGCTGTAAGAACAGTGACGGGAACAAAGGCCAAGGCTTTTTTTAGCAACGGAGAAAATACCACCCTGTCCCCCATCACAAAAATAATCGCTTTAATCAGGCAAGTAATCACCGCCATACCGATAATAATCAAGGTGATATTCATACCTTCTCCGCGCTGGTATTTTTATTATCCGCTTTGTTCGCAGACCAGTGCGATGCCAGCAAACCTATGCTAACGCCCACCGCAATGGCCACCAGCAAGCCCAACTTGTACGGCAAATCTTGCAGCAGATAAGCCGCAGTACCAGCAGCAAGCGCCGCAGCAAAATGCGGCAAGCGAACTAGCTGCGGAACAATAATCGCAATAAAAGTAGCCACCATCGCAAAGTCCAGACCCAAGGTTTGCAATTGCGGGAAAATCGCCCCAAACAATAAACCCACCAGGGTCCAACACTGCCAATTACCATACATCGCCAAACCCGAACCCAGAAAGTACCAATGCCCCAATTGCGTATTCGGATGTTCCCGGTAATAGCGATCCACCACGGCAAAGGTTTCATCCGTCAGCAGACATCCCAATAACCAGCGCCAGCTCTTAGAAAGATGACGCACATGCGGCAACAAAGTTGCGGCATACAGCATATGCCGCAAGTTAACAATAAAGGTCGCGAGCCAGATCACCAGAAAACCGGTATTGCTGGCGATCAAACCGACCGCAATAAACTGACTCGACCCTGCAAACACAGCAAGCGACATTAGTTGCCCTTGCCAGGCATGCATCTGCACAGTCGCGACCAAAGCACCAAAAATCATACCAAACGGCGCAGCGCCCAACAACATGGGAATGGTGTCGCGCGCACCCGCAGTAAGACTGGCTAAAGGAGTGGGATGTGGCATAAGAAATTTCTTTTTTAGAGACTTGGCATCTTAAACTTATCAGACAAAGGCCGCTGATGCTTTAGTAAATCTTACATGTTAAATCTCAATTTATCTGAGTACTCAGATCAAGAACAAGTCCTATCGTAGCAATACACTAAATACATACTCTCACCATGTATATATTAAGTGTCCATATAATGATTGGACAGTAAGGCATATTTAAACAAATAATGAGGGAGTATATAAATTTCAGCTCGAGACTGGAACAAAAAAGCCCCGCATCGCCCCGGGGCTTTTTCTTTCTACTATTCCGCACTCAACTTAACTTAATTTAACCGACTTTAGCCTTACCAGACCGCGCCAGCCAAGCACCCAATTCTCCGACAATGCCGCGCCGGAACGCCAGTACGCAGATGATGAAGATCAAGCCAGTCACAATCGTGACCGAATCGCCAATGGAGCGAAACCATTCTATCGAGGTGGCATTTGCCAGCCACTCGCCGAGGTCACCTAATTTGTTTTCCAAAGCGATGATGATGACTGCGCCGACGATAGGGCCCACCAAGGTGCCTAAACCGCCCACCAGCGTCATTAATACGACCAGACCTGACATAGTCCAATGCACGTCGGTCAGCGTCTCAAAACCTTGCACCAGCGTGTTAGTCGCGCCCGCCAATCCCGCCAATGCGGCGGAGAGAACAAATGCCAGCAGCTTGTATTTATCGACGTCATAACCTAACGACACTGCGCGTGGCTCGTTCTCTTTAACTGCTTTCAGCACCTGTCCAAACGGGGAGCTAATGGTGCGCACGATGATGGCAAAGCCGCCAATAGCAATCGCCAGTACGAGGTAATACAGTCTAAGGTCTGAACTCAAATCAATAAAACCCAATAGCTGTCCACGCGGCACGCCTTGCAAGCCATCCTCACCACCAGTGAACTTGGCTTGTAAGAACACGAAGTACAACATCTGCGCCAGCGCCAGTGTAATCATCGTGAAGTAAATACCCTGCCGGCGAATCGCCAGACTGCCCATCACCAAACCGATCAGAGCAGCGCCCGCAGTTGCCAGCAGCAAACCCGCCTCGACTGGCAATCCCGCCGTCTTTAACAGCCAGCCCGCCATATACCCTGCGCCGCCGAAAAATGCGGCATGACCAAACGAGAGCAAACCCGTAAAACCGATCAATAAATTAAACGCACACGCAAACAAGGCGAAGCAAAGCAGCTTCATCAAGAACACGGGGTAAACCACAAACGGTGCCGCGAGCAAAAGTACAAAAGCCAAACTGTAGCCAATTTTTTTATTCATTATGCGTTTAGCTCCTCAATCATTTCTCTTTGCCGAACAAACCGGCAGGCCGGATCATCAGCACAATCGCCATCACGATAAACACCACGGTGGCAGACAGTTCGGGATAAAACACGCGGGTTAAACCTTCGATCACACCCAAGCCCAGACCCGTGAGAATAGAACCCAGGATCGAACCCATACCGCCAATCACGACCACCGCAAACACGGTGATAATCAGATTCGATCCCATCAGGGGTGAGACCTGGATCACCGGTGCTGCCAGCACGCCAGCAAAGGCCGCCAGTGCCACGCCAAAACCGTAAGTCAAAGTCACCATCAACGGCACATTCACGCCAAAGGCCTCGACCAGTTTCGGGTTCTCGGTACCAGCACGCAGGTAAGCACCTAACTTGGTTTTTTCAATCACAAACCAGGTAGCGAAACAGACCACGAGCGACGCCAACACCACCCAGGCGCGATAATTCGGCAAGATCATAAAACCCAGATCGGTCGCTCCTGCCAGCGCATCAGGAACAGAATACGGCTGACCAGACACACCATAAAACGAGCGGAACAAACCTTCCAGCAACAACGTCAGGCCGAAGGTCAACAGCAGGCCATACAAATGATCTAACTTATATAACCAGCGCAACATCGTTTTTTCGATCACGACACCAAACAGGCCAACTAACAAAGGGGCGGCAATCAGCATGACCCAGTAATTAATCCCGAAGTAATTCATGCCCATCCAGGCCAGAAAAGCGCCCATCATGTACAAAGCCCCGTGAGCAAAATTGATCACGTTTAACAGACCAAAAATCACGGCCAGACCGAGTGACAACATGGCGTAAAAAGAACCATTCACCAATCCCAGCAACAGTTGGCTCAGCATCGCTTGCAGCGGTATACCAAATATTTCCATGGCATTCAGAAAAAGATGCCCAAAAGGGCAAGAGTGAAATCGGTAAGAAGCGCTGACTAGTCGGTCAGCGCCTCACGATGGAAGCTGATTGAAACATATTTACAGCTTATTTCCAGGCAGTGCACTTACTTTCTGCTTTGGTCGTAAATGCCTGGTCACCAGGAATTGTCTGCACCACTTTGTAGTAATCCCATGGATATTTAGAATCCGCCTGCGCTTTTACCTGCATCAGATACATGTCATGAATCATGCTGCCATCACCGCGGATCGATCCGTTTTTGGCGTACATATCATTGATCTTGGTTGCGCGCAGTTTGGCCAATACTTTGTCAGTATCGTCCGAACCAGCCGCTTTTACCGCGTTCAGATATTGGATCGTGGCAGAATAATCAGCTGCCTGCAAACTGGACGGCATCTTTTTCATTTTGCCAAAATAACGACGCGCCCAAGTACGGGTCTCTTCGTTTGAATCCCAATACCAGCTATCCGTCAGATACATGCCTTGCGTTGCTTTCAATGTCAGCGAATGCACGTCATTGATAAACATCAGCAGACCAGCCAGCTTCATCGTTTTAGTGATGCCAAACTCGTTCGCCGCTTTAATCGCGTTGATGGTGTCGCCGCCTGCATTGGCCAAGCCCAGAATTTGTGCTTTAGACGCCTGTGCTTGCAGTAAGAAAGAAGAGAAATCCGATGCCGACAAAGGATGACGCACCGCACCAACCACAGTACCGCCGCTGGCTTTGACTACCGCAGTAGTGTCACCTTCCAGCGACGCGCCGAAAGCATAATCCGCGGTCAGGAAGAACCAGCTTTTACCACCCTGTTTAACCACCGCAGAGCCCGTACCTTTTGCCAGCGCGACGGTGTCATACGCATAGTGAATCGTGTACGGCGTGCATTCTTCATTGGTCAGACGAGCTGTACCGCCGCCGATGGAAATCAAAGGTTTTTTCTTTTCCAGCGCAACTTTCGACATCGCCAAATTAGTGCCAGAGTTAGTACCTGCGATCAGCATGTCGACGCCATCACGGTCAAACCATTCACGTGCTTTGCTGGCTGCGATATCCGCTTTGTTTTGGTGATCGGCGGTGACCAGCTCAATCTTTTTACCTAACACGGTACCGCCAAAATCAGCAATTGCCATCTTGATCGCTTCTACACCGCCTAGACCGTCAATGTCAGAATACAGACCCGATAAGTCCGTAATAAAACCAATCTTGACTGTATCACCAGAAATCTGGGCAGATGCTGTACCTGACAGACTTGCCATTGCCGCAGAAACTGCCAGTGCTGCTATTTTGAATTTTGTTTTCATGTGTCTTCTCCAATCATTTTTTTTAAATTTATACCCGAATATTTGTATCCGACAGTATCGCTCTTAGAGCACGAACAACTACCAGCAAAATCACTACCACATCACCAAAAATACCACTTAAAACACAGATTAAAACTTATACACCCAGCAATTCGTTTAAGACTGACATCTTCTCTTTCAGCTCTGAGGCGGCAAATGTCTCAACAATCTGTCCATGCTCCATCACATAAAAACGATCTGCCAGCGGCGCAGCAAAGCGGAAGTTCTGTTCAACCATCACTATCGTATAACCCTTGGCCTTCAGCGTTGTAATCATACGAGCCAAGGCTTGCACAATCACCGGTGCCAAACCTTCAGAGATCTCATCCAGCAACAGCAGGCGTGCGCCAGTGCGCAAGATACGTGCGACTGCCAGCATCTGCTGTTCACCACCGGATAAACGAGTCCCCTGACTAGTCTTACGTTCTGCCAGATTAGGGAACATCTCATAAATCTCGGCAATCGACATGCCTTGATCTTTGCTTGATACAGACGGTGGCAGCATCAAATTCTCTTCAGTGGATAACGAAGAAAAAATCCCGCGCTCTTCGGGGCAGTAACCAACGCCCAGATGTGCCACTTTATAGATCGGTAAATAAATCGCTTCAACACCATTGATTTTGATTGAACCTTTACGTGCGCCTGTAAGGCCCATAATGGCGCGCATTGTCGTGGTACGGCCTGCGCCATTGCGACCCAATAAGGTTACGACTTCACCCGGATTTACGACCAAGTTCACATCATGCAAAATATGTGACTCGCCATACCAAGCTTGCAGATTGCTGATTTGCAGAGCTGGTGTGATTGCGGGATTGCTTGTCTTAGAAGGCGCAGCCGTCGTTGCAGTGGCGGTCGTCATGCGTGCGCTCCTTCCAGTTCGCCGGCCGTGCTGCCCGCACTACTTCCCATATACGCTTCCATCACTTTTGGATTTTTTGACACTTCGTCATAACTACCTTCTGCCAGCATCGCACCGCGCTGCAAAACAGAAATCTTGTCACAGATACCGGATACGACACTCATGTTGTGTTCCACCATCAGAATGGTGCGACCGGCAGAAACTTTTTTGATGAGCTCGGTGACACGATGCACGTCTTCATGTCCCATCCCTTGAGTCGGCTCGTCCAGCAGCATCATTTCCGGTTCCATCGCCAAGGTAGTTGCGATCTCCAGCGCGCGCTTACGACCGTAAGGCAAATCCACCGTAATCGTATCGGCAAATTCGGTCAGATCGACCTGCGCCAGCAACTCCATTGCCTTGTCGTTCAGACGTGACAAACTGCCGCCGCTTTTCCAAAAATGAAAGGAAGTCCCAAGATTGCGCTGCAAACCGATACGCACGTTTTCCATCACACTTAAGTGCGGGAAGACGGCTGAAATCTGGAATGAGCGAATAATGCCCTGACGCGCAATTTGCGCCGGTCTAGCGGAGGTAATGTCACGACCATTGAACAAGATCTGACCCGATGTCGGCACCAGAAATTTGGTCAACAAATTAAAATAGGTTGTTTTGCCAGCACCGTTGGGGCCGATCAATGCATGAATATGTCCACGCTGCACTTGCAGGTTAACATCACTCACGGCGGTAAATCCCTTGAACTCTTTGGTCAAGTGCTTTGTCTCTAGGATGACATTAGTCATCTGGTCTCCTTGTTGCCTGCGTAGTTTCGTTACGAACTTTTGCGTGACATCCCTTCTGGCTATTCTATGAATTGGTTCCAGAGGGCATTTTTATTGTTTTTGGATAGTACACATCGCTGTAAGATTTCAACAATACGGTATAACTACTATACGTAGTAACCGCGGTGAATTTTAACAACAGCGCCAAACATTAAAACACATAAACTGGTTAAAAAAGTGTCTAAAACATGACGTTATTTTATGCCAGCTACGAACTCTTTTTAGCATGCTCCGCAACGATCATCGCAGCCGCTTTTTCCGCAATCATCATCGTCGGCGAATTGGTATTGCCAGAAATAATCGTCGGCATAATAGACGCATCCACTACCCGCAGACCGCGCACGCCAAACACTCGTAGCTCACTATCTACCACCGCATTATTATCGTCCTCGCGTCCCATTTTACAAGTCCCCACCGGATGAAAAATCGTGGTGCCGATGTCACCCGCTGCACTGGCGAGTTCTTCCTCAGTACGGAACTGAGCACCCGGCTTCATTTCCTCCGGCGCGTATTTTTGCAATGCAGGCGCAGCGACAATTTTGCGAGTCAACGTGAGTGAGTCAGCCGCAATCTTTCTGTCTTCCGGCGTACTCAAATAATTGGGTGTGATTTTAGGTGCAACCAGCGGATCAGCACTGGCGATCCGCACATGGCCGCGCGAAGTAGGGCGCAAGTTACAGACGCTGGCGGTAAAAGCTGGAAATGAATGCAGAGAATCGCCAAATTTTTCCAGCGTCAATGGTTGCACATGATATTGCAAATTAGGGCTGGCTTGCGTAGCATCAGAGCGGGTAAAAGCGCCCAGCTGCGATGGTGCCATCGACATTGGTCCGCTTTGCTTCAACAGATATTCCAATCCTATGCTCGCCTTACCTAGCCAACTATTGGCCATCATATTCAGGGTTTTTGCGCCGCTGATTTTAAAGGCGGACCGAATCTGTAAATGATCCTGCAAGTTTTCTCCCACACCCGGCAAATCATGCACGACCGTCACGCCGACTTGTTGTAAATGCGCCGCATTGCCGATGCCGGACTGCTGCAAAATCGCGGGCGAACCAATTGCACCCGCCGATAAAATCGTCTCACGGGTGGATTCTGCCGACCATTCTTTACCGCCACCGACGAATTCCACACCGGTACAAACCTTGCCGTTTTCTGTCGCCGTGATTTTTAAGCGCTTGACCTGACAGCCCGTCATGATGGTCAGATTACCGCGTCCAGATGCCGGTTTTAAAAACGCCTTAGACGCATTCCAGCGCACGCCACGTTTTTGGTTCACATCAAAATAGCCACAACCGTCATTGTCGCCACGATTAAAATCGTCTGACTTAGGAATTCCGACTTGTGATGCCGCCTCACGGAAAGCGTCGAGAATTTCCCAGGACAACCTCTGCTTTTCTACCCGCCATTCGCCACCAGCACCATGCATTGCAGTCATGCCACCGTAATGGTCTTCGCTTTGTTTAAATAGCGGCAAGACATGCTCCCAACGCCAGCCAACGTCGCCGCTATGTTCTGCCCAGCGTTGATAATCCTGCTCTTGCCCTCGCATATAAATCATGCCATTAATCGACGAGCAACCACCCAGTACTTTGCCGCGTGGATAAATCAAGCTGCGACCATTCAAGCCAGGCTCGGCCTCGGTACGAAACATCCAGTCGGTACGCGGATTATTAATGCAATACAGATATCCGACCGGAATATGAATCCAGATGTAATCGTCTTTACCGCCGGCCTCAAGTAGCAAAACCTCTTTACTCTGATCACGCGATAAGCGATTCGCCAGCACGCAACCTGCCGAACCCGCGCCGATAATGATGTAGTCGTATGTGCCTGCTGAGTCCATAGAGTAGATGGTGTTTTCTGTTTTTGTTGCTGATTTAGGGCTTACGCAATTTGGTCCTTACAAGGCACTGCAACGTTTTAGGACGACATTACGCAAAGCATAATACTGGTAAGTAGTATCAATATCACATAGACTACTGTCCAATGATTACTTGGACAATTAAAATTTTGATAGCGATACTCCCCTTAAAGTCCGTTTTATTTTGCTACCGGCATAGTAAATTCTGCCCCTTTGGCTATGCTATCAGGCCAGCGCTGCATGATTGATTTGTAACGGGTGTAGAAGCGGATACCTTCTTCGCCATAGGCATGCTGATCGCCAAACAACGAGCGCTTCCAGCCACCAAAAGAATGCCACGCCATCGGCACTGGAATCGGTACGTTAATGCCCACCATCCCCACCTGAATCCTGCGTGAAAATTCACGCGCCGTGTTGCCGTCCGAAGTGAACAGCGACACGCCGTTGCCAAACTCGTGACGGTTAATCAGCTCAACAGCGCTGGCAAAATCTGGTACCCGCACCACACACAGCACAGGTCCAAAAATCTCTTCGCGATGAATTTTCATGCCCTCTTTGACATGATCAAACAGCGTACCGCCGAGGAAAAAACCACCTTCATGTCCTGGCACCGTCAGGCCGCGACCGTCGACCAACATCGTTGCCCCTTCGGCGATACCGTCAGCAATATAGCCTTCGATTTTTGCCTTATGGATGGCGGTCACGACCGGTCCCATTTCTGCATCGGCTTCCATTCCGTTTTTGACGATCAAGGCTTTTACACGCGGCACTAAAGCGTCAACCAGTTGATCGGCCACATCACCCACCGCAACGGCCACAGAAATCGCCATGCAGCGTTCACCGGCCGAGCCATAAGCCGCGCCCATTAACGCATCTACGGCCTGATCGAGGTTCGCGTCCGGCATGACGACCAGATGATTTTTAGCACCACCCAGCGCTTGCACCCGCTTGCCCATACGCGTGCCTTCGCTATAAATATATTCTGCAATCGGAGTCGATCCGACGAAGGAAATGGCCGACACATCGGGATGCTGCAACAAGCCATCAACCGCCAGTTTGTCTCCCTGCAAGACATTAAAAACACCATCCGGCAAACCCGCCTGCTTAAGCAAATCGGCGATCAATAAAGAACAGGACGGGTCGCGTTCTGACGGCTTTAAAATAAACGTATTACCGGTCGCAATCGCCAGCGGCGCCATCCACATTGGCACCATGAACGGGAAGTTAAACGGCGTAATCCCGGCGGTCACGCCCAGAGGCTGACGCAGGTTATAGTTGTCGATCCCGCCACCGATGTTGTCGGAGAATTGCGTCTTCAAGAGTTGTGGCATGCCGCAGGCAAATTCCACGATCTCTATCCCACGCGTCACTTCACCCATCGCATCCGACAGCACCTTGCCGTGCTCTTGCGTGATCATGGTCGCAATTTGTGTATGGTATTGGTCGAGCAGCTGCTTAAACTTAAACATCACCCGCGCCCGCTTCAAAGGCGCTGTCTCGGCCCAACCCGGTGCAGCCGCTTTGGCAGCAGCAACGGCAGCGTTCACGTCATCCATCGTTGCCAGTGCCACCTTGGCAGTCACCGCGCCCGTCGCCGGATTAAACACGTCTTGCCAGCGCTCACCGCTTGAATGATGCAGACCGCCGTGAATAAAATGCGTGACCGGAGTAATGACAGCAGAAGAGCCAGGAGAATTCAAAGCAGACATAAGCAAACCTTTGAGGTGATTTTATAAAGTCCATAGAGACTAACTCTATGGAATAGGAGAATCCAATGAGTTATTATCAAGCATAATATAAGCAATGCTAATAATGAGGAAGCTTCTGTGGACATCACTCAACTCAAAGCCTTCGTCACCGTCGCCAAAGAGGGCAACCTGACGCGGGCAGCAGAACGGCTGCACGTCACACAACCAGCCGTCAGCCTGCAAATCAAATCCTTGCAACAAAGTTTAGGCTTGCAATTACTCAACCGTAGCGCCAACGGCATGACATTAAGTAACGACGGCGCAAAGCTGCTGGCGCATGCCGAACGGGTGCTGGCGAGCATGGCAGAATTTAAACAGGCTGCCGACAGTCTGCATTCCACCCTGTCCGGTGAGCTGGCAATCGGCACTATCCTCGATCCGGAATTTACCCGCCTCGGCGTGTTCCTCAAGCGACTGGTCGAAACCTATCCGCAGCTGTCCACCAAATTACAACACGGCATGTCCGGCTCCATGTTGCAGCAACTGCGCGCTGGCACACTAGACGTCGGCTTTTATCTAGGGCAAGCACCAGACGATGGCAAAACCCGTTATTACACCCTCAGTCTGACCAGTTTCACCTATCGCGTCGTCGCCCCCAGCGGCTGGAAAAAACGGGTCGCAGGCAAAGACTGGGCCGCGCTGGCGCAGTTGCCCTGGATCTGGACTACCCGAATCCGCCCACAATCGCCTGCTGACCAAAGTTTTTTCCGAGCACCACATCACGCCCAATAAAGTCGCGCTGGTGGATCAAGAACCCTCCATGCTCGATCTGGTCAAATCCGGCGTCGG